>NZ_CAJPHM010000012.1:0-226771 GCF_905339955.1 Burkholderia sp. BCC1996
TCCATCAAGCGCCCACACTTATCGGCTGTTAATTTTTAAAGAGCATTTCTGCGAGGACCCGGAGGCTTTCTCAGCAGCGCTGCGTTTTCAGCAGCAGAGAAGCGGAGATTATGAACCGTCTTTTTCAGTTCGTCAACAACTTTTTAACTACTTCGTTGCGACGGCTGGGGTTCAACTTCCTGCACCGCCGAGGCCGCTACGACCCGCCCGACAGCACCGCTTCCCTTCTTCTCCCGCGCCGCGTTTCCGTTAGCGCGAAAGAGGCGTGATTCTAAGCACCTGCCCTCGTCCGCGCAACCCCTTTGTGAAAATATTTTGAAAAAGCCTCGTGCGCTGCCGCGTTCGGGGCTTGGGGTGTCACGCTCGACACATACAGCAACGCGAAAAGTCCACGACGGATCAGGAGCGCCGCCTTCTTTCCTCCTATATCTAGACGGTCGACGACATCCTCTGGTCCACCGCGCTCCGTATTGGCGTCGCGCTCTCGTCATCCTGCTGCGGAACAAACGAGGGGGCGCACGCCGTCGAGTATCATGCCGCGATCGAACAACGCACTCACACCGACGATGGACAGCACCACACAATCCGGCGACGCCGATCTCCGCGATGAATACGCCGCGCTGCGCGAGCGCGCCGTCATGCTCGAAGAACAGGTCCCGCCGCTCCTGCAACGCATCTCGGATGTCCTGCCGCGCATCAGCGGCGAGTCCGAACTAGCGGACGAGCATCGTGAACGGCTCGTCGGCGCGCGCAACGCAGCGATGGTCTCGATCGAAAACTATCAACAGGCGATCCCGTTCCTGCAGACCGCCGACTCGATCATCGAGCAGCTCGACAAGACGCCCGAGCGCGACGAGGACTTCGAGTGGCGCGAATCGCTGCTGCAGCGGCTCGACGAACTGATCGACGTCGCGGTCGTGATGATCGACGATGCGCAAGGCTACTTCGAGCAGGCCGATGCCTGCGATCTCTCCAGCGTACCGAAGTCCATTCTCGAAGACTGAGCATCACGGCCGTGAGGCATACGGTGCGTCGACTGCCTATGTCGATGCGCACGCCACCTGCTCCGCACATGCCGACCGGCTGTCCCTGCTCGACACCGTGACTTCGACAGTCCGATGCGCGTCCCGAAAAAGCTCACCCTGCTGCCACGGGCCCACGGGTATCAGCGAGCCACGGCCCCTGACTGGACCGTATCGAGAACGATCGTCTCGCCGACGACCGGTACACGGATATACCCGCCCTCCGCATCGCCATACGCGTGTGCGCTGCCGTCGATCACGTATTGCGCGGTCAATGCACACAGCGTGGCGTCCCGCGCGTCGACCGATCGCAGCGTCGACACGTCGATTCCGAGTTGCGCGAGCAATTGCCGCCGCTGGTTGCTCTTCTGCTTCGCCGACGCAATCGCCTTGCCGAGCATCGCGCAGGTAATCGCGTACGGATAAGTCTCGAAGCTCACGCGCCCGCCGGCATACCGTGCGTCGGTCAGCAGCGGATAGGCGCCGGCCAGCGCGCGGTAGACACGCTCCCCCATGAACATCCAGTCGAAAAAGCCCGACGTGCTGGCCACGGCCTGCTCGCGCGACGGCGTCGGGAAACATGAGATCCGTTCACGCGCGAGCGCCTGCTCGGCCGCCCGGCGCCCGCTTCCGGTCCACCACAGGCTCGGTGCGTCGACGCCGACCGCCACCACGTCATGCTCGATACACAGCGAAGGCAGCGCTTCGGGCGCGATCCGCGCCTCGCGCCGGACGATCGTCGAGCCGCGCAGGATCACGAGGTCGCACTGCTTCCTGTCGCCGCCCACGTCGACGCCCGCCACCGCAGGCAGTGACCGCGCGACGGATCGGGATCGGGCCGCCTGCATGGCCGCGCGTCAGTCGGCCGGCCGCGCGTCGTACGCGGCGTCGAAGATCCCTTCGAGGCCCGGATGCACACCGCGCATCCGGTCGACGACCGACTTCGCCCAGTCGAAGTACGCCTGCTTGCGCTCGAGCGGCCAGTCCGCGGGCGGATGCCGGGCGATGTCGCGCAGGTTGCAGATCTTGTCCGCGAGCTTCACGAGCTTCGCGCGGCGGCTGATCGTCGCCGCATGCTCGACCTGCAGGCGCTTGCGCTCGTCCTTCGGCAACGACTTGTCGTCGGTGACTTCCATCACGATGTCCGCGACGTCCTTGCCGAACAGCCGCAGCAGTTCCTGCTCGGTGGTCTCCGTGTCCTCGATCGTGTCGTGCAACACCGCCGCGACGATCACGCGCTCGTCCTCGATGCCGGCTTCGTTGGCCAGCACAGCGGCCAGCGCAATCGGATGATTGATGTATGGCGACGCCTCGTCGTCCTTGCGCCGCTGATTGCGATGCTTGTCCGCCGCGAACGCAATGGCAGCTACCAGCTTGTTCATATCGATCCCTCGTGTGGCCGGACCCGTGACCGGCAGAACCGGTCGCGTGCGTTTCGGAACCGCACATACTACCTGTACGCGATGACCATTCCCACGTATCGGGACATCGGGCCGCCCGGCGTCATGCGCCGGCTGCCTCGCGCTGCAGCGCGACCACGTTGACCTGCGCGCCGAACACGTCCCGTACGAGCGGCAGCAGGTGATCGTGGTGCGTCAGGAACAGCACCTGGGTTCGCGTCGACAGATCGCGCAGCGCCTCGAGCCCCGCCTTCGCACGTGCATCGTCGAAGTTGATGAACAGGTCGTCGGCAACGAACGGCAGCCCGGTCCTGCTGGCGAGTTGCAGTTCGAGCGCCGCGATCCGCAGCGCGAGGAACAACTGGTCGCGCGTCCCTTCGCTCAGGCCGGCGACCTCGACCGACGCGCCCTTCGTGCGCCGCGCATACAGCGCGGGCGGCGTCCGTTCGGTGTCGACGGTCAGCCGCGCGAATTCGCCCAGCGTAAGTCCCGCGAAAATCTCGCCCGCCCGGCGCAGCATCGGCCCCTGCTTCTGGTCGCGATAACGATCGGTCGCCCACTTCAGCAAGCGACTCGCGGTCGCCGCTTCCAGATACTGTTCCGCTGCATCGCCCATCGCCGCGAGCGCTTCCTGCCGCTTTGCTTCGGCCACGGCCGCATTCGCCTGGCCGTCGATCGCGCCGAATGCCTGCCGGGCCACGACCTGCTGCTGCGCGAGCGCGTTCAGGCGCGTGCCGACGTCGCCCAGCGACTGCTTCACCGCTTCGAGATGCGCGGGCACGTCGGCGATGTCCTGTTCAGCGACCTCGGCCTCGACGGCCGGCTGGGACAAGCCGTCGCCGTCGCGCACCAGCGCCTCCTTCGCGGCATCGACGGCCTGTCGAAGCTGACGCTGCCGGTCCGATTGCTCGGCCAGTGGCAGCGCCGCGTCGATCGACGCGACGCCGGCCAGTTGCAGCAACGGCTGAATGCGTGCATCCGCGCCTGCCACCGCGGCGGCGGCATCGGCGACCTTGCCGTCGGCCTGCCGCACCGCGTCGTCGGCACGACCGATCGCACGCGCGGTTTCCCGTGCGGCCGCAACGCGCATCGTCAACCGGCGCGCAACGTCCAGCCAGTCGCCGCTCGCCAGCCACGCGGGCTCGAGCGCTTCGGCCAGCCGCCGTGCGCCGGCCTCGAGCGCGGCCAGCTCCGCGCGGATCGCGGTCATCCGGTTGCGCGGCGCATCGGCGTCGGCCAGTTCGGCGGTCACCGTATTCGCGAGCGCGAGCGCACCTTCCGCGGCAGCCAGCGTCACTGCATGGGCGGACAGCTTCGCGTCGGCAAGCGCGTCGCGCCATTGCGCGTGCCACGCATCGTAGGCGGCCTGGGCCTGGCCTGCGCGCGAACGAGCCGTCGCGCATCCGCGTTCGGCTTCGCGCGCGCGGTCCTCCAGGCTGTCCTTTTGTGCGAGCGTCTTCTCCGCCGACTGCACGAACGTCCCGGCGATCGCGATGAGTGCCGTCAGGCCGTCGGCGTCGCCGCCGCGCGATACCGCGCGCAGCGCCGAACGCAACGCGACTTCCGCACCGGCCCGCGCATCGCGGATCGTCGCCAATTCGCGGCGCAGGCGGTCGAGCTCGAGCTGCGCGGCAAACACCGTGTCGCGCTTGGCGAGCCAGTCGCCCATCGCCGCCAGCGGCATGCCGGGCACGCCGGCCGTCGTCGCCAGTTCGGCCCACGCGTCGCGATGCGCCGCCAGCTCGCGTTCGCGCTCGTCCACGGTCGCCTGCCGGCGCGTCAACACGACGCGCGCGGATTCGACCTGTTGACGCAGCGATTGCAGTGTCGCCGCCGCTTGCGTGGCGCCGAGCTGCGCATCGACGAGTTCGTCGGCAAGGCGAATTGCATCGTCGACGGCCGGCGCGCCGGTTGCGAGATCCACCGCGCCACTGCGAACGTCGCCCCAGGCGCCATCGCGGCGAGCGCGCGCCGCCAGCACCTCGGCGGTCGTGACGACCTTGTGGGTCTGAGCGAAATGCTTCTCCTGCAGTTCGAGCCGCTCGTGTTCTTCCTGCGCGCCGTCCCGTGCATCGCGTGCGGCGGCGGCCGCGCTCGCGCGCTCGCTCGCTTCGGTCAGCAGCACACCGAGCCGAGCCGCCGACGGCACGTCGAGCGCACGCAGCGCGTCGACCGGCTTGCGCCACTGGCCGAGCGCATCGAGCGCGTCGGACAGCGTCTGCTCGGCGGCCGCGATGTCGCGTTCGAGTGCCTGTTCACGCTGCACGCTATTGCGAAAGCCCTGCGCATCGGCGAGCGCCGCACGAAGCGCTTCAGGCACATCGACGGTCGACAGGCGCGCCAGTTGTTCCTGTGCCTGCGCGAGTTCCTGCGTGCGCTCGTCGAGCGACTCGCGCGCGCCGGCCAGCGCCTGATGCAGCGCGCCGTGGTCGCGCAGCAGGTTCGCGACCGTCTTCAGCGACAGCGCGGTCGGCAGGGCCGCGCGCAGCGACGTCTCGTCGGTCGGCCAGCCGAGCTGCGCGGCGGCCGAACCCGCGGCGGACAGATGCCGCTCGACGTCCGCGCCGAGCAACAGCAGATCCTGTGCATGATTCATGCATGCGCCGCGCAGCTGGTCGAGCGCTTCGATATCGGCTTCGAGCGCCAGCGCATCGGTATCCGGATCGATCGCATCACGCGCCTGCCGTTTCGCGAGCAGGTCCGCGCGCCGTTCCTCGAGCACCTTCTGTTCGGCCGCGAGATCGCCTTGCGCTTTCAGCAAGTCGGCATACGCGGTCGGCGGCAGCTCGACGACGGCCCCCAGTTCGGCCAGCGCCGCTTCCTTGATCGTCAGTTCCTTCAGGTACGGCGCCAGCCGCCGCACGCGCTCGAGCTTCGAGCGCAACGCTTCGAGGCGACGCTGCTCCGCGCGCGCCTGCTCGATCTCCTGCTCGACCGCGTCGCGCGCCTCCTTGCGATCGACCCAGTCGCGCGTGCGCACCTGGACCGCCTTCAGTTCGCCAACTGCTTCGTTAAACGAAGTCTCGGCCTGCGCGAATGCGCTGCCGCTGCGCCGCGGCGCCCACAGCGCGGCCGCGCGCGCGTCGAGTTCCTCGCGCACGGGGCCGAGCGTGCCGACACCCGCCGCCGATTCGAACAGCACCTGGCCGAGCTTGTCGGACGCGTCGAGAATGCTCCGGCCACCGTCGACGAGCCGCCCGTGGTCGAGCCCGAACATCTGTTCGAAGAACTCGCGCGTCGCGCCGTCGAGGATGGCGTCGAGATAGTCGTCCGGCAGCTTGTCGTCGGCGGGCGTGCGCAGCGGACTGCGCCCGCGGGCGCGATGAAAGGCGAGCGCGCCGGCGCCGCCCTCCAGCAAGCCGCCGAGACGCAGTTCGGGCGTCGCATGCAGGAAGTCGAGCGGGGTCTGCAGTTTCATCCCGAACAGCAGTTCCGACACGGCCGTCCGGATCGTCGACTTGCCGGCCTCGTTCGGCCCCACGATCACGTGGAAATCCTGGCCGGCCGACGGAAAGCGCAGCGTCTCGTCGGTGAACTTGCCGTACTTGATCAGGTCGAGCTGGCTGATTCGCATCGCTTATTCCCCCCTCGCCAGCCGCGCGAGCAACGCGGGACCGACCTGCTCGACCAGCGCCGTGAGTTCGCCGGCGCGCGCCATCGTCAGCAGCGGCACCTCTTCCTTCACGTCGCTGCGCACCTTGCCGACGAACGGCTTCAGGTCGCGTTCGAGCAGCGCGAGAAAATCCGGATCGTGTGCGGCATCGGCCAGGATCTGCTTCAGATCCTCCAGCGCCTCGAGTTGCTCGCTCTCGCCTTGCGGCTGCACGGGCGCGGACGTCGCGAGCCGGACCTTCTCCAGCCACAGCCGTTCGTTGCCGATGATGCCGATCTGGTTCAGCACCTCCGCACGCAATTGCGGCGCACGGCCGAAGAAGAGACCGTGCGCGGGCGTGCGGCCCGTGACCGTCACGCGCACCGCGCGCGGCACGTGGCCATCGACGCTCAACAGCGTCTCCAGCGACTGGCCGATCTTTCTCGACAGGTCGGCGACCGTCAGGCAATCGGACGCGTCGACCGACAACGCCTCCCAGCGCAGCACGTCGAGGTACAGGCGCTCGACGTGCGTGCGGCCCTGCTCCACCGTCACGAGTACCGCGCCGCGGCGGCCCGTCTCGCGGATATGGCGCCCCTGCAGGTTGCCGGGAAACACGACGGTCGACGGCCCCGACCAATGCTGGAATTCGTGCACGTGGCCGAGCGCCCAGTAGTCGTAGCCTTTCGCATGCAATTCCGCCAGCGAGCACGGCGCATAGTTCGCATGCGCCGCATAGCCTTCGAGCGCGGTGTGCAGCACGCCGATGTTGTAATGGCCCGGCACGGGATCCGGATAGCCGATCGCGAGATTGTCGACGACGGCCTTGTCCTTGAAGCTCTGCCCGTGCAGCGCGACGTCGAATTCCGGCAGCTTGAAGGTTTCCGGCTTGCGGTGGCCGAACACGGTGACGTTGTCGGGCAAGGTCAGCTTCTTCGTCATCTCGCTTTCGGCATCGTGATTGCCGCCGAGCACGAATGCGCGAATGCCGGCCTTGCGCAGGCGGCCCATTTGCTGGCCGAAGAAAATGCCGGTGTTGTGGTCCTTCCAGTCGCCGTCGTACAGGTCGCCGGCGATCACGAGGAACGCGACTTCCTCTTCGATCGCACGATCCACGAGCTGCCGCAGCGCCTCGCGCGACGCGTTGCGCAACTGCGCGGCCGGCGCATCCGGATACGCGCTCAGGCCGTGCAGCGGGCTGTCAAGGTGAATGTCTGCGGCGTGGATGAACTTCACGAAGATTCCTCTGGTTCATGACGAAAGGGCGATGTCGACCGGCATTGTGCGCCGTCGAACGACGCGCCCGGCCGCTGGTCGCAATCCGGACCGCCGCCGGGTGCGCCATCACGGGTGGCGGCGCTCGTCCGCACCGATCGTGCCGCCCGTCGCCAGCGGGTCGGGATGGTACCTGAAAGCGGGCGCCGCGAATTCGTCCGGCCTCGCGCCCACCGTGCTCACCCCGCACGCGTCACTCGCCGCACGGCATAGGCGGTGACGCGCAAGCCGCGAGCCACGGCACGCAGGCAAGCGCGAGAAGACGGAGCGGGATGGTCATGGTCGTGATGCCTCGGAATGTTATCGGACCACGCCGGGCGGGCCGCGGCAGCGCTTTGGAGTCGTCTGTCGTCACGCTGCCGATCGGACATGCTTGCCTGCATCGACCGATGCCGCGCAAGGGCTACCGGCGACCGGAAGCCCCGCTATTTAAGCATGACGGGCAGGCAATGGGCAGAGGGTGCGCGGCACGCCTGTTCCGGTTCGCGGCACACTGACGCGGCCGCGATGCGCGGCTCGCGCCAACAAAAAAGCCCGGCCCGCATCGAAGCGGGCCGGGCCTTGGCTGAAAGCGTATCGCTTACAGCGCGCCGCCTTGTGCCGACGCCGAACCCTTCACGCCGACCGATGCGCCGCCCTGCACCGAGTTCGCCGCACCCTCGAGCGCTTCGCCGGCCTTCGCCTTCGCGCCGCCTGCGACATCACCCGCCGTCGACACCGCGCCTTGCGCGTGGCTCTTTGCCGAGGATGCAACGTGCTTCACGTGCGACTTCGTCGTGTGCACGGCCGATGTCGCGGCATCCTTCGCCGAACCTGCAGCCGAGCCGACCGCCTGCGTCGCACCGCCAACCGCATTGCCCGCTGCCGAGCCGACGCCGCCGACCGTCTTGCCCACGCCGTTCAGCGCACCGCCGACCAGGTTGCCTGCGCCCGCACCCGAGCCCGCGGCATTCGCGCCTGCACCCGCCTGCACGCCCACGCCGCCGCCGAGCAGCGGCGTCTGGACTTGTGCACCGACGCCGGCGGAACCTTCTGCGCCCGTCTGGGCCGTTTGTGCGAAAGCGGCCGATGCGATTGCCGTCAGCGCGGCGCCAAGCAGAATCGTGCGAATCTTGTTCATGGTCATTCTCCCCAAAGACGTTGTTGCTGCGGGCCGCCTTCGTGCGGCTTGTCGCATGCCTCACCGCGACGTGCGGCAGGTGGAGCCAATGTAGCCGCACCCACGCCCGAAACCGTCGAATTGCGGGGACTGTTACTTCCGTTGCAAATGCTGACGATTGACTCACACTGTTTGACAATCATCGCGGCAGGCACGTGATTGGCATCGTCCGATCGCATGCATCGGCGCATCCGGTACGCCGCATCGGCTAGCAGGGAAACCGGCCGTTCGTGTAGGTATCCCAAAGAACGCGTGACGGCCAGCCGTCGGTGCGGCCCGACAGCCGGCTTCGCGCGATCAGCTCGATGTCATCCGACACGCACGCCGCGATGTCGGCATTCCCCGATGCCCGGAACGCGAGCCTGAACGCCTTTTCCCTCAGGGCATCCACGGCCGGCTTGTCCAGCACGGCGCCCGGATCGCCGTCGATTTCGTCGAATGCCGTCATCCAGCCGGCGTCGAACGGCTCCGCCTCGCGGCTGGCCAGCGCGCGATCGCAATCGACGTCGCCGAGAAAATCGAAAAACCCCGGGCCCGACAGGATGGCGTCCATTTCGAGCAGATGCGCGTTCGTCACGGCGCCCCCTTGCCACGATGCGTGGCCGTTCTGTTCATCGATCGTTGCTGCCGTGTGCCGCGTTCATGTTCCGCATCGGTGACGTGCAGCGCCCTGCCCGCCGCGACCGGCAGACCGGAGCCGCAGGCGAGCGCTGATCGGCGCGGTGCCGCGCGACAATGCGCAATCAGCCCTATTCGCTCTTGTTCGACTGGATCAGCCGCAGAATCCGGCTGTCGTACGGCGACTGCATGACTTCGGCGATGCGGATCCCGGATGCGGCAGGGTGCAGCGGATTCAACAGGAAGTTGTGCGCGTGCGGCACGACGACGCTCGGTACGCGCAACAAGGCGCTCGGCTGCGTGTGCAGCCACTCGGTGCCGGCGCTGCGGGTCCAGTCGACGTCCTCTCGCCAGTCGGCCGGCGCATCGCCCTCCGCGATCTCGGCAACATCCACCGATTCAGGCACCTCGACCCGAAGCAGCTGGTAGCCGCTCGGCAATTGCGCAACGGTGGCGATTTCGAAGTGAACGAGCGTCTCGAGCAGCGCGAGCGCCGGATGCTCGGCGAGATAGACGACGGGCTGCCCGGCAAAATGCCAGCGCCCGCCGGCCCGCAATCCGCCGATGCCTTTCAGGTCCGCGTAATTGCTGATGCGCCACAGCGTCGTCAAGCGAAGTACCCCTCGTCGATCTGCGTGAGGGCTTCCTCGACGAGCCGCGCGCCATGCTCGGTACTCGCCATGTCGAGCGACGTGCGTCCGCCGAAGCGCTGGAGCCCGTTGCGCAGCCACGCCATCGCCTTGTCCTGGTCGCCGAACGTGGCCGTCGCCTGCGCGACGATGCGCGCCAGCCGGATCGCCTTGTCGGACTCCTCCTGCGACAGCCGTTCGTGCGCCTGGCGGCGATGGCTCAGCGTGCGCCGCGGGATGATGAAGGCGAGTTCGTCCGACTTCAGGCCGCGCTCCGACAGCCGGTCGATCACCGCGACGTCGACGCGCGCGCTCGCCAACTCCGCGAGATCGGCGCCCGAGCGCACGCGAATCGCGAGCAGTTGCTCGAGGATCGTGAACTCGGCTTGGCGCGGGTGCGCGACGCCCGAAGGGTGAAACGCGATCGTACTCATGACTCTTCTCCGGCAATTTGCCCAACCATTATAGGCGTTTTGCCGAAGACGGGCGGATTCGGTCGTCAGGCGGTCGACGACCGGTCGACGCCGAGCAATTGCGGGTGTCGGCGAAACGGGGCTTCCCGCTCGCCGCCCCGGCACGCGCGGCCGGAGATGCGCGTCTGGAGCGGGATCGTGAAATTCAAGTATATGAAGTCGCTGACTGACGTCATGAAGTTGTCACGTAACAACTTTTCTAATGAATATTCCATCGACGAAACGGCGCCCGCCACGTCCGGCCACCGAATTCGACATGCGTCGCACCGGTTGCCTTCCCCCCGCCCCGCCCGCCACCGACACCGATCAACCGGCCCACGCCGACGCTCGGATCACGCTGCAGAAATTGCCTGCATGGAAATGCGGATCCTTGTCGGCCAGCACATCGGCCTTCACGTTGCCGAACGTCGTGTCCGGCTTGTGCCGGATGCCGTCGTAGAACGCCTGGATGATGTCTTCCTTGAAATGCGGCGTGCGCGGATGCGCGCGGACGACGGCTTCTCGCTCGACGTCGCTGTACTCCGGATACGTGAGGCCCAGCACATCCATCTCGACACCGGCGGTGACGAGCGCGACGACCGGATGCATGTGCTGCGGAATGCCGGGGGTGGTGTGCAGTGCGATCGCGGTCCACACGAGGTCGATGTCCTGCTGCGAAATGCCCCTGCTCTTCAGGAAATCGCGGGCGGCATTGGCGCCGTCCACTTCGAATCGCTCACATGCGCTGCTGTGTCGATGCGTGAGCCCCATGTCATGGAACATGCAGCCGCAATAGAGCAGTTCGGGATCGTAGCTCAGCCCGCGGCGCTGGCCCGCGAGCGCACCGAAGTAGTACACGCGGCTGGAGTGATGAAACAGCAACTCGGACTCGGTATCCCGTACGAGTTCGGTGATCTCGCGCGCGAGTTGGCTATCGGGAAGGGTGATGCCGGCGACGTTCACAGTCATGATCGATCTCCTTGGAAGACCGCATTCATTCTGCGGAGACCGTCGTTTGGCATCAATCGGCGTATTACGCCAAATCCTGCCATTTTGCTCGATCGACGGCCACCACTGCCGGAACCATCGAATCGCACCCGCGTAATGCGCCGATGCCCCGCCCGTCGCATCGCACCGCGCGTCTATACTGCTACGCGTCACATTCGACACATCGACACATCACGCAACCGAACATGCCGAAGGTCGTGGGTATTTTCGCGGTACCGGGCGTACAACTGCTCGACGTCTCCGCGCCGCTCGACGTATTCGCACAGGCAAACGCCGAAAGCGGCAAACCGTTCTATACGCTGCGGATCATCGCGAGCGAGTCCGGCCCGATCCGCACGTCATCGGGCGCGCAATTGCTGGCCGACTGGATCGCTCCCGACATTCCCGATCGCATCGACACGCTGCTCGTTGCCGGTGCACCGGGTGCCGGCCGGATCGCGCTGCGCACCGACGTGCTCGCGTGGCTTCGATCGGCCGCCGTGCAAAGCAAACGGTATGGCTCGATCTGCACCGGCGCATTCATCCTCGCGGCGACCGGCCTGCTGAAAGGACGACGCCTGACGACGCATTGGGCCGCGGCCGATGCGCTCGCCGCCGCCTATCCGTCGCTCACCGTCGAAGCGGACGCGCTGTACGTACGCGACGGCAAGCTGCGCACCGGTGCCGGTGTCACGGCCGGCCTCGATCTCGCGCTTGCGCTGGTCGAGGAGGATCTCGGCCGGGAAATCGCGCGGCGCGTCGCCGCGCAACTCGTCATGTTCTTCAAGCGCCCGGGCGGGCAGCTCCAGTTCAGCCGCAGCGGCGCGGCGCGCCCGGCGGGGCGTTCGGTGCTGCAGGAAGTCCAGCGCTGGATCGCCAGCCATCCGGAACTCGAGCACTCGGTGGCGGAACTCGCGAAGCATGCGGGCATGAGCCCGCGCCACTTCGCACGGCTCTTTCGCGCGGAGGTCGGCATGACGCCGGCCGCGTGGGTCGAAGCGACCCGCGTCGCGGCGGCTCGCCAGTTGCTAGAAAACGGACACGACACGCCGAAGCAGGTCGCCGCGAAATGCGGCTTCGCGAATGTCGATACGCTCAGACGGTCGTTCGCGCGGCATGTCGGGATCACGCCTGCCGAATACCGGAAACGGCAGGCGATCGTCGACGCGTGATGTGGTACGCGCGACGAGACGGCACGGGCATTCCGGTCGATGCGCGAAGGAAGGCTGGTCTCGATTTCAGCGCGATGGGGCGTGCGGCTTTCCTTGCCCACCATCAATACTTCGTTGTCCGATTCAACTGAGCTTTCTATCGGCCAAGCTCGGGGCCAAGGTCGGCGTTCGGTCGCCATACGCTCCTGTCCTGTAGCGCGCCGGCCCGTCGTTCTTGCGTCGACATGCCATGCTCGACTCACCGCCGCCGCGACGATCATGCCGCACCGCAACCCGTGACCGCCATCAGGCACGCCAACAATCGTCCGACAAAACCCGTTTTTCCCGCGAATCGTTTACCCAGTTGCAATAATTATTCGCTGGAACGCCTATTTCCGACCGGTATCGCGATCGCTACGATGCAAATCAACCGCTCAACGCAACCAAGCGAAGCGCGAAATCTACGAAAACCGGAGGTCATCATGAAGTCGTTCATCTACGCAGTCGCCGCTGCCAGCGCCCTGTCCGCATCGTTTGGCGCATTCGCTCAGTCGAACCCGTCGGACCAACTGACGCGTGCCCAGGTCCGCGCAGAGCTCGTCCAGCTCGAACAGGCCGGGTACAAGCCGGAAGTCTCCGATGTCCACTACCCGAATGCGCTGCAGACCGCGCAGGCGCGCGTGACGAACGGCGACGCGACGGGTTACGGCGCACAGGCCGCCGCCGGCGTGCGTGCCGGCCGCGCGATCGCGGTCAAGCAGAACGCTCGCGACTCGGTCTATTTCGGTCAGTAAGACTGCCGCACGCGACGCATTCCGCGATACGCCCGTTGCCGACGCAACACCCCGCGCCCGTCCATCGGGGCGGGGTGTTGTGTTTTCGGCGCACGCGACATGCGCGCCGCACGACGCCCGATCGATGCGCGCGCGCGAATCGGCCGCCGCATCGCGCCGTTCACGCAGACCGCCGGCGTTTGCGCATAGAATGGCCGCGTGGTCGGCGCCGGCCGAAGCGAACGCGAGCGAGACCTCGACTCACCGGGCATACCGTACTCGCTGGCCGACCCGATGCCGCACTCATCGCATTTTTCGAAAAGGAGCGGTTTCATGTCTCAAACATCCGGTTCCATGATCACGTTTCGCCGCCCGGACGGCCAGGAACTGCAGGGCTACCTCGCCACGCCGGAAAAGACCGAAGGCGCACCCGCGGTCGTCGTCATCCAGGAGTGGTGGGGCCTGAATGACCAGATCCGCGGCGTCGCCGATCGCCTCGCGCGCTGCGGCTACTTCGCGCTCGTGCCCGACCTGTATCGCGGCAAGTCGACGGTCGAGGAGGAAGAAGCGCACCACCTGATGACGGGCCTCGATTTCGGCGACGCCGCGTCGCAGGACATTCCCGGCGCGGTGCACTACCTGAAGACGCACGCGTCGCGCGTGGCGGTCACCGGCTTCTGCATGGGTGGCGCGCTCACGCTGCTGTCGCTGCAGTTCGCCGAGGCGGACGCCGGCGTCACGTGGTACGGCTTCCCTCCGCTCGACTACCTCGACCCGTCGAAGATCAAGGTGCCGCTGATGGGTCACTGGAGTACGCAGGATGCGTTCTTCGCGATCGACCAGGTCGATGCGCTGGAGAAGAAGCTGACCGACGCAAAGGTCGACGTCGAATTCCACCGCTATCTCGCGCATCACGCGTTCGCGAACGAAACGGCCGTCGGCCCCGGCCGCATCGGCGGCACGCAGTTCGATCCGGTGTGGTCGCAGATCGCGTGGGATCGCACGCTCACGTTCTTCGGGCGCACGCTCTGGGACAAGCAGCAGTAATACCGCAGCAGGCATCCGCCGCTGCCGTGCAGCGATGCACGTCAAGCAAAACGCCACGGACTTGCATCCGTGGCGTTGTCTTATGCGGGAAGGAATGCGTTACGCGAGCGGCGGTGGCACGCGCTCGACGCTTCGCACCGAACCGACGATCTCCGATATCGAAAGCAGGGTTTCCATAACGGCGCGCATCGAGCGATGCAGCCGGTCGGTGAAGTCGTGCCGCGTCTTTTTCGCCATCAATTTAGGTATGCAAAGTATCTTGCGCAGCCGGAACCTGGACTCAAGGACGATGCGTGGGCCGCGTCATGCGATCCGGCACACGTCGTCCGCCTTCGCTCAGGACTCGCAGGAACCGCGCAGCGCAGCCTCGTCGGCGGACAGCATTTCAGGCACGCATTCGCGCAGGAAATCGACGAAGGTACGGATCTTCGCGTCGAGGTACTGGCGCGACGCGTACAACGCGTAGACCGTCAGTTTCTGCAGTCGGTACTCGGGCAACACGCGAACCAGCGCACCGCTCGCCAGTGCGGGCACCGCGGTCGACATCGGCAACGAGCCGATCCCGAGGCCGGCGCGCAACGCGGCGCCGAGCGCGTCGGCAATGTTGACCTGGAAATCCGCCAGCGGCAGTTCGAACGTCTCGCGACCGTCGGGGCCGTCGAGATGCCAGCGGTCGCGCGGAAAGATCGGCGTGACGATCTGCAGGCACGCATGCGCTTCGAGATCGCGCACGGTGCGCGGCGTCCCGCGTTCCTTCAGGTACGCCGGCGACGCGCACAGCACGCTGTGCACATCGCCGAGCCGCTGCGACACCAGCCCCGAGTCGGGCAACTCCGTCGCGCTCAGTTGCAGCGACACGTCGTAGCCTTCGTCGATGATGTCGGGCACGTGCTGCGACAGCGTGAGCTCGACGGCCACCGACGGATAGCGCTGCCGGTATCGCACCACTGCGGGCACCAGGTAGGCCTGGCCGAAACTGGTCGTCGCGTGCACATGCAGGCGCCCCGACGGCTTCGCCTGCGCATCGGCCGCCTCGGCTTCCGCTTCGTCGATATAGCCGAGGATGCGCTGGCATCGGTCGAGATAGCGCTGTCCGGCATCGGTCAACGCGATGCGGCGCGTGCTCCGGTTGAGCAGGCGGGTGCGCAGGTGCGTTTCGAGTTGCGCGACCGAACGCGATGCGTAGGCGGTGGTGATGTCCAGGCGCTGGGCCGCGCTCGTGAAGCTGCCCTCCTCCGCCACCCGGACGAAAATGCGCATCATCTGTAACGTGTCCATCGACATGTCCCCGGGATTGAAATCGCTTCGCAGCGGCGCCCGCCCCGGCACGGGCCGGTCTGGCGCGAATCGTGCGGAACAGTACCGCAGCGGTGCAGGCGTGTCCAGTTTGCCGTGCGCCGCGGCGGCAGGCCGTCGTTCACGCGACAACCCATGCCGCAGGACGACCGGCGCCGGATCGATGCAGGCCGCATGGCGGCGGCCTGCCGGGCACGCATTGCGCGTGCCGCGTCGCGCTCAGGCCGGGTCGAAAGGATTGCTCAGCACGATCGTGTCGTCGCGCTCGGCGCCCGTCGTGATTATCGATACGGGCGCGCCCGCGACCGCCTCGACGCGTGCGATGAAATCCTGTGCGGCACGCGGCAGCGCCGCACGCTCGCGCACGCCCTTCACGGTCCCGTCCCACCCGGCGAACGTTTCATAGACGGGCGTTGCGCGTGCCTGCGCATCGAGGCTCGCGGGCAGATGGTCGACGCGTGCGCCGTCGAGTTCGTAGCCGACACACAGCTCGATCGACGCAAAGCCGTCGAGCACGTCGAGCTTGGTGAGCGCGAGCGAATCGATACCCGAGATCCGCACGGCCTGCCGCAACTGCGCGGCATCGAGCCATCCGCAGCGGCGCGGCCGGCCCGTGTTGACGCCGAATTCCTGTCCGCGTGCGCGCAGCGTTTCGCCGGTGGCGTCGTTCAGTTCGGTGAGGAAAGGGCCGCCGCCGACGCGCGTCGCGTACGCCTTGGTCACGCCCAGCACGTGACCGAGTTTCGACGCGCCGAGGCCGGTGCCGGCCGCCGCGGCCGATGCAACGGTGCCCGACGACGTCACGAACGGATACGTGCCCCAGTCGATGTCGAGCATCACGGCCTGCGAGCCCTCGAACAGGATGCGCTCGCCGCGGTCGTTCGCGTCGTTGAGATCGGCCCACACGGGACGCACGAACGGCAGGATCTTCGGTGCGATGTCGACCAGCATTGCCAGCATCGCGTCGCGCGAGCACGGCTCGAGCCCCAGGCCGCGGAACCATGCATTGTGGTGATCGACCAGCACGTCGAGCTTGCCGGCAAGCCGGTCCGGTTCCGCCAGATCGGCAACCCGCAGCCCGCGGCGCCCCACCTTGTCCTCGTAGGCCGGCCCGATCCCGCGCAGCGTGGTGCCGATGGGTTCGCGACGCAAACGCTCCTGCGCCTGGTCGATCGCACGGTGAATCGGCAGGACCAGCGTGGCGTTCTCCGCGATCGACAGATTGTCCGGCGTCACCGACAGCCCGAGCTCGGCCATCCGCCCGATCTCGGCCAGCAGCGCCTCCGGATCGAGCGCCACGCCGTTGCCGATCACGCCGCGCTTGCCGCGCACGATGCCGCTCGGCAACAGCGCGAGCTTGTACGTCTTGTCGCCGACGACCAGCGTATGGCCCGCGTTGTGGCCGCCGTTGTAGCGTGCGACGAGATCGGCCTGCGCCGCCAGCCAGTCCACGACGCGCCCCTTGCCTTCGTCACCCCATTGGGCGCCCACCACCACCACGTTCGGCATGCTCCATACTCCATGTGAGAAATTCAGACACATATTCCGGCCGCATAGGCCGTTTGTGTGCCATATTGGCGAAGCATGATCGCCCGATCAAACGATTAAATTTGAGCATTCACGTGAGTAAAACTCACGCGAAACGATGAATGGCCCGACGACTCCCTCCGTTGAATTCGCTGCGCGCGTTCGAAGCCGCGGCCCGGCACGGCAGTTTCACGCTCGCCGCCGACGAGCTGTGCGTGACGCATGGCGCGATCAGCCGGCATGTCCAGCAACTGGAGGCGTGGCTTGGCCGGCCGCTGTTCGAGCGGCACAACCGGCGGGTCGACCTGACCGATGCCGGTCGCGCGTACCTCGCCGAGGTCGGTGCATCGTTCGACCGGATTGCGCTGGCCACCGCGCAGCATTT
The DNA here is from genome assembly GCF_905339955.1 of Burkholderia sp. BCC1996. Classification (NCBI taxonomy): domain Bacteria; kingdom Pseudomonadati; phylum Pseudomonadota; class Betaproteobacteria; order Burkholderiales; family Burkholderiaceae; genus Burkholderia; species Burkholderia sp. BCC1996. Next base: position 17,314 of record NZ_CAJPHM010000012.1, read on the forward strand.
CGGCCAGGGGCAGCAGCGCGTGCTGCGCGTCAGCGCGCCCGCGACGTTTTCGCTGCGCTGGCTCGTGCCGAAGCTGTCGTCGTTCCAGGTCGCCCATCCGGCCGTCGAAGTGCGGCTGTCGACATCGAACGAGCCGATCGAGAAGTTGCGCGACAAGGTCGACCTGATCGTCCGCGGCGGCCCGCAGGCAATCGACGGCTATGTCGCCGAGGAATTCCTGTCCGAAGTCAGGCTACCCGTATGCGCGCCGAAGCTGCTCGATGGCAGGCCGTTGCGTACGCCGGCCGATCTCGCGGGCTTCACGCTGCTGCATGCGGCGACCTATCCCGGCATGTGGCCCGAGTGGCTCGCGGCAGCGGGGCACGCGAATCTGGTGCCGCGGCATTCGCTCACGCTCGAGCATTTCTATCTGACGCTGCAAGGCGCACTCGACGGTCTCGGCGTCGCGATGGGGCCGATCGCGCTCGTCGCGGACGACATCGCCGAAGGCCGGCTGGTGCAGCCGTTCAGCGAACCGGCACTGCCGCCGTGGCGCTACTTCACTTATGTGGCGGCTGCGCGCGCGGAGGACGAAGCCGTGCGGGCATTCAAGGACTGGCTGAAAGTGACGGGGAATGCGGCGACAGCGAACGCGCGGCGCTGACCAGGTCCTGATGGCGACGATCGCTCGGTCGGTGTGGGTTTCGGGCGCCGTTGCGACGCCGCGTATTGCTCATGCTCGAACGTCTTTCGCCTCGCCCTTCATCCAACGTTTTTCATTCAGTAGGATTACTACTAGTCTGAACAGGACGGACAGAGCAGAAAGAGTCAACGCATCGAGATGGTTTCCACTTCATCTAAAAACAAAGGACATCGAATCATTTGATGCGAATGTGATACCCGCATGCGTGCCCGGACACGTATCGCGTTTCCGCAGCACAAACGACAAACCCCGGCTCGAGCCGGGGCTTTTCACGCGAGGGACGCTTATTGGCTGGCGCCCGCGGCTTCGCCCGCCTTCTTCTCAGCGTTCTGCAGATTCTGCGGGTAGTTCGGATCGTTGGCCGCCGGCTTGTAACCCGCGTCTTCGAGCTTCTTCAGTTCGGCGTTGTTCTTCGCGCGCGCTGCCTTGTGTTCGGCTTTGCGTTTTGCCCGTGCTGCCTTGCGTGCTTCACGCTTCGCAGCTTTCGCATCCGAAGCGGCGGATGCGGCCGGTGCGCTGGCGTCGGTCTGCGCGAACACCGGAGCAGCCGAGCCGAAGAGGAACGCCGCTGCCGTAGCAGCCAGCGTCAGTTTTTTGATCTGGATTCGCATCGCTGAACTCTCTTTTCTGATTGGTCACGGAGTGAAAGTACATCGAGATACCGCCCCTGCCCCTGGCCGGTCTTCATCTCGGGATCAGGGCCTTTGCATCATAACCGCGTTGCAAAAAATGTGGCGCTATCGTGCGCACATTCTTCGGGATACACGTATGGGAAACATCGCATCGTCACGTCTCCCGCGTGCCCGCCGGATCCTCGTTCCGCAGGGACACGGCAATACATCACGCGACGTGTACGACCGCCGCAAACATGTGACGAAGCGGATTGTTCCGTCGATACGATGCAGGTTGCCGATGAGGATGAGATCCGCTTCGGCGCATCGCGCCCGCGTACGACGCCGACTGTTTCATCCGTGGAACTTGCTGCTCCCGCAACGCGTTCGTTGCCTCATGAGCGGAACATGCGACGGAATCGCGGCCCTGTGCGCCATGTTGCGATTTGCGGCCGCGCCAACGACGGCTCATCCCATAAATGACCACGATTCGTTCCGTGCCGAGTCCGCCACGTTCCGCTACACGTCGGCTCGATACGATGCGAGCGATCGGGTAACCGGTGCCCGCTCGCATGGTTACCTGTTCGGCGCGATTCGTCGCCACTTCTGGGAGATGGCATCTGCAGCACAAGGTGAGCGCTTCGATCGGCATTCGTTCACGATCGCGCATCTGCATCGCACGATGCAGTCGCATGAGCGCCTGCGCTGCGCGCGTCATCGTATCTGCGTCACGAAGCGTTTTGCGCCTGTGCGACAAGCACGCCGGCGCGTCTGGCGCTGCGCGCATACGCCACAGCTTTTCCATCGGGTGCCCTCATCTCGTGCGGACGCGTCGCACGGACGGTCCATCAACCAGCGAGGAGCTAGTCGGTGAGCCTTTACAGGATCCGACAACTTCCGACGGTGAGCATTTTCGGGATTCGAGTATGTATCCAACGAGGGTGAGCCTGGTTGATGGCGCTCGCCTCACGTTCGGAACCATGCCGGGATCGCTGTGACCGAAGCGCGTTTGATTGTCGTGTCAACCGGCACAGGGATGCAATTCTTGTCCGGGCTGTCGGGATCCTGTACCGATTCCGATACAGGCCCAAAGGTAGAAAGCTATGAGGCCAAATGAATGGAGCAAGGGCCGGGGGTTTCGTCCGCGCACGGGTCACTGACTGAAAAGTGTCGGACGAGCCGGCGCGCGATAGCCGAAGACTTATCCACGGAAGCGCGGGCACAGACGCAAAAATAACCGCTTGCGGATGAATTCCGGTCATTTCTCACTGCCCTGAAGCGTACCCGCAGTATTCCTGTGCGGGTGCGATGGCCGTCGTCTACGGGTAATCCCGGACGGAGAAACCTCCCGCTGTGGGCATTTTCCGATCCCATAGATGGGAACCTATGTCCTGCAAACGCGGATTCCATCCCATAAGTTTCTACGTTTGAGCGCTTGTTAGTAGGTACTCACCCTCTTGCGAAGCCTTGTCAGGCCTGGGAGGCTCGCAGAATGAGGCCACATATCGGGGGATCCACAGGCGGGGGACCCGGATTGCTGTGCCCGTCGAGTTCGCTGGAGTCCCTTTGGTAGCGGTTTATGGGGGTTGTTTTTCTGCACAGGCACGCGTGTGTTTACATCTTTGGTAAACAACGTTTACTTCTTTAACTACTTTTAGACGGCTCACAGCCTTGTCTGGCAAGGCTTTGACAGGTGTTCGGTACCCATTTATGGGAGCACAGGCGGAAGAGTATGGGGTTTCAGGTCTGTGGATTTGGGGAATCGGGTACCGCGTTGTGGGAAATGGGGGTTGTGGATATGGGGCACGCGTAGCCTGTTATGGGAATTCGGCCCAAAAACACTTCAGGTAGCCCTCTATGGGGGAATCCATTGGTAGCCATTTATGGTGCGTTCCAGTTGATCGGTTCGTGCCGCCGGGCACAGCATTTTATGTGGGGTAGCCGGTTATGGGGCGGACTTCAGGTAGTCGTTTATGGGTGCCTGTGTTGACCGCGTGATCTCATTTGGCTCGTCCCTATGGTTGTGGCGTCCCATAAACAGGATCAGGCCGGTAGAAAGGTTACCTTCTGTGGGGGAGGCTGAAGGTAGTCATCCATGGGGAGCATTTTCGCCGGTCGGACACCGTTGAAGACAAAACGCCACGCCGGTGGATTTCAACAGGTACCCATTCATGGGGCGTGTTGAAGGTAGCGCGTTATGGGAGGAACGCAGATCGTGTTGCAGGGCACCACGAATCGGGTTCGCCAATCCAGTTCGAGTCGATTGTTTCCCATGAATGGGTACCTTTGATAGGGCAAGTCCCATGCCGGATCCTGGCGACAAACCACACAGGTAGAAGGTTTTGGGAGCTGTTTTTGACCAAAAGGTATATGGATATGGGGCTCCGAACAAATAGGAAAACCTATGTTTTTCCTTTTGTTACAGGAACTTAGCATCGATAGTGAAAGTGATACCGTAGAAAGAGACGTTGCTCGGTGGCTGGAAAAGGTATAAAGTCCGCCATCAACACGGTCACCTTCTCCGGACATCACGATGCCGCGCAAGCCCGCAATCAAAGGCTCCGACAAGCAGGTTTCGCTATTTCAGACGCCCGAGCCTCCCGATCTGCTGCGCAAGGCGGTCCAGGCCATTCATATCGCTCCGAAGTCCGGAAAGATCGGGCTGCAGCAGCGCAAGATGTTCAGCTCGTTGATCAAGAATGCCCTTCGTCAGGAAGCGTTCGAGCCCGGCCGGACGAGCTTCTCGATCTCGATCGCCGCGCTCTCGCACGAAAGCGGGTTGAACAGCAACAACACGAAGTACGTGAAGGACACGGTCAACTCGCTGATCAGTACCGTCGTCAACTGGGACTACCTTGCGGCCGACCGCTCGACGGTGTGGAAGGCGTCGGGCCTGCTCGCCGGCGCCGAACTCGAGCAATCGGTGCTGAAGTACAGCTTCTCCGACCAGATTCGCAGCGAGCTGCTCAATCCGGAGATCTACGCGCTCATCGATATGCGGATCGCGCGCGAGTTTCGGCGCTCGCACTCGCTTGCCCTGTGGGAAAACACGGTGCGCTACGAGGGGATCGGCATCACGGCGAAGATTCCGCTGCCAAAATTCCGCGATCTCATCCTCGGTCAGGACAAGGCGTCGCAATCGTACAAGGAGTACAAGCTCTTCAAGAGCAAGGTCCTGGTGCCGTGCATTCAGGAGGTGAACGAAGTTTCCGACCATACGCTCGAGCTGATCGAACACAAGTCAGGTCGCAGCGTGGAGGCCGTCCAGTTCAAGGTGACGCGCAAGCAGAGCGCGGATATGGTCGAGGAAGGCGACGTCAAGAACGAAGCACTCGTCGACGAAGTCGCCAAGTTCGGCATCCCGCGTTCGGAAGCGCGCCGGCTGATCACGCAGTACGGTGTGCAGCGCATCAAGGCGGCAATCGCCTATACGCTCAATCGGACTACGAAGAAGAATGCCGCCCCTGTCGACAACGTGGCCGCGTATTTCCGCAAGGCGCTGACACACGGCTATACGCTGGCCGACGGTCAGGGGACCGAAACGGCCGCGCCGGCAAAGGAATCCGCGCAGAGCAAGCAGGAACAGATTCGCGACAAATACCTGGCGGCGAAGGTCGACGAAGCCGGTGCGTATTTCCGCGAACTGGAGATCGACGACCAGACCAAGCTGATCGAGCGCTACAACGAGACGGTGGCCGGTTCGAAGGATCTCACGCTGTCGCCGAAGAAGAAGGCGAGCAAGCTGGCGCAAACCAGTTTCTTCCGTTGGCTGGCGATCGACACCTGGGGCGAACCGACCTCGGACGACTTGCTGGAATTCCTGCTGAAAAGCAGTCTCGCGACCAACTGATCAAGGCCTCGCAGCCTGGCATGCGCCGCGCGCCGGACTTCATCCGGTTGCGCGGTGCCGTGCAGGCGCGGGGCCTTTGTCTTGGCGCGGCTACTTTTGCGCGGCTTCTGCCAGTTCGGCGACGTACGCGTCGATTACGGTCTTGAGCCGGTCGGCGAGTGCTTCCTGGTGAGACGCATCGACTCCCTTCAGTTGCAGATCCAGACGCCCGTCCGGATAGGTCTTCAGCTGACCGATCGCGCGTGATTCGAGCGCGAAATCGTGACGGACGCTGTAGCGCGTGCGCCCCGCCTTCTTGTTGCCGTCGCTCTGCGCGCGCAGGAAATTCTCGAGGTCGCGTACCGACTTTTTCCGGTCGATCACCGCGGTGAGCAGCCGGTCGGCAGCCGGTTCGCCCAGGCGCTCGAAAATCAGCTTCAGGAAGTACGCCGCCTGCAGGCCGACCACATCGTTCGCGCTGGCCATCCGTTCGAGCAGCGTGTTGGGCAGAGCGTTCAGCGACAGCGTCTTGCTGATCGATGCCTTGTCCTTGCCGATCTTTTCCGCGAGCGTGTTCTGGTCGGGGAAGACCTTTTCGTCGAGAAGACGCTTCCACGCGACCGCATCGTCGAAGATCGTCTGGCGCTCGTGGTCGTGGTTGGCGCGATACGCGATCGTATAGAGTTGCTCGGGCGTGTGGTCCGTGCGAAACGTCGCGTTGATCGTCTCGTCGCCGTTGATGCTCGTCGCGCGCAGGCGGCGTTGCCCGTCGATCACGACGAGCTTGCCGGGAAACTCCGGGAGCCGCGTGACCTTGATCGGCTCGATCTGCCCTTCCCGCTTCAATGTCAGTGCGAGCTCGTGCAGGCTCGATTCCGAATAGAACACGCGCGGGTTGAACGGGTTCGGGATGCAGTCCTTGACCGCGACTTTCTGCGGCGCGCCGAGGTCGATCGCGTCGGCGGACGTGGTCGAGGCGGGGGCGACGGGGGAAGCGGCTTCGGTGGCGGGATTCGACGCGGCCACCGGCTCCGGCAGGCGCGTTTCGAGCGCCGCGTTTTCCTGCGCGAGCCCGCGCAGCAGCCCGGCCGCGAGGTGCAGGTTGCCGGTCGGCTTCTTCTCTTTTGAGGTGTCCTTAGCCATGAGCGGCTCCGGTAGCGCGCGTCGACGCGATGTATTGGGCCATTTCGGTGACCAGCCGCTCGATTTCCGCGCGGGCTTCCTTCAGCCCCTTCAGGTATCGATTGTGATGATGGATCGTGGTGCCGAGGGCGAACGTCTGCCGGTAGACCTCTCGCTGCGCGATCTGGCTGTCGAGCAGATGCTCCCCTATTTCTTCAGCCTTTAGAATTTTTAAAATTTCTTCACGCATTTTAGTTTTTCCATTGACGCTATTCAGCATCAGCGCGGAAGACAAATTCGGGTTCCGAACGGCACGCATCGACTCGATCATCCGAATCATCGCGACGGTGCTGTACAGGTCGGCGGGCGACGGGGACAGCGGGACGAGGCAGAAATCGGCGACTTCCAGCACGGACGCGATGCGCGGGTCTTCGAGGTTGCCCGGGCAATCGACGACGATCACATCGAAATTTGCATCCTGCTTCTTGATCTCGCCGCCGATGCCGCGACCGGCGGGGGCCAAAGACAGAACCGTCATCGGGAGCGTATTTTCCCCGCTTGTGACCCATCTGACTGACGTGCCTTGAGGGTCGGCATCGATCAAGGCGACTTTGTTGCCGCCAGCCTCGAAGGCCGCCGCGATATTGACGGAGATGGTCGTCTTTCCAGTACCACCTTTTTGATTACTAACGGCGATCTTGAAAGCCATTAAATTCCTCCAAGGAGTTTTGCGTAATATATGCAGTTGTTGTTGAAAAGTCCAGAAAAGTGTTAGATAAACAGAGAAATTTTCTGATCAATGTGGTTGTCACGTGACAAGCAGGCCAAATGGCTAGCAGATTATTTCTTGAGTTCAAATCGACTGAAAAATAAAAACGGACAACACGTCATTTGAGATAGTAAGTGCCGATGGAGTGGTGGGGAATTCAGCGGCGGAAGCGACAAGAATCGCGGTGCGGTTTCTAAGGGTGATTTTGTTGTCGACCTGAAAATGCGGGACAGGTTTTCCAACTGCTTGCGAACTTAAACAGCGTCGGGATCTGCAGTTGTCACGTGACAAGGCGATGCGGATGACTAGGATCGCAAATGCACGCCGACGGGGAGTATGCAGATTCGATGCGCAGTGGACTCGTGGGAACCTTTCCCCCTCTTTTGTCATTGCCGCTGTTGCGCTCAGATATGCTGGTGCTGGTGCTGGTGCTGGTGCTGGTGCTGGTGCTGGTGCTGGTGCTGGTGCTGCGACTGCGACTGCGACTGCGATTGACGTGGTTGTTACGTGACAACCCGCCCCAGTGGTCATTCCGGGCCGGCTCGCTTGCCTCAATGCACTCACTATAGAACTCGCTAGCGTGAAGAAATCCGTGCGATATGCGAGGGGGATATGGTCGATCGGACTAGGTTACGGATGGGCAAAGCCGTTCTAGTCGCGCGGTTGTCACGTGACAACCACTGAGATCTCATGTCGGCATGACCTGCTTCATACCGATGCAGCATCTTCATTGGGGAGCCAAATTAGCGAGTTGGAACGTGCGAGTGATATGTGCGAGTGAGCGGTACTGGCCGGGCGGCTCGGCCATCCTCTAGCATTCTTGTACTGTGTGGGCTCTCGATCTCCCCACGGCATGTCAGATGGGAGTTTTGGCAGCCTTGATATGTCCCCAATAAATTGACCCCGGTCTGCGCTCCCTCCTTGCTACGACGACGTGGCAAGGGGGAGGGTTGATATTCGGAGCTTTGTTGCGTCGAAGTGATTCAATGGTGGCGGGTATCGACATCGTTTCACGTATCTTGATCGCGCGACGGCTTTGGGGCGAATTCATGCATGTCGACGAGGCGAGATGACGCGAATCGACAGGGTCGTGAAACATTTCTCCAAAACGGTCCGTCTCCGTAAACCCTTGTCTAGCAACCAGTTGCGCCACTTTCTTCATGTTGTTTCACGCGAACTGAACGCGATTGACGGGTAAAATGGGGGCGCATGGATCTCGAGCGTGCTATTGGGTTCAAGCGATGAAAAGCGAGATCAAGCCGTGTCAATAAAAACGTGTTTTGTAGTTTTCAATACGTTATGCTCTACGAAGACGATCGACACGCCGTCGAGCTGCGACGTCGCGCCGAACAGACCCACGGGATTCAAGAGATGCGACGCCCCTCTTCATCGCCAGTTGTCACGTGACAACGCGCTGCCCCGGTGGTGCCGGATTGCGAATCCACGGGCGTTGGGAGAAATCGAAGCGGGCGCCGGGCCGATGTTGAATTTACCGGGCAGTCCAAAGACTGCGTCGAACTAATGCTGATTCTGTAGACAGCCTCGGATGGCCGTCTCCGATGGGCTTGGCCAATGTCCTATCGCAGCGCATACGAAACGGGGATCTGCAGAAACTGCATCAAGAAGATAAGGTGCATTGCCATCGTCGGGCCGGCCGTGTCTATCTGGATAGCGTGGAAGGTCAGATTTCCGGCCTCACCGACCATCAACAACGCGTTCGCTACCAAGCCCCGTATCGCGACGAAAATTCATCGCCGCGACGTTTCCGCCCAGAAATCGTCGCGGCCATCGAACCTACTTCGTCGCTTGCGACGCGCAGGGTTGCCACCGGCGTGTCTTCGTTTCGGAAGTCTTTGCCGGCTCATCGACCGATCGCCACCACCGCTCGCCGCGATGCGGCTTATTCAGATCGAGTCGCTCGCCCATCCTGGGCGTTGACAGCTCGACGCCACGCACCATTGCCAGCGCGGTGACGCGTTCGAACGGCTCTTGCCAACGATGCATCGCGAGATCGAACGTGCCATTGTGAATCGGCATCAGCGTGTGACCGCGCAGGTCGATATGCGCCTGCACGGTTTCTTCCGGCTGCATGTGCACGTAAGGCCATTGCGGGTCGTATGCGCCGGTCTCGATCAGCGTCACGTCAAAGGGCCCAAGACGCTCGCCGATTGTCCGGAAACCGTCGAAATAGCCGGTGTCGCCGCTGAAGAACACGCGCAGATCGTCGTCGACGACGACCCACGACGCCCACAGCGTGCTGTTGCCGTCAAACAGGCTGCGCCCGGAGAAGTGCTGCGCCGGTGTCGCGATCAGCGTCAGGCCGTCGACGTCGATGCTCTGCCACCAGTCGAGCTGCCGTACCTTCTGCGAGTCGATACCCCATTCGATCAGGCGGTCGCCGACGCCCAACGTCGTGACGAACACGCCGGTGGTGGCCGCAAGCGCGAGCACCGTGTCACGGTCGAGGTGATCGTAGTGATCGTGAGACAGGATCACACCGCGCAACGGCGGGAGGTCCTCGAGCGCAATCGGTGGCGCATGGAAGCGCTTGGGGCCGACGTGCCGGAACGGCGATGCACGCTCGGCAAACACGGGATCGGTCAGCCAGAACTCACCGCGCAGTTTCAACAATAACGTTGAATGCCCCAGCCGATACAGGCTGCGGTCGGGGGCCGCGTCGAGTTGCGCGCGGGTCAGTGAATCGATGGGCAATGCGCCTGTCGGAACCGTGTTGCGCGGCTTGTTGACCAGCATGTTCCATGCGATACCCAGTGTCTTGCCGAAGCTTTCGACCGGTCGCGGTGCGACGTTGCTGAAGCGTTCGCCGTTGTGCTGCGGCGACTCGCCGGACAGCGTGCGGCCACGCCTGGCGGCGGCGAAACCCAGTACGCGATGAAGAAAAACGAGAGGCGAAGCCATGTCGATTCGTCCGGAAATAAAAGTACACCGAGCAGTGTAGTTTATCCCTGGGAAAAGTAAACTCGGCGGTGTAAAATTTTTTGTATGGATACGAGCACTTCTCCCCAGCGCCTGACCGACCGAAAGCGTGCGGCAATACTCGCCGCGGCGATCGAGGAATTTCTCGCGGCCGGCTATGACGCAACCAGCATGGATCGCGTTGCCGCGCGCGCCGACGTGTCGAAGCGCACCGTCTACAACCACTTCCCGGGCAAGGAAGCATTGTTCGCGGCGATCCTGCATCAGCTGTGGGACGCGACACTTACCGCCGGCGCGCCGGCTTACTGCGCCGACGTGCCGTTGCGCGATCAACTGCTCGCGCTGCTGGGCCGCAAATTGCGGTTGCTGAACGACCAAGCGTTTCTCGCACTCGCACGCGTCGCGATCGGTGCGGCCATCCACTCGCCGGAACGCGCGCGCGACATGGTCGAGCGCATGGGCGAGCGCGAAGAAGACGTGACGGTCTGGATTCGCGCGGCCGCTGCGGCCGGCCGGCTGACGGTGACAGATCCGGTATTCGCCGCGCATCAGCTGCACGGAATCGTGAAAGCGTTCGCGTTCTGGCCGCAGGTGACGATGGGCCAGCCGCCGCTCGGTGTGCGGGAGCAGAAGAAGGTCGCGGAAACGGCTGCCGACATGTTTCTTGCGTACTACGCGCGTGCGGGCCACGCTGGTGCGAGTGCCGGGCAGGACTGACCGCACATCGTGCGAGGCGCGGAGTGGAACAGGCGCTCGATATACTCGATGTGCGCTGCGTCTGCCGCCTCGAAGAATGTGCCATTCGACAACGGAAGAACGCACGCCCGGGCACACACGTCGACGTAGTCCGCTTGAGCCGTACCGACGTGTGCGGCGGACGCATTTGAAACCGAACGCGAGCGAACCCCGATGAAGACGCTGTTGATCGTCTATCACACGATGACCGGAGGCACGCAGCAGATGGCCGAGGCGGCCGCAGATGCCGCGCGCCAGCAACCCGGCGTCGACGTCAGGTTGCAGCGTGCGGATGCGACGAGCGCGGATGACGTGCTTGCCGCCGACGCCTATCTTTTCGCGACGCCGGAAAATCTCGCCGCGATGTCCGGGCTGATGAAGGATTTCTTCGATCGCTGTTACTACGCGGCACTCGATCGGGTGAACGGCCGTCCGTATGCGGCGATGATCTGCGCAGGCAGCGACGGACAGAACGCACTGCGCCAGATCGACCGGATCGCGACCGGATGGCGGCTCAGGAATGTGGCGCCGGGCCTGATCGTCTGCACCCATGCGCAGACACCGGAGCGCATCCTCGCGCCGAAGACGATCGGCAGCGAGGATCTCGCGCGCTGCGCGGAGATCGGCGCGGGTCTTGCCGCAGGGCTTGCTCTCGGCGTGTTCTGATTGGCGACGATCGAGCCGGCCGCCGCGAAGCCGCAACTGCGCGCAACGACCGGAGCGCGACGCCTCGTGTGCCGCGTTCGATGACCGCGAGTGCTAGCGATGCGCACGATTCGCGGGACACCACTCCAGCGAACCGCATTGCCATTCGCGGCAGCGACACCCGGCGATACCAAGCGACACCAACAGCTTGTCGATGCCCCGGTCAACCTTTGCCGATACTGGCCGCCGATGATGTTCGGGCCACCGGCTTTTCACGTGAAGCGCACTGAAGCGAGAAAGTGCGGAAAGCGACACTACGTAACGCGTGTGTCGATACCTGTCGAAAACACCGCCATAATGCGCGTCACGACTGCGCGGACGCCTTGCCTGCCACCCGGATCCGTCAAATCCGAACCGGTGAGTCAACCGACTGCCGCGCGTACCGGTATACTTCCACACCTGCCTTTGTCCGGCATCGTGGCCGGGTGCCTGAAACAGTGGTGGTGGCGATGCGGCCCCGCAATGATCCGCATCGGTGGCAGTCGAGCCGCAGGCGATGCGGCGAACGCCGATGTGCGGAATGGCCGCACGAACCACACCTTATATTCCTGGTGGATTGAATTTATGGGTTTTGAACAACTTGCCGAATTGCGGGCGCAGCTCGCAGCCAAGGCCAAGCAGGAGCGCAACGCGAAGCGACCGGCTACGCAACCGGACGCAGGCGCGAAGCCGAAGTCCGGCGATCGGCCCGCTCGTGGGGCCAAATCGGGTGCCGTGGCCAAAGCGCCGTCCGGCGCGAAGCCCGCTTCGGCGAAGCCGTCGACGCCGGTCGATCCGGTCATCGTCGCAATCGGCAAACTGCAGCGCCGGTTCCCGCGCGCGTTCCCGAAGAATCCGGCTCCCAAGGTGCCGCTGAAGGTCGGTATCTGGGACGATCTCGCCCGCGAGGCGCAAGCCGTCGGCCTGAGCGAAGCCGAGCTGCGCGAGGCAATGTCCACGTGGTGCCGCGGCAATCGTTACTGGTCGTGTCTCGTCGAAGACGCGGTGCGGGTCGATCTGCAAGGTAACGAAGCCGGACGTGTGACGCATGACGACGCCGCGCGCGCGCGCCGGCTGAAGTCGCGTCGTCCGGGCAACAAGGGCGGCGCACAAGCAGCGAAGGGCGCACCGCAGCAGCCGAAGGCCGATGCACAGGCCGACGCCGCCGCGCCGCAGCCGGCAGCCGTGGAAGCACCGGTCGACGCAGCACCGCAGGCCGAGCAGCAAACGGCCGCGAGCGAGTAACACGCGATGCGTCGCCGCGCGATATGCGCGGCGACGGCCGGCCTTCACCGCGCATGTCGCGCATCACATGACGGACCGACCTGTCCTTGTCCGGGCAGGTCGGGACTGCCACCGCTGGCCGCACAGCCAGTCAGCCTTACCCGATCAGCATCGAACTGCCAATCGAACCGACGACGAAAGCACGTCGGCGGACGCGGCGTGTGCAACGTGTCGCTTACGTCGGGCGCGCGGCGACCAGGCATCGGGGAGCGTCGGCGCGCATCATGAATGCACGGTGCCGTCCCATCCGGAGAACGATGCACAGGCGGGCGTCCCGCGCGACTGCGTATCCACGCTTGCGCGCAGACGATCGATGCATGCGCCATCGAGTGAGTGACCAACGCACATCCGCCTCCGTTCAATCACGATAATTCGTGTTCCTAATTTAATCGGATCGGGGATGAAACCCGGATTCGCACCCACGCGAATATGTCTCACCTGAACTGTTGTCAGGCGCGAAGTGCAGCCATATTCGAGAGACGGACGTTGAGATGTCCGGATGCGCCGCCGCGGACGGCCGCTCGTCAGTTGGCGACCCGTAACACAAACGCGATAATCTCCCCGGCACGAATCGTCGGGCCGGCCTGCGTTGCCGCCCGCGCATGACGCGACAGGTGCCTGAAAGCCTGCGCAATTCGTCCGACATTCCCCGACATTGAAAAGCACCGGCAAACCGCAAGCGCCACCGCATCGCACGCAACCTGCCGATTCCATACGCCCAACGCCCAACGCCCAACGCCCAACGCCCAACGCCCAACGCCAAGACCGCATCATGAACCCGAGACATTCCGCGATTCTCGTCGCGCTCACCGCCGCCGCGCTGTTCGGCGCCGCGACGCCGCTCGCCAAGGCACTGATCGGCGCGATGTCGCCGTTCATGGTCGCGGGCCTGTTCTATCTCGGCAGCGGGATCGGCTTGGGCGTCGGGATCCTGCTGCGCGGGTTGCGCCGCCGCCGCGCGCTGGCCGAGGACGCAGCGCCGCTGCGGCGCGCGGACCTGCCGTGGCTCGCCGGCGCGATCGCGGCCGGCGGCGTCGCGGGTCCGGCGCTGCTGATGCTCGGGCTGTCGAGCACGCCGGCCGCCACGAGTGCGCTGCTGCTCAATCTCGAAGGCGTGCTGACGGCGGTCATCGCGTGGGTCGTGTTTCGCGAGAACGTGGATCTCCAGGTGTTTCTCGGCATGATTGCGATCGTCGCGGGCGGCACGCTGCTGTCGTGGGTGCCGGGGCGCGCGGGCGTGCCGGTCGGCGCGCTGCTGATTGCCGGCGCATGCCTGTGCTGGGCGATCGACAACAACCTGACCCGCAAGGTCGCCGCGAACGATGCGATGGTCATCGCGTGCGTGAAAGGCCTGGTCGCCGGGCCCGTGAACATCGGTATCGCGCTCGCGACGGGTGCGTCGCTGCCCGCCGTTCCGGCCGCGGCCGCCGCGATGCTGACCGGCCTCGGCGGCTACGGGATCAGTCTCGTGTTGTTCGTCGTCGCGCTGCGCCATCTCGGCAGTGCACGCACGGGCGCGTATTTTTCGGTGGCGCCGCTGTTCGGCGTCGTGCTGTCGTTGCTGATCTGGCCGGCGCTGCCGCCGGTCACGTTCTGGATCGCGGCCGTGCTGATGGCGCTCGGCATCTGGCTGCACGTGCGCGAACGGCACGAACACGAGCACGCGCATGAGCGTCTCGTGCATACGCACCGGCATCGGCACGACGAACATCATCAGCACGCGCACGACTTTCCGTACGACGGCGATGAACCGCACACGCATCCGCACGTGCATCTGCCGATCACGCACAGTCACGCGCATTTCCCGGACATTCACCACCGCCATCGACACTGATCGCCCGCCACGGGCGCACGACCCGCGCTATGTGCCACGCGCATCGCAAGGTAACCGTTTATGGGGCCGTCGTTCGTGTCCGTGCACGGCTTGCGCGTCGATCGATGAGGCGAACCGTGGCGAGTCAGTCGTTCGTCTGAATCAACCGGATCAACGACCCGTCCGGGTCGATCAGCGCGCCGACGGTGCCGCCCCATGCCTCGCGTTTCGGCCGATGCACGCGCGGCCAACCGGTCGTTTGCTCGGGAATGCCGGCGGCGAGCACTGCGTCGAAAAACGCACCGACGTCGGCGAGCCGGAAGCAGCAGCTGAACCAGCTCGTGGCCGGATCGAGACCGGGATGCAAAAAGAATTCCAGCAGCAGGTCGCCGCGTCTCAGGATCATCCAGCCGTCGTCGCGCCAGGTTTCGACGAAGCCGAGCTTCGCGTAGAACAGCGACGTAACTTCGAAATCGCGCGACGGCAGATTGGGACTCGCAAAGTCGGTCAAGGCGGTTCCTCCAGTGGGCGCAGCGATCGAACGAACGCGCGGGAAAACGTGCGGACGGATGTCGCGCATGAACGGTCAAACGATGCGCACCGGCAAGCCGCGGGCCGCCGCTGCGACTATCGTCCCGGGGGAAAGCAGAATCCGAAATCCTCGCAGCCCGGGCATCCGGGGGCGGGCCCGGGCGGCAGGCCGAGCGATGCGGCCGCTTCCTGCGCGAGGAATTTCTTCCAGCGCAGGTTCGCGACATTGCGTGCGGCGAGCGCGGGGAAATAGCGGTCGAGCAGCGCGGACACCGCGGCGCGTCCGTCGAGGCCGAGATCGCGCCACAGGTGATCGGGGCGCAGGCACGCATGCGCGATGATGGTCGCGACGCAGTCGGCATCGTCGCGTGCGACGGCGCAATGCGCATCCTGCATCAACCGCGTGTGCAGTGTCGCGACGAACTGCGCGTGCGCGGTCGGCAGCGGCGCGATGGCGGCCGCCGACACGAGCGCGGCGACATCGTCCGAACCCAGGTGCGGGAACTGGCGGGCAAGCAGGCCGCTCAACCGTGCGGGAGACAGACCGAGCAGCGCGAGCTCGTTGCGGCATGCGCGTGCCGCAACGAGCGTGCCGAACAGACGTGCATCCGGAGAATCGGCGTCGGCCGCCCCGGCCAGCAGCGATTGCAATATGCGCTCATGCGCGTGCTCGAGCATGGACGTCATCGTGTGCGCCCGCGCGCCGGTCGAGCGTCGCACGCCGCTTGCGGGTGCGGCGCGCGACGGATCGTCGGTGCGGTCGACAGGGCGTTCACTCGACTCCGACGATCACGCTCGACGCCTTGAAGATGGCGGACGCGGCCTTGCCGCTCGCGAGGCCGAGACGATCGACGCTGTCGTTGGTGACGATCGCGACGATCTCGGCGCCGCCCGCCGCCTTGATCACGACTTCCGAATTGACCGCGCCTTTCGCGATCGACGACACGGTGCCCGAGACGCAGTTGCGGGCCGACACCTTGCTGCTGTCGACGTCGACCATCACGATCACCGACGATGCCTTGACGAGCGCAAATGCCTTCGTGCCGGCCGCGAGGCCCAGCGATGCGACGCTGCCATGCGTGATCACCGCGACGATGTCGAGGCCGTCCTGGGTACGCAGCGTGATTTCGTCGTTGACCGCACCGGGCTTGACGGCGCCGATCTGGCCGGCGAATTGATTACGGGCGCTGGTTCGCATGATGACTCTCCGGGAAATGGGCGGCCCGACGGGCGGCCGGCGAATGACGGAAACTGCGGACGAGTTTACCGGCAATGCAGGCGACGCGCGACGTCGGCATCGACATACCGGACATGCGAAATCGCGCAGGATGGCGCGGGACGGCAGACGTGTCGTGCACGCCGGCTGCCGCCCCGCGCGCGCTTACTTTGCGGCGGCCGGTGCAGCAGCCGGCGTACCCGCTGCCGAAGTCTGCTGCGCCGCAGCGGGCGCAGCGTCGCCTTCCCATCCGCCGCCGAGCGCGAGGAACAGCTTGACCTGGTCGGCGGCGACCTGGCCCTCGGCCGCGGCGACCTGCGCGCGCACGCTCGTCAGCGTGCGCGTCGCATCGAGATCGGAGATGAACGACTCGCGGCCGGCCGTATAAAGCCGATGCGTTTCGTCCGCGGAACTGCGCGCCGATTCGTAGGCCGTGCGCAGCGCATCGGTGCGCTGCACGTCGGCAGCATAGGTCGCGAGGCTCGACTGCGTTTCGCGCAGCGCGTTCAGCACGACGCCGTCGAAATGCGCGAGCGCGCCACCGGTCGCGGCTTCGGCCTCGCGCACGCGCGCGCGCTGGCCGTTGACCGGAAACGACCAGCTGATCAGTGGTCCGAACGACCAGCGATTGGTGGTGGACGAGAACAGGTCGGCGGCGACGCCGACCGAGCCGGCCGACGCACCGATGCTGACCGACGGATACAGCGCGGCCGTCGCGACGCCGATCCGCGCGGTCGCGGCGGCGAGCTGGCGCTCGGCCTCGCGCACGTCGGGGCGGCGGCGCAGCAGCGCGGCGCCGTCGCCGATCGGAATCGGCTGGCGCAGCTTCGGCAGCCGCTCGCATTCGGCGACAGCCTTCGGCAGGTCGGCCGGCGAACGCGCGAGCAGCGCGGCGAGCTGGTACTGCGCGATCTTGCGGCGGCCTTCGAAACGCGGGATGTCGGCCGCGAGCGTGCGCACCTGCGTGACGCCGCGCGTGACGTCGGTCTGGTTGCCGCGCCCCGCGTCGCGCAGCCGCTGCGACAGCTTCACGCGCTGCTGCTGCAGCGCGAGCGACTGCTTCGCGATCGCGAGCTCGTCGCCGGCGGAGCACGATTCGACGTACGCGCGCACGACGTCCGCGACGACCGTGATGCGTGCGAGGTCGGCGGCCGCCTGCACGGCTTCGCTGTCCGCGCGTGCGGCCTCGACGCCGCGCCGCAGCTTGCCGAACAGGTCCAGCTCGTACGACACGCTGATACCGACCGCACCTTCGTTCACGACCGGCAGCTTGTTTTCGAGCAGATACTGTTCGGCCGATTCCTGCGCGCGCTGCACGGCGGCTTCCGCGCGGCCGGAAAAGCCGCCCTGTTCGTTCGCGACTTCCAGCGCCGCGCGCGAACGCGCAAGGTTGGCCGCGGCGACGCGCAGGTCGGTGTTCGATTTCAGCGCGCTGCGCACGAGTTCGTCGAGCACGCGGTCGTCGTACAGCTGCCACCAGTTGCCGGGCACCGGGTCACGCGACACGAGCGTGCCGTTCGCATCGTCGAGCGCATGGTTCGCGAGCGGCGCATTCACGTACGCCTGTTGCGGCAGCCTGTAGTCGGGGCCGACGGATTTGCACGCGCCGAGTGCGAGCGCGAGTGGCGCGAGTGCCGCCGCGAGGCGCAGGCCGTGCCGCTTCATTGCGAGGCTCCCGTCGCGCTGACGGCCGCGGGTGCGGATGCCGCGGAGGCGCCGGCGGTCGGCCTGGCGCCAGCGTCGCGGCGCGTGTCGGTGCGCATCGCGACGGTCGCGGTGCGCCCTGCGATCATCCGGAAGTCGTCGGGCACCTCGTCGAGCACGACGCGCACCGGCACGCGCTGCGCGAGCCGCACCCAGCTGAATGCCGGGTTCACGTTCGGCAGCAGGTTCGCGCCCTGCGTGCGGTCGCGATCCTCGATCGCGGCGACGATGCTCTGCACGTGGCCGCGCAGCGGCCGCGGCTCGCCCATCACGACGATGTCGACCGGCTGGCCGATGTGGATGCCGCGCAGCTTGGTTTCCTCGAAGTAGCCGTCGACGCGGAACGAATTGCGGTCGACGACCGACAGCACCGCGCGGCCGGCCGGCACGTATTCGCCGACGCGCGGCGCGCGATCGTTCAGGTAGCCGTCGACGGGACTCACGATCGTCGTGCGCTGCAGGTTCAGCTTCGCGGTGTCGAGCGACACCTGCGCGTCGGCGACGGCGGCTTCGCCCTGCTCGACGCGCGTGCGGCTTTCCTCGACCTGTTCGCTGGCGACCAGGTTGCCGAGCTGCTGGTTGCGCGCATATTCGCGCTTCGCCTGGGCGAGGGTCGCGCGGCGCTGCGCGAGCGTCGCTTCGGCCAGCCGTTGCGCGAGCGCGTAGCGGGCCTGGTCGATCACGAACAGCACCTGGCCGCGCTTTACCTCCTGGTTGTCGGCGACCTGCACCGCGGTGATGAGCCCCGCCACGTCGGGTGCGACCTGGATCACGTCGGCGCGCACGTGGCCGTCGCGTGTCCACGGCGAGAACATGTAGTAGTTGATGATCCGCCACAGCACGAGGGCGGCCACGACGACGACGATCAGGGTGAGCAGGATCTGCCCTGCCGAGAGCCAGGTTTTTTTCACGGTTAGCTAGCCACGAGATGGTGAGACACGATGACGACCGCGGCAAGCACGAACACGTAGATGCCGAGGTCGAAGATCGAACGGTGCCAGACGAGGCGGTAAAAGCCGACGCGTTCGAGCAGCGCGCGCACGACGATGTTGATCAGGTAGGCGATCAGCATCAGCACGAGCGGAGCCGGCACGAATACGCCGAAGATGTCGATTTCGCCGATCATGGTCGCGGTCGGAAAGACAGGTTGGAAAGCGGGATCATGCGCGTGCTCCGTCCGGTGCGGCTTGCGGCGGCTGCGCGGATGCGGCCGGGTACAGCGACAGGCGCAGGCCGACGAGCGCGTGCAGCGTATCGCGCAGCCGGCGGTGCGTCGCGGGCGTGACCGGCGCCGCGGGCGTGCCGGGCGTCGTGCCGCCGTCCGCCGGCGCGACGGAAGTGCCGGGCAGGTTGCGCCCGGCCACGCGCTGCAGCGCGTCGTCGATCGATGCGAGCAGCGCGGGCGGTGCCGGCTGGCGCGCATTCGCGGCCGCGCAGCGCGTGTAGTGATCGTTGACGCCGGCGAGCACGCGGTCGATCGCGTCGGGCACGTCGCCCGTCAGCTTGCGGCGCGAGCGGCGCAGGTCGAGCGCGTTCAGCGCGATGCGCAGGTCGCGGAAGCTCTCGATCGACGGATGGCGGTGGTCGTCCGACGCGCCGAGGCGCGGCAGCAACTGCGTGACGCGATCGAGCATGCGCGACGCATGGTTGCGCTGGTCGTCGAGCGGCTGCGTCGACGCGGAGCGCGCGACGTCCTCCCAGCCCGAGCGCAGCAGGCGCCGCACCGCGAGCTCCGCACCGAACGGCCGCGTCGCGCGCGTCCATACGTACGCGAACAGCAGCCCGGCGACACCCGCGAGGTTGCTGTTCAGGAACACGAAGAAGTCGGCGTCGTATGCGCTCTGGATGCTGATGAAGGTGGCGGTGTTCACCGCGACGAGCATCGTCACCATGTTGAATTGCGGGCGCGGCAGCAGCGTGCCGATCAGGATGAACGGCCCCGCGAACATCAGCACGAGCATCGGGAAGTCGTGCACGTGCGGCAGCACGACGAACAGGTACAGCCCGGCGAACACGACGCTCGCGGCCGTCGACAGGAAGAACTTGAACACCAGCGGCGCCGGTTCGTCGAGCGCGGCGAAGAAGCTGCACGACACGGCCACGAGCGTGACGGCCGCGGCACCGTCGTGCCAGCCGGACGAGATCCACAGCGAGCACGCGAACACGATCGCGAGCACGACGGTCAGCGTCGAGAACAGCATCATCCCGCGATCGAAGAAGCGTTCGGTGCCGCCGAGCCGCCAGTGCCGGTAGCGCGGCTGCCAGACGCCCGACTCGTTCGCGATCAGCGCGCGCAGCGAGCGGCAGTCCTGCCAGATGTCGATGACCTGGCGCAGCCGCCACAGCGCGTTCGACAGCAGCGCGCCGTCCCAGCTCGCCAGCGCGCCGTCGGCCGGCTGCAGCGCGGCGATGCGTTCGCGCAGGTGGTCCGCGACCGGGTCGTGCGCCATGTCGCCGTCGCTGCCGGCCTTCACGGCCGGCAACGGCGCGTCGAACCACTTCGCTGCGTCGGCGAGCAGCGCGTCGAGCGCCGGCGGCCGCACGTGCAGGTCGCGCATCAGCGCGATCAGCGGATCGGCGAGCGACGACATCAGCGGCAGGAACAGCTGCATCTGGCCGGCGAGCGCCTGCGCGCGGGCGAGCACGCGCGGGTGCGCATGGTCGTAGCTCAGCTGGCTCAGCAGGAATTCGAGGCCGGTGATGGTCGCGGCGAGGCGTTGCCGGCACGCGGACAGTGCCTTGCCCGCGATATGCCCGGACAACGTCTCGCGGCCGTAGAACGCGGCGTCCTTGAACCATGCGTCGGTGCGCTCGATCAGCGTCGGCGCGAGCCGGTTCGGGAACACGGCGCTGCCGACCACGCTCGCGCACACGATGCCGAGCACGATTTCCTCGGTCCGCGCGATCGCGACGTCGAAGATCGTCGACGGATCGGTCACCGTCGGCAGCGCGACCAGCGGCATCGTGTAGCCGGCCAGCATGAACACGTAGCTGCGCGCGGTGCGGTCGGAGATCGCGAGATAGAGCAGCGTGCCGCACCATGTCGCGACGATGACGCTGAACAGGAGCGGCGTCTCGACGAACGGCGGCACGAACAGGATCGCGGCGGCCGCGCCGAGCGCGGTGCCGAGCGCGCGATACAGCGCCTTCGAGCGCGTCGCGCCGACGAACGGGTTCGACACGATGTAGACGCTCGCCATCGCCCAGTAAGGGCGCGGCAGCTGGAAATACAGGCCGAGGTACAGCGCCAGCATCGACGCGGCGAACGTCTTGCCCGAGAACAGCCAGTCGCGAAGGCTCGGATAGGTCATGACGCGGAATCGGCTGGGTGGGACGGACGCGACGCCGGATGCTGCGCATCGGCCGCGTTGAACGCGTTCAGCACGCGCAGCGTCGCTTCGAGATCGGCGCGCGTGACGCCCTTGAGTACCCGGGCGCGCAGCACGCGCAGGTCTTCTTCCATCTTCGCGGTGACCGCGCGGCCGGCGGCCGTCAGCGAGATCGTCTTCGCGCGGCGGTCGTGCGGATCCTCGTCGCGGCGTGCGAGGCCGGCCGCGCACAGCTGGTCGAGCAGGCGCACGAGCGACGGCCCCTCGATGCCGACGTGTTCGGCGAGCGTACCCTGGCGCACGCCTTCGCCGAGGCGGCCGGCGATCAGCAGCGGCGTCGCGCAGGCTTCGGATACGTTGTACGCGGTCAGCACGCCGTCGCTCCTGCGGCGCCACTTGCGCGCGGTGAGCACCAGCAGGCTGCTGACGGCGAGGCGGAGGTCGTGCAGATTGGTCATGGGCGAGATGATAGGAGCAAAAACATTCGATAGCAAACTATCGGTTTTGTCATCCGGGTGTCATGCCGCACGCCGGGGCGCCGACCTGCAATGCGCAAATCCCGTCTACCGCACGTACGGCAGCAACGCGCGCAGCCAGTACGCGACCGCCACCGCGCCGCCGTCCGGCGTGCCGATCGCGCGTTCGCCGAGATAGCTCGCCCGTCCCGCGCGCGGTGTCATGCCGGCCGTCTGCTGCGCGCCGCGTTCCGCGGCGTCCACGGCGGCCGCCCATGCGCTCGCGGGGTCGCGGTCATGGTCGAGTGCGTGGTCGAATGCATCGGCGGCGGGCAGCAGCGCGTCGAGCATCGTCCGGTCGCCGGCGCGTGCGCCGCCCAGTTCGGCGATTGCATCGGCTGCGCTGCGCAACGCCGCGGCCCAGTCGCGTGCCGACGGCTCGGCGGTATCGGCCGCCGCGGCGAGGCGCCGCGACGCGCGCAGCAGCGCGGTCGCGTAGAACGGTCCCGAACTGCCGGCGATCGCGCGACGCAATGCGGCGCCGAGCGCCGCGAGCGTGCCGGCCGGCGTGCGGTGCGCGGCGTCAGGCAACGCGAGGATCGCCTGCGCGGCGCGCCGCATGCTCGCGCCGAGATCGCCGTCGCCGGCGGCCGTGTCGAGTTCCGTCAGGGTCGCCTCGTGGTCGATCAACGCCTGCGCGACCGCACGCAGCGCCGGCTGCAGCCGGGCGGCCCACGCATGACCGGCCGCATCGAGCGGCGGCAGCGGCTCGTCGTGCGCGGCGGCCGCGGCCACGCGAATCTGCGCGTTGACGGCGCCGCCGCCGGGCCATGCGCGCGCCTGCGTCGGCGCGTCGAGCAGGGCGATCCGCTCGTCGTTCAAGCGCAGCAGCGAGATCGAGCAGCCGGGCATGTCCAGCGCGGACAGGAACGTGCCGGCCCATGCGCGCGCGACGCTGATACCGCGCCGGCTCAGGTTGTCGTACGCGGCGCGCAGCACGATCGCCAGTTCCATGTCCGGGGTCGCGCCGAGACCGTTGACGAACAGTGCGACGCGTTCGCCGCGATCGAGCACGAGGTCGGTGACGATGCTCGACAGCAGCGTCTCGACGAGCGCGTCGGCCGGCATCGGCGCGGTGCGTTCGACGCCTTTCTCGCCATGGATGCCGAGGCCGAGCTCGATCTCGTGATCGGCGAGGCTGAAGCCCGACTTGTCGGCGCCGGGGATCGTGCAGCCGTCGAGCGCGACGCCCATCGTGCCGAGGTCGGCGGCCGCGTCGCGTGCGATCGCCGCGACGCGGACAAGCGGCAGCCCGCGCGCGGCAGCCGCGCCCGCCAGCTTGTGGATCAGCACGGTGCCGGCGATCCCGCGCCGCTGCCCGCGCTCGACGCGGCCGCGCAGCGACACGTCGTCGGCAACGATCACCGTCTCCACCGGAATGCCGTCGGCGCGCGCGAGTTCGGCGGCCAGCCCGAAATTGAGGCGGTCGCCTGTGTAGTTCTTCACGACGAGCAGCGCGCCGTTCGGGCCGGCGCTCGCGCGGATCGCGGCGAGCACGGCGTCGGTCGGCGGCGACGTGAACACTTCGCCGCAAACGGCCGCGCTCAGCATCCCTTCGCCGACGTAGCCGCCGTGCGCGGGCTCGTGACCGCTGCCGCCCCCGGACAGGATCGCGACGGGGCGCCGCGACGGCTCGGGCAGCGGCTGGCGGACGAGTACCTGCT
Organism: Burkholderia sp. BCC1996; assembly: GCF_905339955.1. NCBI lineage: Bacteria > Pseudomonadati > Pseudomonadota > Betaproteobacteria > Burkholderiales > Burkholderiaceae > Burkholderia > Burkholderia sp. BCC1996. Next base: position 40,739 of record NZ_CAJPHM010000012.1, read on the forward strand.
CGTCGCCGAGGATCGCGACATGCGGCGACTGCCGCGCGATGCCTTCGAGCATTTCGCGCACGACGTCGGACGGGTGGTTCACGAGCTTTTTCATGGCGACGGTTTCCTGACGATGGGGCGCAGCCCGGCGGCACGCGTGCGGTGCCGCCGGGGCTGCGTACTGTGGATGGTAGGCGGTGAATGGCAGGCGGCGCGCGCCGAATGCAATGCGCCGCGCTTAGCGTTACGTAACATCGAAGCATTCGTAGCACGAATGTAACGATACCAGCGCCGCTCATGGGCATGAAACGTATCGATCGCGATCGCAGGCACGCGCTTGCCCAGGCCCGCGGGCGCCGGCACAGCGGCGGGAATGCCCATGCACTCGCGCCAATGGCATGAAAAATGCTGTTTCTTCCTCCGGTCCTCAATCGAACCTTCCATCGCCCGGACCGCGAGGAGACCACCATGTATCGCACCCGCATTGTCACGTCCGCGGCGTTGCTCGCCGCCGCCGGCGTGCTGGCCGCCTGCGGCGGCAACGACGTCGCCGCGCCGTCGAGCGCCTCCGCGAACACCAGTGGAGCAACGACCGCCGGCAACGCGTCCGGCGGCAACACGTCGGACGGAGGCTGGGGCACCAGCGGCGCCCCCGGCACGCGCGGCGTCGTGAGTACCGCCGGCGCGCTCGCGGTCGGCGTCGGCTCGACCGTCAGCGCGGCGTCGTTGCCGGTCCTCGGCAACGCCGTGACGCGCAGCGCAGGCGACACGATCTCGAGCGTCAGCACGATTTCGCGCGCCGCGACCAATGCGCTCAGCGACGGGCTCGGCAGGATCGGCTCGACGTCCGATCCGGTCGGCACGACGGTTGCCGGCCTCGGCGACGTGGTCGGCGCAACGGCGAATCCGGTCGCGGGCCTCGCGCAGACCGTCCGCGCGCTCGGCTCGGGGCCGCTGGCGCCGGTGACCACCCCCGTCGGCGCGGCGCTCGACACCGTGGCCGGCGGCCTCGGCACGGCGGGCAAGACGGTCGGCGCGACGCTGGCGTCGGGCGCCGTGCAACAGGTCACGCAGCCGCTCAGCTCGGCCGTCACGCCGCTCGTCATCACGGCCGGCCAGGCGACGCAGCAGATCGGGGCGACCACGGGCCTCGGGCAGCCGGTGGCCGGCCTGCTCGGGCAGGTCGGCGGCGCGCTGGCGACGACCGGGGCGCGGATGGGCTCCGTTTCGTCGCAACCGGCGGTCGGGGCGGTGGGTGAAGTCGTCGGCGCGCTCGGCAATACCGTCACGAACGCAGGTGGACTCGTGAACGCCAACGGCCCGAACGGCGTCGCGCCGATTCCCGGCCTGATCGTGAGTCTCTCGGGCGCTTCCATCACCACCGTGCAGAACGGTCCGTCGAACGGCGCGCCGGGCGGTTCGAGCGCGTCCGGCCCGTTCGGCGGCTTGCTGTCGGGGGCCGGCTCGACGCCGCTCGGGTCGCTGACCGGTGCGCTCGGCGGCGCGGCCGGTGCCGGCGCGGCGAGTCCGCTTGCTCCGGTGACCAATCTCGTGTCGACGGTCACCGGTGTGGTCGGTGGCGGCGTGGGCGGCGCCGGTTCCGCGGCGAATCCGCTCGCGCCCGTGACGTCGTTGCTCGGCGGTGTGACGGGCGGCGTCGGGAAATAGCGGCGCACCGCGCGGCGAGCGGCCGGACGACGCGCGGCTCGCCGCTGCGGGACCGCGCGCCGCATCGCCTTCGCCGAGCCACGCCGTCGACGATGCGCGACGCGCCGACGCGGCCGTCACCCGCAGCACCTGATGCGCAGCGCCGCGTGCCGTCTCGCGATCGCGCCTACTTGGCTGCCGCGATCGCTTTCGCGCGAATCAAGCGCGCACGCAGCACATTGCGGCTGATGCCGAGCAGGCGCGCAGCCTGGATCTGGTTGCGGTGACTGAAGTCGAACGCGACCCGCATCACGGTGTCCTCGATATGCTCGAACAAGTTCTCGTGCGCCTCGTCGAACAGCGCGCATAGCGCCAGCTCGAGCGCTTCCCGGGCAGGCACCCGACTCGCCGCTTCCCCCGCGGCCGTGACCGGCACGCACGACGACGACAGGTTCAGGTCGGTGTCCTGCAGTGCATCGTGACGGCTCACCAGCAGCGCGTGATGCATCACGTTCTCCAGTTCGCGGATATTGCCGGGCCACGAATGCGCTTCGAGGCGGCGTGCCGCGCGCGGATCGATGCTGCGCGGCCCGTGGCCGAGGCGGCCGCGGTATGCGTCGAAGAAGTGGCGCGCGAGCGGCAGGATGTCGCCGGGCCGTTCGCGCAGCGATGGCACGTCGAGCCGCACGACGTTGAGCCGGTAGAACAGGTCGCCGCGAAACCGTCCGTCCGCCACCGCCTGCTGCAGGTCGACGTTGGTCGCGGCCACCACGCGCACGTCGATCGGGATGCCCGTGCGCGAGCCGAGCCGCACGACCTCGCGTTCCTGCAATACACGCAGCAGCTTGACCTGCATCGATAGCGGCAGGTCGCCGATCTCGTCGAGAAACAGCGTGCCGCCGTTCGCGGCCTCGAACCAGCCCGGCTTCGTGCCGGCCGCGCCCGTGAATGCACCTTTCTCATGACCGAACAGTTCGCTGTCGACGAGCGTGTCGGAGAGCGCGCCGCAATTCACGGCGACGAACGGCCCGCCGCCGCGATGGCTGACGTCGTGCACGTGGCGCGCGATCAGCTCCTTGCCGGTGCCGGTTTCGCCGACGATCAGCACGTTCGCGTCGCTCGGCGCGACGCACCGCACGCGCTCGAGTAGCGCGAGCGAACGTGGATCGACGAATACGTGCGCGCGTGGGCGGGCCGATGCGTGGTGCGCCGGACGGGCGGGAGCGGGCGCGCTATGCGATTCGTCCGGCTGCGCGGTGACGACACGAAGATTGACCGGACGTGGCGTGGCAAACAGTGAAGTCATGGCGATGAAGGCGTAAGTCGATCGAACGGGCCGGACCCGCGCCGGCGGGCGCCGCGGTCCGGTTGCTGCCCAGTCAGCAGAGTGTTCAGTGTTTTGCGCCGCACGGGAAACATCGATTTCTGATAACGAAAGCGGGATTGCTGCGCAGGATGCAACGGCGCGGGAACGTGCTGCCGCGACAGCGGATTCGACGGCATCGCGCTCGACGCGATGCGCGCCGCGCGTCGCAATCGGACGGCTGGAGCGCGCGACACTGCTGATTGAGCAGCAGCGCATCAGCACGGCTGTTTCCGCCGGTTCATCGCCGTGCGGAATATCGATGTGACGTGATTTCCGGAGCGCTTGCCACGATCGGTCATATGGCTGCGGAAGCCATGCCAGGCGGGCGCTCGAACGATATTTCGTCATGCAGAGGATCGACGCGATCGCGCCTGCGTCGACAATGGCACGCTCCTTGCAAACCCGACACGGTATCGGCGCGGCAACGCGCAGCTCGACAACGGGAACGCATCGCATGAGCAATACCCTCAACGTCGTCGCCATCTCGGGCGGCCTGCAGCGGCCGTCACGCACGCTGGCGCTGACGAACGCGATCGTCAGCGCGCTCGGCGATGCGGTGCCGATCGACGCACGGTCGATCGAACTCCGCGAAATCGGCAGCCGGCTGGCCGGCGCGCTGAAGCGCGCGCAGGTACCGCCCGATCTCGACGCGCTGATCCGCGCGATCGAGACGGCCGATGCGCTCGTCGTCGCGAGCCCCGTGTATCGCGCGTCGTACACCGGCCTCTTCAAGCACCTGTTCGACCTCGTGCATCACGAGTCGCTGGTCGATGTGCCGGTGCTGCTCGCGGCCACCGGCGGCAGCGAGCGGCATGCGCTCGTGATCGACCATCAGCTGCGGCCGCTCTTCAGCTTCTTCCAGGCGCGCACGCTGCCGATCGGCGTGTATGCGGCCGAAAGCGATTTCGACCGCTACGAGATCGCGAACCCCGCACTGCGCGCACGCATCGCGCTCGCGGTCGAGCGCGCGGTGCCGCAGCTGCGTCCGCGCGCGCTTGCCGCCGCGGCCGCTTAGCCCGTCTCTCGTTTTCCCATTCGATCAGGACTTCTCATGAGCAATCACGAATCTTCGGCCGACGGCGTCAAATTCGCATACTGGGTGCCGAACGTCAGCGGCGGCCTCGTCGTCAGCACGATCGAGCAGCGTACCGACTGGAGCCTCGAATACAACCAGAAACTCGCGCGCACGGCCGAAGCGGCCGGCTTCGACTACGCGTTGAGCCAGATCCGCTTCACGGCCGGCTACGGCGCCGAATACCAGCACGAGTCGGTGTCGTTCAGCCAGGCGCTGCTGCACGCGACGACGAAGCTCAAGGTGCTTGCGGCGATCCTGCCGGGGCCGTGGCATCCGGCCGTGGTCGCGAAGCAGCTCGCGACGATCGACCACATCTCGAACGGGCGCATTGCGATCAACGTGGTGAGCGGCTGGTTCAAGGGCGAGTTCACCGCGATCGGCGAGCCGTGGCTCGAGCACGACGAACGCTATCGGCGCTCGAAGGAATTCATCCAGGCGCTCAAGGGCATCTGGACGCAGGACAATTTCACGTTCAAGGGCGACTTCTACCGCTTCAACGACTACACGCTGAGCCCGAAGCCCGTGCAGAAACCGCACCCGGAGATCTTCCAGGGCGGCAGCTCGCGCGCGGCGCGCGACAACGCGGCCAGCGTGTCGGACTGGTACTTCACGAACGGCAATACGCCGGAGAACCTGAAGGCGCAGATCGACGACATCCGCGCGAAGGCCGCTGCGAACAACCATCGCTTGCGGATCGGCGTCAACGCGTTCATCATCGCGCGCGATACCGAGGAAGAGGCGAAGGCCGTGCTCGACGACATCATCCGGCACGCGCATGTCGAGGCGGTGAATGCGTTCGGCGATGCGGTGAAGGAAGCCGGCAAGGCGTCGCCTGAAGGCGAGGGCAATTGGGCGAAATCCACGTTCGAGGATCTCGTGCAGTACAACGACGGCTTCCGCACGAACCTGATCGGCACGCCGCAACAGATCGCCGAGCGGATCGTCGCGCTGAAGGCGATCGGCGTCGATCTCGTGCTCGCCGGGTTCCTGCATTTCATCGAGGAAGTCGAGTACTTCGGCAAGCGCGTGCTGCCGCTCGTGCGCGAACTGGAAGCGCAGCGGCAGGCGGTTGCCGCGTGATGCGCGGCGCCTGCGCGCTGAAGTGCTGAGGCGCTGAGGCAGGCCGCGCACGGGGCGGGCGAACGGACGGCCTGCGATGAGCATCGCAGGTGAGGCGCCTGACGCTTCCCCTATCGAAACAGGCGGTCGACGGATGCCTGCGCGGCGCCGTCGATCCATGCAGATTTTTGCCGGAAACTCCATGTCCACGGAAATCATCGAAGAACACACGCGGCCGCAAGCAGACGCTGCGCCCGTTCCCGTCATCGGCTCCGATGCCGAAGCGCTCGACGTCGCGCATCAGGTCGCGGCGCGACTCGCCGAACATGCGGCGCTGCGCGATCGCGAACGGAAGCTGCCGTACGACGAAATCGAGCTGTTTTCGTCGAGCGGGCTGTGGGGGATCACCGTGCCGCGCGAATACGGCGGCGCGGAAGTGTCGAACGTCACGCTCGCGGAAGTGATTGCGATCGTCTCGCAGGCGGACCCGTCGATCGGGCAGATTCCGCAGAATCACTACTGCCTGATCGAGGATATTCGTCTCGAAGGCAACGATGCGCAAAAGCGCTTCTTCTTCGATCTCGTGCTGAAGGGCGCGCGCTACGGCAACGCGTTTTCGGAAGCGGGCGGCAAGAACGTGCTCGACATCCAGACCCGCGTGCACCGCGACGGCGACGGATTCGTGCTGAACGGCCGCAAGTTCTACTCGACCGGTACGCTGTTCGCGCACTGGATTCCGGTGCTGGCCCTCGACGAGGCGGACCAGGCGGTACTTGCATTCGTGCGGCAGGGCGCGCCGGGGCTGACCGTGATCGACGACTGGAGCGGCTTCGGCCAGCGCACCACCGCGAGCGGCACGGTGATCGCCGAGAACGTGCGCGTGAGCGCGTTCGAGATCTTCCACACGCAGCGTTCGTACGATCGTCCGACCTTCGCGGGCCCGTTCGCGCAGATCACGACGGCCGCGATCGATCTCGGCATCGCGCGCGCCGCGCTGCAGGACACGATCGCATTCGTGCAGCAGCATGCGCGGCCCTGGATCGACAGCGGCGTCGAGCGCGCAAGCGAGGACCCGCTGACGATCGCGCAGATCGGCGACATCGCGTACCGCGTGCATGCGGCCGAAGCGCTGCTCGCGCGCGCGGGGCGCTTCGTCGACGTCGCGAAGCGCGAGCCTGACGAGGACACGGTCGCGCAGGCCGCGATCGCCGTCGGCGAGGCGAAGATCGCGACGACCGAGGTATCGCTGCTCGCGGCGAGCAAGCTGTTCGAACTGGGCGGCAGCAAGTCGACGCTCGCGAAATACAACTTCGACCGCCACTGGCGCAACGCGCGCGTGCATACGCTGCACGATCCCGTGCGCTGGAAATACCACGCGGTCGGCAACTACTACCTCAACGGCGTGAAGCCCGCGCGCCATTCGTGGAACTGACGAACCCGCGCCGGCGTCGCTGCCGCGACGTCGTTCCGATGTTCGCCGCGGCGCGCATTTTCGTACGGGCGCACGCAGCGGCCCGCGTCGAGGCCATGCCACGGACGCGGCACACGCCGCGCCGCCCCAATCATGACAAGGTGAATCGATGAGCCATCCAGCCACACCCGCGCAGGCGCTGCCCGCGCCGGGCACCGCGCCGCAGGCAGGCGGCCTGCGGCGCAATTACCTGAGCCTGCCCGAGCTGATCGCGCAGTCGATCGGCCTCGTCGGCGTGTCGGGCGGGATCGGCGTGCTGATTCCCGCCGTGTTCGCGACGGCCGGCAACGGCACCTGGCTCGCGTACCTGTTCGCGATCGTCGCGCTGCTGTTCTCGTCGTGGAGCATCTCGGTGTTCGCGCGCGATTCGGCGTCGCCGGGCGCGCTGTATGCATACGTGTCGGCCGGCATCGGGCCGACCTGGGGCGCCATCTGCGGCTGGTCGCTGCTGATCGCCTATGCGGTGGCCGCGGCGGGCATCCTGCAGGGCACGATCAACACGTTTCTCGTGCTCGGCCGCGAAACGGGGCTGCTCGGCGCCGCGACGCCGCTCGGCACGGTGCTCGGCCTCACGGTCGTCACCGCGTTTGCCGCGTGGTACATCGCGTTTCGCGACATCCGGCTGTCCACGCGCTTCACGCTGTTCGTCGAGCTCGCGACGCTGCTGCTGATCGCCGCCGTCGTGATCGGAACGATCGCATTCGGCGGTCATCCCGTCGATCGCGCGCAGCTCACGCTCGAAGGCGTGAAGCCGACGCAGCTGCAGCTCGGGATGGTGCTGGCGTTCTTCAGCTTCACCGGGTTCGAGAGCGCGACCGTGCTCGGCGCCGAGGCGCGCGACCCGTTCCGCGCGATTCCGCGTGCGGTGCTGATCAGCGTGGTCGGGCCGGCGCTGCTGTTCGTGGTCGGCGCGTACGGGATGGTCGGCGCATTCCACGGGCAGACGCCGCCGCTCGATCGCGTCGACGGGCCGCTCGCGGTGCTCGCGCATCGGCTGGGCGCCGGGTGGGTCGGGGTGCTGATCGACGCAGGGGTGGCGCTCAGCTTCTTCGCGGCATTCTTCTCGTCGATCAACGCGGCGGCGCGCATCGTCTATACGTTCGGGCGGCAGGGCGTGCTGCATGCGTCGACCGGGCGCGCGCACGAGACGAACGCGACGCCGCACGTCGCGGTCGCGCTGATCGCGGTGCTCGCGCTGGCGACGGCGCTGGTGCTGACCGCACGCGGCACGGCACTGCTCGATTCGTACGGCTATCTCAGCTCGATCGCCACCTACGGCTGGCTGCTCGCCTACGTGCTGGTCGCGATCGGTGCGCCGCTCTATCTGCGTCGGCAACGCAGGCTTCGCGCGCGGCACGTCGCGATCAGCGTCGTCGCGGTCGTGCTGCTCGCGATTCCGCTCGCCGGCAGCGTGTATCCGGTGCCGGACGGCGTCTATGCATGGCTGCCTTACGTGTTCGTCGCGTTGCTGGCGGTCGGGCTCGCGTGGTTCGTGGTGCTGCGCGTGCGGTTTCCGGAGCGGCTGCGCGACCTGGAGGCCGAATTGCTGACGAAGTGAACGCGCGGCGGCGCGATGCACATCGGTACGTGCGTCGCGGCCGTCACGCCACACCCGCCATGCTCGACGCCTCGACGAGCATCTGCACGCCGAGGCCGCCGAGCACCGCGCCCATCGCCCAGCGTTGCGCGAGCAGCAGCGCCGGCCGCCCGTGCAGGAACGTCGCGATGCGGCTCGAGCCGATCGCGACCAGTCCGTTCGCCGACACGAACGCCGCGATCAGCAATGAACCGAGCAAGAGCGACTGGCCGAACACGCTGCCTTGCCGGTAATCGATGAACTGCGGCAGCAGCGACACGAACAGCATCGCGAGCTTCGGATTCAGCACGCTGGTCGTCGCGCCCATCGCGAGCAGCCGCAGCGGTTGCTCGTTCGGCAGCGTCTTCACCTCGAACGGTGAACGGCCGCCGGGCCGGACGGCCTGCCACGCGAGGTAGAGCAGATACGCGGCGCCCACCACGCCAAGCACGGTGCCCGCGTACGGCACGCTCAGGAACAGCGTCGTGATCCCGAACGCGGCGCCGAACATGTAGAACAGGTAGCCCACCGTCACGCCCGCCAGCGAAATCAGCCCGGCGGTGCGCCCTTGCGCGATCGAGCGCGACATCACGTAGACCATGTTCGGCCCCGGCGTGATCGCGAGCATGCCGCCGATAACCAGGAATCCGTAGAGCGAGCCGGAGGTATGCATGGTTACAGCTTCCCGCGATGAATGTCGATGACGTCCATTGTCCGGCCTTGGAGGAGGACAGTAAAACGGGATAAACTGAATCGATTGATCAGATTTTCTGAATGACATGAAAAAGCTCGACCTCGATGTGCTGGCGATGGTGGTGGCCGTGGCGGAGTCCGGCTCGTTCGCGCAGGGCGCGCAGGCGGTGCACCGGTCGCCGTCGGCGGTGAGCATGCAGATCAAGGCGCTGGAGGACGCACTCGGCAAGCCGCTGTTCATCCGCGACACGCGCAATGTCACGGCCACCGACGACGGCCGCATGCTTGCCGAATACGGCCGCCGGATGCTGGCGCTGCGCGACGAGGCGTGGGCGTCGGTCGTGCGGCCTGAGATCCGCGGGCGCGTGACGATCGGCGTGCCGGACGACTACATCTCGTCGCTGCTGCCGCAGGTACTCGGCAAGTTCGCCGCGATGCATCCGCGCGTCGAAGTGCGCGTGATCGGCCAGCCGAGCAGCGCGCTGGTGCCGATGCTGAAGGACAACACCATCGATCTGGCCTGCCTCACGCGCATCAAGGGCGTGACCGGCGAGCTGGTGCGGCGCGAGCCGATCGTGTGGACCGGCTCGGCGAAACGGAACGTATGGGAAGAGCGGCCGCTGCCGGTCGCGCTCTTCACGCACGGCAGCATGGCGCGCGATCACGCGCTCAAGGCGCTGAACCGGCAGAAGATTCCGTTCCGGATGTCATACGAAAGCCCGAGCTTCCTCGGCTTGCTCAGCATGGTCGAGGCCGGCCTCGCGATCGCGCCGCTCGCGCGCTGCAGCATTCCCGCGCATCTCGTCCGGTTGTCGCAGAACGAAGGGCTGCCGCCGCTCGACGCGATCGAGGTCGTGCTGGCGCGCAGCGCGCAATCGGCGCGCCCGCTGTGCGACTACCTCGCCGAACAGATTCTCGATGAATGGCGCGCGTGAGCGCGCCGCGCGGCTGCCTGCGCTTCAGCACGTCAGCACGATTTCAGCAGCCATTCCCGAAACGCGACCAGCGACGGCAGCGTGTCGTTTTCCGGCGGATACACGAGGTAGTAGCTGCGCTGGCTGGTGATCGCATCGCCGATCGACACGAGCTCGTTGCGGCTGAGCTCGTCTTCCACCAGCACCTTCGGCACGAGGCCGATCCCCATTCCCGCCCGCACGGCCTGGATCAGGTGCGACGTCAGCTCGAAACTGGGACCGATGCGCATCTCGCGATGATCGAGCCCGAAATGCGAGAACCATTCGGCCCACGCGTGCTGATTGCTCGTCACGCCCAGCAGCGTCTGCCCGACCGCCCATGCCGGCGCGCGCGGGCCGGCCTTGCGGCGCCCGACTGACTCGGGGCTCGCGATCGCGATCAGGAACTCGTTGTACAGCCGGTGCGCGTGCAGGCCGGGCCAGTCGCCCGCGCCGACGGTGATGGCCGCGTCGAGATCGTCGGTATGGAAGTCGATGCCGCCGATCCGCGAATGCAGGTGCACGGTCACGCCCGGATGCGCGGCATAGAAATCGTGCAGGTGCGGCAGCAGCCATTTCGAGCCGAAGGTCGGCAAGGTCGCGAGCCGCAGCGTGCCGGCGCCGGCCTGGTGCGACATCGCCTGCAGCGTCGCGCCGCGGATGCGCCCGAGCGCGCCGCTCAGCTCGACGAAGTAGCGCCGCCCGACTTCCGTCAGCTTCACGGAGCGGCCTTCACGCCGGAACAGCGGCACGCCGAGCTGATCCTCGAGCGTCTGGACCTGCCGGCTGATCGCGCTCTGGCTCAGCGACAGCTCGTCGGCCGCACGCGTGTAGCTTTCGTGGCGCGCGGCGGCCTCGAACACCAGCAGCAGCGACATGGACGGGGTCAGGCGACGGTAATTCATGAGTTTTATGCAAGTTGTGCCGGGGGAGAATTCGTTTGTTTCTCGCGCTGATTCGCACGATACTGGATTTCCGGGCTGCGTGGAATCTTGCTCAAAACTCATGTTTTCGATCGAGGCCGCGCACCGGCTCCCTCCACATTGCGCTTTCATCCCATGCCGATCGCTCCGTTGCCCCGTCCCGCCAGCCCGCCCGAGGCTCGTTACCGCGACTTTCTCGCCGCCCTCCAGGCGGCCGGATTCGCCGGCGAAATCCGCTCGGACCATGCGAACCGGACCGTCCAGGCGACCGACAACTCGATCTACCAGCGCCTGCCGCAGGCGGTGATCTGCCCCGCGCATGCGGACGACGTGCGGCTGCTCGCGCGCCTGCTCGCCGAACCCGCGCACCGCGACGTCGCGGTGGCGGCGCGCGGCGGCGGCACGGGCACCAACGGGCAGTCGCTGACCGACGGCGTGGTCGTGGACCTGTCGCGCAACATGAACCGGATCCTCGAAATCAATGCCGGCGAGCGCTGGGTGCGCGTGCAGGCGGGCGTCGTCAAGGACCAGCTCAACGCCGCGCTGAAGCCGCATGGCCTGTTTTTCGCGCCCGAGCTGTCGACGTCGAACCGCGCGACGGTCGGCGGGATGATCAACACCGACGCGAGCGGGCAGGGCAGCTGCACGTACGGCAAGACACGCGACCACGTGCTCGCGCTCGACTTCGTGCTGATGGGCGGCGAGCAACTGCACAGCGACGCGCTCGCGGACGACGAACTGGAACGCCGCTGCGCACGGCAGGACCGGGTCGGCAAGGTCTATCGCACCGCGCGCCGCATCAGCGACGAAAAGGCCGCGCTGATCGACGCGAAGTTTCCGAAGCTCAATCGCTGCCTGACCGGCTACGATCTCGCGCACCTGCGCGAACCGGACGGCCGCTTCAACCTGAACAGCGTGCTGTGCGGCGCCGAAGGCTCGCTCGGTTTCGTGGTCGAGGCGAAGCTGAACGTGCTGCCGATCCCGAAGTATTCGGTGCTGGTCAACGTGCGCTACGCCGGCTTCATGGACGCGCTGCGCGATGCGCGCGCGCTGCTCGAACTCAAGCCGTTGTCGATCGAGACGGTCGACTCGAAGGTGCTGATGCTCGCGATGAAGGACTTCGTGTGGAGCAGCGTGGCCGAGTATTTCCCGCAGGACGATGCGCGTCCGACGCTCGGCATCAACCTGATCGAATTCTGCGGCGACGACGCCGGCGACGTCGATGCGCGCGTGCGTGCGTTCGTCGAGCATTTGCGCACCGACACGAGCGTCGAGCGCCTCGGCCACACGCTCGCGACCGGCGACGACGCGGTGAAGCGCGTGTACGCGATGCGCAAGCGCGCGGTCGGCCTGCTCGGCAACGTGCAGGGCGAGGCGCGCCCGCAGCCGTTCGTCGAGGACACCGCGGTGCCGCCCGAGAATCTCGCCGCGTACATCGCCGAATTCCGCGCGCTGCTCGACGGCCACGGGCTGCAGTACGGGATGTTCGGCCACGTCGACGCGGGCGTGCTGCACGTGCGCCCGGCGCTCGACATGAAGGACCCGAAGCAGGCGGCGCTGGTGCGGCCGGTGTCGGACGCGGTGGCCGAACTCACGCAGCGGCATGGTGGCCTGTTATGGGGCGAGCACGGCAAGGGCGTGCGCTCCGAATATGCGCCGGCGTTCTTCGGCGAGCTGTATCCGTCGCTGCAGCAGCTGAAGGCCGCGTTCGATCCGCACAACCAGTTCAACCCGGGCAAGATCGCGACGCCGCCGGCGCCCACGCTGCGGCTCTTGAAGATCGACGAGGTGCCCACGCGCGGCGACCACGACCGGCAGATCGACGAGCGCGTGTGGCAGAGCTACGGCACGGCGATGCACTGCAACGGCAACGGCGCGTGCTACAACTTCGATCCGGACGACGCGATGTGCCCGTCGTGGAAGGCGACGCGCGAACGCGTGCAGTCGCCGAAGGGGCGCGCGTCGCTGATGCGCGAATGGTTGCGTCTGCAAGGACAGGCCGGCGTCGACATCGTCGCGGCCGCGCGGGCGCGGCAGCCGTTCCTGCGCGGTTTCGCGCAACGCTGGCGCAACAGCCGCGCTGCGCGCAACGGCGAAGCCGACTTTTCGCACGAGGTGTACGACGCGATGGCCGGCTGCCTCGCGTGCAAGTCGTGCGCGGGGCAGTGCCCGGTCAAGGTCAACGTGCCCGAGTTCCGCTCGCGCTTTCTCGAGCTGTATCACCAGCGCTACTTGCGGCCGCTGCGCGACTACCTGATCGGCTCGCTCGAATTCACGATGCCGTGGATGGCGCGCGTGCCCGCGCTGTACAACGGGCTGATGCGCGCCGGCTGGGTGCGCACGCTGCTCGAGCGGCACGTCGGCATGGTCGATAGTCCGCTCCTGAGCCGCTTCGACCTCGCGGCCGTGATCCGGCAATGGAAGGTGCGGCCGGCCGAGCCGCAGGCGCTCGCCGCGTTGAGCGATGCGCAGCGCGCACGCAGCGTCGTCATCGTGCAGGACACGTTCACGCGCTATTTCGACACCGAGCAACTGGCGACGCTGATCGAACTGGCCGCGCGTATCGGCTTCCAGGTGTGGCTCGCGCCGCTCGCGCCGAATGGCAAGGCGCTGCACGTACAGGGCTTTCTTCGCGCGTTCGAGCAGGCGGCGATTCGCAACGCGACGCAACTGGCCGCGCTCGCGCGCTCGGGTGTCGCGCTCGTCGGCCTCGATCCGGCGATGACGCTCACGTATCGGCAGGAATACCTGAAGGTGACGGGGCTCGCCGACGTGCCGAAGGTCGCGCTGCCGCAGGAGTGGTTGCTGGACGCGATGCCGGAGGCCGGGGCGGGCGCGCACGGCGTATCGGCAGCGTACCGGCTGCTGCCGCATTGCACCGAGAAGACCAACGCGCCCGACAGCGGCAAGCAGTGGGCGCAGGTGTTCGCGCGTCGCGGGTTGCGCCTGGCGGTTCAGGCGGCAGGGTGCTGCGGGATGTCGGGGACCTACGGGCACGAGGCGCGCAACGTGCACACGTCGCGCACGATCTATGCGCAATCGTGGGCCGCGCATGTCGATGCGCCGGAACAGGAGGGCGAAGCGCTGGCGACCGGATATTCGTGCCGCAGCCAGGTGAAGCGCCTGTCCGCGCGGCAGGTGCGTCATCCGCTGCAGGCGCTGCTCGAGCACGTGCGTGCGGCGGCGTGACGGGCGGGCCGCGAGCGCGGCGCGGCAGCGCGCGTGACGGTGTCGAGCGGCACCGACGATGCCGCTACCGACCGCTGCGGCTCAGGAGCCGGCTTTCGCGGTCTTTCGCGTGCGCGGCTTGTCCGCCGCCTGAAACGCGCCGACGCCGCGCGGCCGTTTCGGCTCGATGCCCGTCTTGCCGATCACGTGCCGGAAATCGATCTCGTGCGCGGCGAGCGCGCCGATGAGTGTCGCGATGACCGCGAGGTGGGAAGGGACGGTGCCCTTGCTCGAATAGTTCGTGATGGAACTTTCGTTCATCCGGATCAGCCGGGCGAACTCGCGCGCCGTCAACTGCGCTTTCTTCAACTCCTGTTGAAATTCCGCGTACGCCATTGCACACATGTCGCCTCATCTCCGCAAAACATGAATCGGCCCCGCGCGACGCCGGCGCAAACGGGTGGCGTTCCCGTCGTGCCGGCGTCGCGAGGCGTTACATCTTCACCTGGTCGAGGAAGGTCTTCTTGCCACTCTTGTAGCCGTAGATCGAGATGATCCCGTGCGTCAGGTCGCCCTTCGCGTCGAACGTCGTCGTGCCGATCACGCCTTCATATTTCGTCGACGGCATCGCGGCGAGGATCTTCGCCGGGTCCGTCGAGTTCGCGCGCTTCATCGCGTCGACGGCGATGTAGACCGCGTCGTACGCGAACGGCGCATCGAACTTGATGCCCTGGTTGAAGCGCTTCTGGTACTTGGCGAGGAACGCCGCGCCGCCCGGCATCTTCTCGAGCGCCGCGCCCGCCTGCGAGCACAGCACGTTGTCGGCGGCCGGGCCGGCCAGCTGGGCGAGCGAGTCGGTGCACACGCCGTCGCCCGACAGGATCTTCGCGCGCAGGCCGAGCTGCTTCGCCTGCTTCGCGAGCGGGCCGCCGGTGGCGTCCATGCCGCCGTACATGATCGCGTCCGGGTTCTCGCCCTTGACCTTGGTGAGAATCGCGCGGAAGTCGACGGCCTTGTCGTTGGTCGCGTCGTGCGACAGCACCTTCAGGCCGAGCGCCTTCGCCTTCTTCTCGAATTCGTTCGCGAGGCCCTGGCCGTACGCGGTCGAATCGTCGATCACCGCGACGCTCTTCACGCCCTTCGACTGCGCGTAGCTCGCGAGTGCCGGACCTTGCTGCGCGTCGGTCGCGACCACGCGATACGTGGTCTTGAAGCCCTGCAGCGTGTAGGTCGGGTTCGTGGCGGACGGCGAGATCTGCACGATGCCCGCGTCGCTGTAGATCTTCGAGGCAGGGATCGACGTGCCCGAGTTCAGGTGGCCGATGACGGCGACGACCTTGTCGTCGACGAGCTTCTGCGCGACCTGCGTGGCCTGGCGCGGGTCGGCCGCGTCATCCTGCGCGTCGAGCTGCAGCGTGATCTTCTGGCCGCCGATTGTCAGGCCCTTCGCATTGATTTCTTCCACCGCGAGGCGCGCACCGTTCTCGTTGTCCTTGCCGAGGTGCGAAATGCCGCCCGTCGTCGGTTCGACGCTGCCGATCTTCACGACCTGGTCGGCCATCGCGCCCGACGCGGCCGCAAATGCGGCGGCCGCCAGTGCGACGGTGATCAGGGGTTTGCAGCGCATGCCGACAGTGCTTCGTTCCATCTGCCATCTCCGTTGATTGATATTTCTGGTGCCGTCCGGTTTGCCGCGCGCCCTTGTGAGGCGGTCGGTGTGCCGGACGAATCTCCGTGACCCGTGACGGGCCCGACTTGCATGTCACCCGGGGCTCGCACGAGCGAGCGGGCGATTGCGTCCGGCGACACGCAATTCGTATGAATATATCCGAACGCGCTTGCGCCCGCTTCCGCGAATTGCCCGGCCTTGCGCAAATGTGATGCGATGGCGCGGCCGTTTCGCGATGCGTCGCGCAGGTGTGACCTTTGTGCGCCGTCGATTGCCTCGATTATTCGACCGGGCCGATCCCGATGACCATGGACAGCGCGATGCAATCAATCCGGCACTGTTCGGTCGATTTGTCTGCACAGTTTCGTCGCCGTGGCGCTGCACGAGATGCCGTCATCCGCTTGTTGCAACTAACGGTCAAGCCCGGCCGCGTCGGCGAATTGCGAATGGCGACGGGTCGTTCGGCGCAGCGTGTACGTCCGGCTTTGCAGATGACGGGGGACGGCTCGTTCGGCTCGGCCGGCCCGCTGCCGGCTCGTCCGGACCGGCGTCGCCGTCCCGCGCGGCCGCATGCCTACGTCCGTCCGCGCATGGCCACGAATATCACGCCGGCGATCGCCAGCAGGCCGCCGCACACCGTTTCGATGCCGGGCCGCTCGCCTGTCAGCGCCATCGACAACACCGTCGCGACGGCCGGTGTCAGGTACAGGAAATTGGCGGCGCGCGCCGCGCCGAAGTAGCCGAGCGCGAAGGTCCAGGTCGCGTAACCCAGCGCGGCGGGAAAGATGCCGAGCACCAGGACGGCGAGCGCCGTGTCGCGTGACGCGCCGCCGCCGAGCGACGCGAGCGCGCCGGGCAACCATGGCGTGAGCAGCAGCGCACCGGCCAGCAGCGTATACGCGGTGCAGGGCAGCGCGCCGTAGACGGGAATCAGCCGCCGCTGCAGCACGAAATAGCTGGCCGAACACAATGCCGCGCCGAGGATCAGCGTGCTGCCGGAGCCGAGCACGAGGCCGCCGGGCTGGCCGTGCGCGATCACGGCGATGCCGGCCAGGCTGACCAGCGAACCGAGCCATCCGCGGCGATTGAAGCGTTCGCGAAGAAACACCGCGGCCAGCAGCGCCGTGAAGATCGGCAGCGTGTTCACGATGAAGCTCGCCGCGCCGGCCGACACGGTCTGCTCGCCGGTATTGAGCAGCGCGTTGTAGAGTGCGATGCCGAGCAGGCCGCAGACGAGAAAGCGCAACGCGTCGCGTCTGGCCGGCATGCGAGGCCGCCGCCACGCGAGCCATGCGATCGCGAGCACCGCCGCGGTCGCGAAGCGCGCGGCCGCGAGTTGCAGCGGGGCCAGCCCGTGCAGGCCGATCCGGATGAACGGGAAGGCGGAGGCCCACGAGACGATCGTGAACGCCACCGCGCCGGCCGCGACGAGCGGCAGTCGCGCGCTGCGCGACGAGGGGGAGGAAAGCGTGTTCATGCGGCAATGGTGTGGCGACGCGAGATGTTAAGCTAGCGCACAGATCAACCAGCGGGTATGAATATGGCTCACAGCTCGGTGCGACGCCGGGCCGGTGGCCCGGCGCGCACGCAGCAGCATGCGGCGGACGCGCTGCCGTCGGTCACGCCGGCACCCGGCCCGCGGCCGCCGCTGGCTAGCCTGGAGACCGTCTGTGCGGTGGCGCGGCTGGGCTCGTTCCTGGCGGCCGCCGACGCGTCCGGCGTCACGCACGGCGCGATCAGCCGGCGCGTGGCGGCCGTCGAGAACTGGCTTGGCATGGCGTTGTTCGAACGTCATGCGCGCGGCGTGCGGCTGACGCCGGACGGCCAGCGTTTCGTCGGCCGGATCGAACAGGCGTTCGCGATCATCGACGGCGCGGCCGACCAGTGGCGCTCGCCGCGTACGCCGCGACTGGTCAGGATGAGCGTGGTGCCGGCATTTGCGCAGCTCTGGCTGCTCGAGCGCCAGCACGCGCTCGAGAGCGAGGCGCCCGCGTTGCGCATCGAGCTCGGCATCGAGCTTCGCAATGTGGACATCGCCGCCGGCGAAGCGGATCTGTCGATCCGGTACGGGCGCGGCCACTGGCGTCAGCTCGAAACCTGCGCGTTCATGCCGGAGACGCTCCATCCGGTCGCGCATCCGCGGCTCGCCGCGCAGCTGGCCGCGCGGCGCCGTCGCAACGACGCCGCGCTGCTCGAGATGCCGCTGCTGCACGACTCCGACGTGACCGGCTGGCGCACCTGGTTCGACGCGCTCGGCATACCGTTCAAGCCGCGCGCGCAGGATCGCCGTTTCGAGGACTACAACCTGGTGCTCGCGGCGGCCGAGGCGGGGCTCGGCGTGGCGCTGGCGCGTACGCCGCTCGCGGATGCGTATCTCAGGCGCAGCGCGCTCGTCCGCGTGAGCCGGCATGAGGTCGAGTCGCCGCTCAGGTATCACTTCGTGCATGCGAAGGGCGAGAATCGTCCGGAGGTGCTCGCGCTGATGGAGCGGATGCGGGCCGCGCTGGGATAGGCGGCACGGGCGTCGAGGTGTGCGACGCAGGCGACGCACGCGGCGCGGACGGCGCCGCCGCTCGACCCGGGCTACCGGATCGTCGACAATGCGACCGCGGAAAATTGCGGGACCCGACAGATTAACGAGAATCGAGCGTGTTGAACCGTTCGAATGCAGAGGGAATGAGGAATGAATAGACCAGACAAGTCGTCGAAAGCGCGTGCGGCGCTCGACCAGCTGTTTTCGGGCATGGCGCCCGCGGACGCGCAGCAGCGCGCGTCGCGCCCGGGCAACCCGTTCGAAGCGGCAGGCGACCCCGCCGGCGCCGACGGCCGCGTCGAAGTCACGTTGTCGACGAGAATCCAGTTGCGCGGCTATCCGGGCGCGGATGCGTTCATGAAGCGCATGGCCGAAGCCTGGGGCCTCGCGTGGGGCCCGTACGACGCCGTGCGGGCGACGGCGACGCTGCCGGCCGGCTGGCGCTCGCGCCGGCTGCCGGAAGTCACGCAGATCGTCGACGAACGCGACGTGCTGCGCGCGGAAAGCAGCCTGCAGGGCGGCGAGCTGTCGTATCTGAAAGTGCATCCGCGCTATTACATCGATGCGCGCAAGGGGGTCGGCTGGCGCAAGTCGTCGAAGGCGTCCGACGATCCGGATCTCGACGGCCCCGACTGGAACTGCTACGTGATGGACCGGGAAAAATCCGCCGAGGTGCACGAGCTGACGACGTCGTCGTCGAAGGCCGATCTGGACAACGCGCGTGCGACGTTGCTGAAATGGCTCGACGAGCACTACCCGAAGCATCGCGATCCGTTCGCATACTGGACGGATTGCGAACGCCCGCTGTAAGTCCGCACGGCGCGCGGCCATCGCGGAGCACCATTGAAACAGAACGGTCCGGTCCCGATTCTCTGGGCAGCGTTCGGCGCGGCGGTCGGCTCGACCGTCATCGAGCTGATGCTCTGGCCGATTGCCGGAGAAGACCCCTTTCACAACCTGCTGCGCGACGCGCGCCTGACGGCCGCCCTCGTGATGGGGCGAGCCGTGCTCGGCGCGTCCCCGGGCTTCGATCCGACGATCATGGGCGTGGCGACGCTGGTGCATGCCGCGCTGTCGCTTGCCTATACGGCCGTGCTGGCGAGGATGGTGCGCAACCTGTCGCCCGGCGCCGCGCTGGTGGCGGGCGGCGCGTTCGGACTGGTGCTCTACGGTATCAACCTGCACGCGTTCACCGCGATCTTCCCGTGGTTCGTTCCGCTGCGCGGCGCGATCACGCTGGTCGCCCATGTGGTCTTCGGCGTGATGGCGGCGGGCGTCTACTGCATCGTCCGGCGTTCGGCGCGCGCATGATCGTCGGCGGTTCGTGTATCACGCATGCGTATCCCGACCCCAGGAATAATCGGCCATGCCACATCGTCTAATGGTCGGGTGACCCTATACGAAGCCGCGCGTCGTCCGTGACGCCAAGGCTCGGGTGGTCGGGGGCAACAATGCAGGAGCCGATCATGTGCAACTTGTTTCGGGTCGGGATGGGCGTCGTCTGTCTCGGATGCTCCATGTGCGTGCTTGCGCAAACCTATGACGACTCGCCGGACGAAGGCGCCCGCTGCCGTGCGGTCGTCATGCAAGCGGAAATCGACGGCACGGAACAGCAGATCGTCGGGCGCGCGTGCCGGCAAGGTGACGGCACCTGGCAGATGATGCAGAGCACGGACGGCAGCATCGTGTGGTATCCGGATACCGCCTATCCGTACGCCGATCCCTGGTACTGGGGACCGGCGGTGTTCGTCGGCACGGGCGTCAGCTTCGTCTTCATCGACCGTTTCCATCATCGCCATCACTTCGACCACTTCGGTCACGTCGGCCACTTCGACGGGGGCATGCGTGGTCGTGTCGGTGCTCCGATGGGCACCGGCTTTCACCGTGGCCCGGTGTTCGTCGGCGGTGAGCACGGGTTCGGGGGAATGAGGCGGCATTGAGCCGGCGAATACGGCGCGGCGGATGCCCACCGCAGTGTGCGTGTGCCGCGGCGTTGCGATCTCGCATTACACGTGCGCGAGCGGCTCGCTTACTTCAACGCTCCTTCGGCCACCAGCACTTCATGCGCAGCCTTGAACGCGCTGAGCCCGTGCGGGATCCCGGAATACGCGGTGGCATGCAGCAGCGTCGCCTTGATTTCATCGACGCTCACGCCGTTGTTGAGCGCGCCTTTCACGTGCAGCTTGAGCTCGTTCGTATGACCGGCGGCGGTCAGCATCGCGAGATTGAGCAGGCTGCGCGTCTTGCGGTCGAGTGTTTCATCGCCCCATGCCCAGCCCCATGCCCATGCCGTGGTTGCGCGCTGGAACGCCATCATGAAGGCGTCGGCCTTTTCCATCGACGCATCGACATATTCCGGGCCGAGCACTTCGCGGCGGATCGGCAAGCCCTTCTGAAACAGCGCATCATCTTCGTTCATGATTGATTTCCTCGTTATTCCAAAGCCCCGGCGCTCGCCGGGCACCGTCCGCGCGAATGCGAACCGTCCTTCGATGCGAACAGGTAGCAGACCGTCGCGGTGACGACGAGGCCCATCATCCACGATACGTCGGCGCCGCCGAGAACCGATGCCCACGCGCCGTGGAAGAAGCTCTCCTCCATGAACGGCACCTGAACCGCAATCCCGAACGCGTAGATCGCGATGGCCCTGACATTGAACGCCCCGTACACGCCACCACTGCTGCTGATGATTTCCGTGACCCGGTAGCGGCGGTTGTTGACCAGGTAGAAGTCGATCAGGTTGATCGCGATCCACGGCGCCAGCACGATGCGCAGCGCGAAGATCGCATTGAGGAAGATCGAGATGAAGTTGCTCGACGCCCACAGTGCAGCCGCGGTCGACACCACCAGCAGGACCGCCGACACGACGACGCGCACGTTGCGGCCGGGCACCCAGTGCGGCCGGAACGTCTGCGCGGCGGTGATGAACGACAGCACCGCGCCATACAGGTTCATCCCGTTGTGGCCGATGATGTTGACCAGAAACAGGAAGATCAGCACGTAGCCGAACGCGCCGGTCTGCTCGCGGATCGCCTGCATCGCGTCCGTCGAATGCCCGGTGCTGACGGCGAGCACGCCGAACAGGAATGCGAAGATCGTCCCCAGTGACGTGCCGAGGTACGTGTACGCAAAGGTCTTCCCGAATCCGGCGGAAGCCGGCAGATAGCGCGAATAGTCGGACGTATAGGGCGCGAAGCTGATCTGCCAGACCGCACACAAGCCGAACATCGCGAACCAGTTGGCGAGATCGAAATGACCCTGCTGGAACATCCGCGCATCGAGGCCCGGCACCATCAACGCGATGCCGACCACTAGTGCGCCACCCATGAACCACGCGCCGATCTTGTTGAAGCGATGAATGAAGTGGCAGCCGATCACGCCGACCAGCGTCGCGAGCATCGCGCCGATGACGGTTGCGATCGGCACCGGCACTGCGGGCGCCGCCGTGTGGAGCGTCTTGCCCGCGAGAATGATGTTCGACACGAAGAAGCCGAGATAGATCAGCGTGGTGAAGCACACGACCAGCAGCGACCCGTAGCGGCCGAATTGCGCGCGGCTCTGGATCATCTGCGGCACGCCGACCAGTGGCCCCTGCGCGGAAGTGAGCGCATGAAAGATCGCGCCGAAGAACTGTCCGGCCGCGATCGCGACGATCGCGCTTATCAGGTCGAGGTGGAACACCAGTACCGACGTCGCGCCGGAGATCACGGCCAGCGGGGCGAGGTTCGTGCAGAACCACAGGGTGAAGAGGTCGGCCGGCTTGCCGTGCCGCGCCTCCGGCGGAACATATTCGATCGAGTTGCTTTCGATGGCGAGAACGCTACCGTCGCTTTCCTGCTTTGTCATGTTGTCTCCATCTTTATTGCCGGGGCCATGCGTCGCCGCATGCGCCTGATGACGCGCGCGGCGCGGCATGGCCCTTGCGGCCTTGAGTCGATACTGCCGGCGAAAGCGTAGCCGCTCAGCGCATCACGAACGGGTCGCCAATCGGATCGTCCGACGTGCGCAGCCACACGGACTTCGTGGTCGTGTATTCGAGCGCGGCGCTCAGGCCGCCTTCACGTCCATGCCCGGACAGCCCGAAGCCGCCGAACGGCACGAGCGGCGACACGGCCCGATAGGTGTTGATCCACACGATGCCGGAGCGCACGCGCTTCGACACGCGGTGCGCACGCGTCAGGTTGGTCGTGAAGATGCCGGCCGCGAGGCCGTAGGCGGTGCCGTTTGCCTTCTCGATCGCTTCCTGTTCGGATTCGAACGTGTCGACCGACAACACCGGGCCGAACAATTCGGTCGTGATGCTGTCGGCTTGCGCGACGCCGGTGCAGTCGAGGATCGTCGGTGCGTAGTAATACCCGTCGCGCTCCAGCCTCTTTCCGCCTGCGAGCACCTTGGCACCCTGGCGCGCCGAGTTCTCGACGACCGTCTCGATGTTGCGAAGCTGCCGTTCCGTACACAGCGGGCCGTACTCGGTTTCCCGCTCGTTGGGTGAACCCACGCGAATCCGCGACACACGTTCGATCAGCAGCGCAAGGAACTGCGCCTTGACGGAAGCCTCGATCAGCAGGCGCGAACCCGCGACGCAACTCTGGCCGCTCGCCGCGAAGATCGCGGCGACCTGCGCATTCACCGCGCTCTGGATATCGGTATCGGCGAACACGATGAATGGCGACTTGCCGCCGAGTTCGAGCGACACCTTCGCGAGGTTGTTGGCCGTGTTTCGCACGATGTGGCGCGCGGTCTCGGGGCCGCCGGTGAACGCGACCTTGTCGACGCCCGGGTGGCTGCTCAGCACCGCGCCGCATTCCGGGCCGAAGCCGGTAATGACGTTGACGACGCCCGGCGGGAATCCTGCTTCGTGCACGACGCGCGCGAACTCGAGCAACGGTCCCGGTGCTTCCTCGGACGCCTTCAGCACCACCGTGCAGCCGGCCGCGAGCGCCGGGCCGATCTTGACCGCGGACAGGAACAACTGGCTGTTCCAGGGCACGATCGCGGCGACCACGCCGACCGGCTGCCGCTCGAGCCACACCTGCATGTCCGGCTTGTCGACGGGGATGCTGCTGCCTTCGAGCTTGTCGGCGATGCCTGCGTAGTAGCGGTAATACTCGGCCACGTACGCGATCTGGCTCGACGTTTCCCGGATGATCTTGCCGGTGTCGTTCGTTTCGATTTCGGCGAGCCGCGGTGCAGCTTTTTCGACGAGATCGGCGAGCCTGTACAGCAGCTTGCCGCGCGCGGACGCGGAGAGCCCCGCCCAGGCGGGATCGGTCAGCGCGCGACCGGCCGCCGCTACCGCGCGGTTCACCTCGTCGGTGCGGGCTTCCGGCATCTGTGCCCACACGGCGCCGGTCGCCGGATTGATGCTGCCGAACGTGGCGGCACCGGGCCCGAACTGCCCGTCGATATACAGCTGAAAATGCACATTCATGGCATCGTCCCCTTACTGGAACGCCGGCATCACGTCGCGGATCATCCGCTCGAGCGACGCCTTCTTGCGCTCGAAGCTCATGCCGGTATCGATCCAGAACGAGTACTCGTCGAAGCCGAGCTCTTCATAGGCCTTCAGGCGCCCGATCACTTCCGCAGGCGTGCCGATCACGTTGTTCTTGCGCATCGCTTCCGGCGTGTAGAAGGGGTGCGCCGCGATTTCGTCGCGGCTCAGCGGCTTGATCATCCCGCGGCTGACCGGACGCTCGTTCTTGAACCACGCGCCGAAGTAGTTGTAGAACACGTTGACTTCGTCGGCGGCCAGCTGTGCGTCGTCCTCGCTGCTCGCCACATAGGTGTGACGCAGCAGCATGATCTGCGGGCGCGGCACGTCGCTGAACTTCGCGCACGCGGCGTTGAAGTGGTCGACGAGCTTCTCGACCTCCTCATCACCGAGGTGCAGCGGCGTGACCTGCACGTTGCAGCCATTGGACACCGCGAACTCGTGGCTGTTCGGATCGCGCGCGGCCACCCAGATCGGCGGATGCGGCTGCTGCAGCGGCAGCGGTGACGACGTCGTCGACGGGAATTGCCAGAATTCGCCGCTGTGCGCGTAATCGCCTTCCCACAGCTTTTTTACGGCCGGGATGAGTTCGCGCATGCGCTGGCCCGCGCCCCACGCGTCGAGGCCCGGCATCAGGCGCTCGTATTCGAACGAGTACGCGCCGCGCGCGATCCCGAGTTCCAGGCGGCCGCCCGTGATGATGTCCGTCATCGCGGCTTCGCCGGCGAGCTTGATCGGATGCCAGAACGGCGCGACGACCGTGCCCGTGCCGAGCCGCACGCGCTTCGTCTTGTTCGCGAGGTCGACGAGGTTGATGAACGGGTTCGGCGCGATCGTGAAGTCCATGCCGTGGTGCTCGCCGGTCCAGACGGCATGCATGCCGCCGCGGTCGGCGATCTGGCACAGCTCGACCATCTCGTCGTACAGCTGCTTTTGGCTGGTCTGGTCGGAGACGCGCTCCATGTGGACGAAAAGCGAAAAACGCATGATGTGACCTTTCAGGAAAGAAGCGGGCGGATGGTGCCGGTGCTGTGATCGCCGAAGTACAGGCCGTAACTCTTCAACTGGCTCTCCTTGCGATAGCGCTCGAGCATGCTGGCGAGCGCGCTGTCCTGGAACGCGTCGGCGTCGAGGTCGTCGAGGCTCACGAATTCGCCGGCCGCCGCCGCTTCGTCCGGTGCGCTGCAGAGGAACGAGATGTACTGGTAGTGCGTCTCGGTATTGTTGTAGACCGAATAGATGAAGCTTGCCGATGCGTCCGGCTGGTATTGCCGGAACAGTTCGGCGAGCGCCTTGTCGGCGCCTTCGTTGCCGATTTCCCGGGTGGGCAGCGCCCACTTGCGGTCG
Source organism: Burkholderia sp. BCC1996 (assembly GCF_905339955.1). Taxonomy (NCBI): domain Bacteria; kingdom Pseudomonadati; phylum Pseudomonadota; class Betaproteobacteria; order Burkholderiales; family Burkholderiaceae; genus Burkholderia; species Burkholderia sp. BCC1996. Next base: position 65,692 of record NZ_CAJPHM010000012.1, read on the forward strand.
GCCGTCTGCACCATCAGGACCTTGTCGTCGCGCGTGATGATCGCGCTGACGATGACCTTCGGTCCGGCGATGACTTCGGCCGACAGCTTCGCCGGCGTGAAATAGCCGCCGCGGTAGTAGCCGAGCCCCGCGTAGCCAGCGGAATGGAACGCCTCGATCTTGCCGATGATGAGCGCGTGATCGCCCGCGTCGATCACCGCGTGCGTCGTGCAGTCGAACCACGCGCTGACGTCGTCGATCAGCGGGTTGCGATGCGCGCTCAGGTGCCAGCCGACGTTCGCGAAGCGATCGTCTCTCGGTCGCGCGAAGGTGTTGGAGAGGTCCTTTTGTCCTTCGGCGAGGATGTTGATCGCGAAGTGGCCGGTCGTGGAAAACGTCTGGAAATTGCTCGACGTCTTCGCGATGCTGATGAGCAACAGCGCCGGATCAAGCGATACCGACGAGAACGAGTTCGCGGTGAAGCCGACCGGCTGGCCGTCGTCGCGCGCGGTGGTGACGATCGTCACGCCGGTCATGAATGCGCCGAACGCATCGCGCAGCTCCCGCGTGTTGATGATCGGCGTTTCCTGGCTGATTGCTTGGCTCATGTCACACTTCCGATTTCAGGGTTTCCGCCTGCGGCACGGTCTGCAGCCACGCACGCAGCGCGCGATTGACGGCGTCGGGCGCGGTCAGGTTCACCATGTGGCGCTCGTTCTCGATCACGACAGCCTTGCCGTCCTGCGCGGCCTGCGCCATCTGCCGGGCCATCTCGGGCGTCGAATTCGGGTCGTCCGACCCGGTGAGCACGAGGGCAGGGCACGCGATCCGGTGCCAGCCGTCCGCATATACGTCGTCACCGTTCGCGAACGCGGTGTACGCGGTCGCGTAGCCGGCCAGATCGACCGACTGCAGCCACGATTCCACCTTCTGCGCGGCGGCCTGCTGCGCTTCTTCCGCGTTGAACCAGCGCCGCAGCGGCGTATCGACGTCGATGGTGCCCGAGCGCAGTTCGGCGGCACGTTGCAGCACGGCCTCGCGCGCCTGTTCGGTGCGGCGGTACACGCCGTTCAAGACTGCCACGCGCTTGACCAGATCGGGCCGCGTCACGGCGACGCCGGCCGCAATCAGCGAACCCATCGAGTGGCCGGCCAGGTTGACGGGGCCGACCTTCAGCGCCTCGATGAACCCGATGGCCCACTGCACGAACTGCTGCAGGTCGGCGTCGGTGTCGAGCGCATCGCTCATCCCGTGGCCCGGCATGTCGACGGAGATCACGCGGAAATCGCGCGACAGGTCGTCGATCTGCGGATACCACGCGGCCGCCTGCATGCCGACCCCATGAATCAGCACCAGCGGTTCGCCGGTGCCGTGGTCGAGACAGTGGGCGACGCGCTTATTTGACAGCAGCAGGGTTCTTGACGTCATTTCCGAGCTCTGCGAGATCCTTGTAGCGGTCGCCGATGCGGTGATGCGGACGGCCGGCGGTCGCGGCGCCGATGGCGATGACCAGTTCGTCGGCGGCCGGTGCATCCGGGATCGAGAATTGGAGTGTCAGGTAGTGCGAACGGCGACCTTCGTCATTCTTGTCCATCATCGGGATCAGCAGCGGCGCATTGGCCGGGCCGCGCGTGTTGTTGAACGCGAGGTACGACTTCGCGCCGACGGCCGTGCGATAGATGTTGCCGAAGTGCAGCGTATGGATCAGCGCGGATGCATGCTCGATTTCACCGTCGAGGCCGACGATCGCGCTCTTGCCGAACGCTTCGACCGCGTCGCCCGAACCGGCCTCGTCGAGGATCAGTTTGGTCAGGTGTTCGCTGAGCTGCGGGGCGATCGCGCGAATCTCCGGCGACAGGTCCTCGACGTACCCGCGGCCTGCCCACGGGTTCTTGATGACGGCGACCGCGCCGATCATCTTCAGTGGTTTGGCAGCGACCTTGTCGCCATCCACGTAGAGCGTCTCGACATGGAGGACGGATTTCCGAATCAGGCTCATGGCACCTTCCTTTCGTGCGTTGATTGTGCGATTCATTGTGGTATACCATGTTACGGCATGCCATGAGTGTAAACCCGTATCAGAAATTTCCTAAGCGGAGGTGAGAAATGAGTGCGTACTGGATTGCCCACGTGCAGGTGCTGGATCCCGTGAAGTACAAGGACTACACGGACATCGCGCCGCAGGCGTTCAAGAAATTCGGTGCCGTGTTCCTGGCGCGTGGCGGCGCGTCGCAGACGCTGGAGGGCGACGCGTTCGAGCGCCACGTCGTGATCCGCTTTCCCGACATGGAAACGGCGCTCGCGTGTTATCACTCGCCGGAGTACCAGGTGGCGAAGGCGAAGCGGGATGGACATTGCCGGGCGCAGATCGCGATCGTCGAGGGGCTCGAGGGCTGATCGCTGGGTCGGGCACGGGCGCAGGCCGGGCGGGATGGAAGACGCTGGCAGTTAGGTCATAATATGGCATTCCACGTTTGCGGCCGGCTCGCGGCCGGCTGCAGGCCCATACCCGTTTCCAGAGTGCCGCTCATGCAAGACCTGAAAATCGACCGCAATGCCAAGACCCTGCGCGAACTGACGCTCGACAAGCTGCGTGGCGCGATCGTGCAGGGCTATTTCCGGCCGGGCGCGCGGCTCGTCGAGCGCACGCTGTGCGATGAGCTCGGCGTCAGCCGCACGGTGGTGCGCGAGGTGCTGCGGCACCTCGAGACCGAAGGGCTGGTCGAGACCGTGTCGCGGCAAGGGCCGGTGGTCGCGCGGCTCGATCCGGCGCAAGTCGGCGAGATCTACGAACTGCGCGGCCTGCTCGAAGCCAATGCCGCGCGTGCCTGCGCGGAGCGCGCGACGCCCGAAGTCGTGCGGCAGTTGCGAGAAATTCGTGCAACGATCGAGGACGCGTTCGAGAAGCAGGAATTGCCACGCGTGCTCGAATTCACCGAGCGTTTCTACGAAACGCTGTTCGAAGCCGCAGGAAAGCAGGTGTCGCTGACGGTGGTCAAGACGCTGAACGCGCGCATCAACCGGTTGCGCGCGCTGACCATCGCGATGCCGGGGCGCGGCGGCGATTCCAACACCGAGATGAACCGCCTGCTCGACGCGATCGAGCAGCGCGACGGCAACGCGGCATCGGCCGCGTCGGCTGCGCACATCAAGCGGGTTTCCGAGCTGGCGCTGTCTGCGCTCGCGCAGCAGCAGGACGAGGCATCCGGCGATAGTTGATGGAGCCCGAGCGCGAGCATCCAGACGCGCGCATTGACCTGGAAGGCCGCCGGCGTGCTACGCCGGCGGCCTTTTGTTTTGGCTATTGAATACGTGGCGATCCGCAGTTGCATCATGGTTTTCCATGATTTTTGACACGTTGTTGTCGACCATAAGATGGCATACCATAATCTCATCGAGTAGCGCAGTAATCACGGGAGCACGCCATGACTGAGTCGATGACCGGGTCCACCGCGCAGCAGGCATTCGACACGCTCGAATTCCGCCGCGCCCTCGGTGCATTCGTCACCGGCGTGACGGTCGTCACGACGGTCCAGCCCGACGGGTCGCCGCGCGGTTTCACCGCGAACTCGTTCACGTCGGTGTCGCTCGATCCGCCGCTGATCCTCGTGTGCATCGCGAAGACGGCATCGAGCCGTGCGGTGTTCTCGGCTACGCAGCGTTTTGCCGTCAGCGTGCTGGCGGAAAACCAGACCAACGTGTCCGGCGTGTTCGCATCGAAGGCGCAGGACAAGTTCGCGCAAGTGCCGTGGGACACGCGCAAGACGGGCGCACCGGTGATCCGGGATGCGGCGGCGAGCTTCGACTGCGTGACCCACGACGTGGTGGATGCAGGCGACCACATCATCCTGATCGGGCGCGTGGTCGATTTCGCGCAGACGAGCGCGTCGCCGCTCGGCTATTGCCGAGGCGCTTACGTGAACTTCACGCTGTCGCAGGACGCGTTGTCCGCGGCAGGCGGGCATGCCGAGGTGGGTGCGATTCTCGAACATCGCGACGGGCTGGTGCTCGTCGATACGCCGCACGGGCTGCGCTTGCCGACCGGCACCCGGCTCGATCCGGCGAGTGACCCCGCGAGCCTGCGCGGCGTGCTCGCGAAGCTCGGGCTCAACGCGCATCTCGACTTCCTGTTCGCAGTTTTCGAATCCGCCGGCGGGCGCGAGGCGGGCGTCCATATCTATTACCGCGGCCGAGTGATGCCTACCGGTTCGCCGTGGTTCGACAGCAGCATCCGTATCGTGCCGCTCTGGCAAGTGCCGTGGGACGAGATCGCCGACCCCGCCGTGCGCTCGATGCTCGAACGCTACGTGCGTGAACGCCGGCAGGACGCGTACGGCATCTATGTCGGCGATACGGAGGCTGGCACCGTGCAGACACTTGCAGTCGCGCATTGAAGCGACTTGCCGCAATCAGGCGTGGCGAAGACACAAGAATCAGGATCATGATGCCGGCGAGATTTGCGCCGCCGGTCTGAAGGCGCGTATTCGAATGGCTGCCATCCCGGCGGTCGCGACGCGCGGCGTTTCCCCTTGGAGAGAGAGACCATGAGCAGCAGAAGCATCCCGCGTTTCGCAGCGTCGCGCCTGGCATGCATTGCACCGTTGGCCGCCCTGTGCGCCGCGCCGGCATTGGCCGCCGATCCGATCGTGTTCACCAGCTGGGGCGGCACGACCCAGTCGTCGCAACAGAAGGACTGGGCGCAGCCGTTCACGCAGGCGAGCGGCATCAACGTGCTGATGGACGGGCCGACCGACTACGGCAAGCTCAAGGCGATGGTCGACAGCGGCAACGTCAGCTGGGACGTGGTCGACGTCGAGGGTGACTTCGCGTATGCGGCGGAAAAGGCAGGGCTGATCGAGCCGATCGACTATTCGGTGGTGAACAAGGCCGAACTCGACCCGCGCTTCGCGACGCCGTCTGCGGTGGGCAGCTTCTATTATTCGTTCGTGCTCGGCTACTACAAGGCGAAATACACGAGCGCGCAGCCGCAGAACTGGGCGGACCTGTTCGATACCAGGCGCTTCCCTGGCAAGCGCACCTTCTACAAGTGGTCGGCGCCGGGCGTGCTCGAGATCGCGTTGCTCGCCGACGGCGTCGCGCCGAACAAGCTGTATCCGCTCGACCTCGACCGCGCATTCAAGAAGCTCGATTCCATCAAGGGTGACATCGTCTGGTGGAGCGGCGGTGCACAGTCGCAGCAGTTGCTCGCGTCGGGCGAAGCGCCGATCGGCATGTTCTGGAACGGCCGCCTGCATGCGCTCGCGCAGACAGGCGTGCCGGTCGGCATGTCATGGAACCAGAACCTGACCGCCGCCGACATGCTCGTGATCCCGAAGGGCGCGAAGCATCGCGACGCGGCGATGAAGTTCCTCGCCGCCGCGACGGGTGCGCAGGCGCAGGCGAAATTCGCGGCCGACACCGGTTATGCGCCGATCAACGTGAAGTCGGCGGCGCTGATGCAACCGGCAATCGCGAAGACGCTCCCGGACCAGTACAAGGCCACGCAGATCAACCTCGACATGAAGTACTGGGCCGAGAATCGCGACGCGATCGCGAAGCGCTGGTACGCGTGGCAGTCGAAGTAAGCCGGCGTGGCAAGTCGTATGGATCTGAATTCTGTTCAGGAGGCCGAACCGGATCGAGCCGGCGCGGCCGAGCAACGAACCTGCATGGGGCCAGCGGTAACAGGCACTGAAGTGCTGGCGCTGGCCGACCAAGGAGCCACCATGCCAAACCTATTGAGTACCGTCGCGCATCCGAGCGCGCCGCCGCCGCGCAAGCGGCACGACTGGCGCAGCATACGGCTGCTGACGCCCGCGATGCTGCTGCTCGTGATCTTCTTCCTGCTGCCGGTGCTGTCGCTGCTGTTGCGCAGCGTGCTCGAACCGACGCCCGGGTTGCACAACTACGAGCAACTGCTCGGCTCGACGACGTACGTGCGCGTGTTCGGCAATACGTTTCTTGTTGCGACGGTCGTCACGCTCGTCACGCTGATCGTCGGCTTTCCGATGGCATGGCTGCTCGCGATCGCGCCGCGCCGGCTCAGTTCGGTGCTGTTCGCGATCCTGCTGCTGTCGATGTGGACGAACCTGCTCGCACGGACGTTCGCATGGATGGTGCTGCTGCAGGGAACGGGGCCGATCAACCGCGCGCTGATGGCGCTCGGCATGATTCACGAGCCGCTGTCGCTGGTGAACAACCTGACCGGCGTGACGATCGGCATGACCTACATCATGCTGCCGTTCCTCGTGATGCCGCTGCATGCAACGCTGCGCGGCATCGACCCGTCGACACTGCGCGCGGCCGCGGTGTGCGGCGCGAGCCGCTGGCAGGCGTTCTGGCGCATCCTCGTGCCGCTCGCGATGCCGGGCGTGGCCTCCGGCGTACTGATGGTGTTCGTGATGGCGCTCGGTTACTTCGTCACGCCGACGCTGCTCGGCGGCCCGTCGTACATGATGTTGGCCGAACTGATCGCGCAGCTCGTGCAGGAACTGCTGAACTGGGGCCTCGCCGGCGCCGCGGCCTTCGTGCTGCTTGCCGTGACGCTCGCCCTCTATGCGTTGCAGCTGCGCTTCACCGGCAGCGCGCACGCTACCACCGGAGGCCGCTGAGATGAAACAACCCTCAAGCTCACTACGTTCGCTGCTCCCGGAGGGGGCGCCAGCCTCCCTTGGGGCGGCCCGGCGGGAGGACTGACATGTTGCTCGATTTCGATCGCCTGGGCGCGCTGCGCTGGATCCTCGTGGCCGTGGGCGCGGCTGTTGCATTGTTCCTGCTGTTGCCGATCGTCTTTATCGTCGCGCTGTCGTTCGGCGATTCGCAGTGGCTCATCTTCCCGCCGCCGGGCTGGACCCTCGAATGGTACCGGCAGCTCTTCACCGACGCGGGCTGGATCGACTCGCTGCTGACCAGCGCGAAACTGGCGGTGATCGTCACGGTGCTGTCCGTCGCGATCGGGTTTCTCGCGTCGCTGGCGCTCGTGCGCGGCAAGTTCCGCGGCCGCGAGGCCGTGCGGGGTTTCTTCCTCACACCGATGGTGCTGCCTGTCGTCGTGCTTGCCGTCGCGCTGTACGGGTTCTTCCTGCGCATCGGCCTGAACGGCACGATGACCGGCTTCGTGATCGGCCATCTGATCATCGCGCTGCCGTTCTCGATCATCTCGATCAGCAACTCGCTCGTGAGCTTCGACACGGCGCTCGAAGACGCGGCGCTGATCTGCGGCGCGTCGCCGCTTACCGTGAAGCTGCGCGTCACGCTGCCTGCCATCCGGCTCGGCCTCTTCGCCGCCGCGATCTTCGCGTTCCTCGCATCGTGGGACGAAGTCGTCGTGTCGATCTTCATGTCGAGCCCGACGCTGCAAACGCTGCCCGTGCGGATCTGGGCGACGCTGCGGCAAGACCTGACGCCGGTCGTCGCGGCCGCTTCGTCGCTGCTCGTCGGACTCACGACCGTATTGATGCTGGCGGGCGCCGCGGTGCGCCGCGCACGCGCTCACTGAGGTAACACGCCATGACTGCATTCCTGCAAATCCAGCGCCTGCGCAAGACCTACGACGACGTCGTCGCGATCGACCAGGTGTCGCTCGACGTGCGCAAGGGCGAATTCATGACCTTCCTCGGGCCGTCGGGTTCGGGCAAGAGCACCACGCTCTACATCGTCGCGGGCTTCCAGGAGCCGACCGACGGCCGCGTGCTGCTCGACGGCAAGCCGCTGCTGTCGGTCGCGCCGAACCGGCGCAATATCGGGATGGTGTTCCAGCGCTATACGCTGTTCCCGCATCTCACCGTCGGCGAGAACGTCGCGTTCCCGCTGCGCGTGCGCCGCCGGCCCGACGGCGAAGTTCGCGTGAAGGTCGAGCAGATGCTGAAGCTCGTGCATCTGTCCGAGTGCCGCGACCGGATGCCCGCGCAACTCTCCGGCGGCCAGCAGCAGCGCGTCGCGATCGCGCGTGCGCTGGCATACGATCCGCCCGTGCTGTTGATGGACGAGCCGCTCTCTGCGCTCGACAAGAAGCTGCGCGAGGAAATCCAGCTCGAATTGCGCCGCATTCACCAGGAAACCGGCGTGACGATTCTCTATGTCACGCACGACCAGGAGGAGGCGCTGCGCCTGTCGGACCGCATCGCCGTGTTCAACCAGGGGCGCATCGAGCAGGTCGGCACCGGCGAGGAGCTTTACGCGAACCCGGCATCGCGCTTCGTTGCGAGCTTCATCGGGAACTCGAATTTCCTGCCGGTCAAGGTGATGAAGCACGGCGACGGCCGCATCGGCGGCGTGTTGCCCAACGGTCTCGAAATGGCGTCGGACATGTTCCACCCGACGCTCGCCGCCGGCGACGAAGGCACGCTGATGATCCGCCCTGAACAGATGCGTATCAGTTCGCTGCAGCGCGCGAGCGGCACGAATGGCTCGAGCGCCGCGGCGGCCTTGCCCGTGACCGTGCGCGACGTCACCTATCTCGGCGATGCGATGCATTACGCGGTCGCGACGCCTTGGCAGCAGGAAATCTCGATCCGCATGCCGGCCGCGCATCGGCACGACAACGGCATCGTGATCGGCGCGCAGGCACTCGTCGACTGGGACGCACGCGACGCGCGCCTTTTCGCGCAAGCCTGACGGTGGCAGTCATGAGTCCTGCTCCGCCGTCCCTGAAAGTCCAGCGGCCGACCGCAACGCTGCGCGAGCTCGCGCTCGAGAAGATGCGCACCGCGATCCTCGATGCGCATTTCCAGCCCGGCGAGCGGCTGGTCGAGCGCTCGCTGTGCGAGATCCTCGGCGTGAGTCGAACCGTCGTGCGCGAGGTCTTGCGGCATCTGGAAACGGAAGGTCTCGTCGCCTCGATCCCGAACCAGGGGCCGATCGTTGCGGTCCTCGATTTCGACACGGCCGCCGAGATCTACGAAATACGCGCGTTGCTGGAGGGCGAGGCGGCGATGGCCTGTGCGCAGCATGCGGACCAATCGCTCGTCGCCGAGCTGGGCGCGTGTATCGACCAGATCCGGCAAGCGTTCGATGCGCAGGATCATCAGGCGGTGAAGGTGCTCACGTCGGCATTCTACGAACGCATGTTCATCGCCGGGCAAAAGCAGGTCGCATGGGAAATCGTTCAGACGCTGATCGCGCGTATCAACCGGCTGCGTGCGTTGACGATCGCGTCCGACGATCGCGGGCACCAGGCGGTCGAGGAGATGCGCGCGATTCTCGCGGCCATCGCGGCGGGCAACGGTGTGGCGGCGCGCGACGCGGCCATCGCGCACGTGCACCGGGTAGCCGAGATCGCGCGCAGGCTGCTCACGCACGGTCATGAGAGTGCATCGTGGCGTCAGGCGGGGTAGCGCGCCTGGCTTCGTGATGCAGTGCCTCGCGCCGCCCGTCATTTGAAATTCTCCGTATTCGCGGCTCGAGTCGTGCTCGGGTCGCCTCCTGCATTTTTATCCCCGGAAGGACCAATCGTGGAATTGAACACGCTGTTGAAGGACCCGGCGCTGTTGCGTCAGCAGGCTTATGTCGACGGGCAATGGTGCGACGCCGACTCGGGCGAGCGCTTCGGCGTGCTCGACCCGGCGACAGGCGCAACGCTCGGCACCGTACCGCTGATGGGCGCGACGGAGACGTCACGCGCAATCGACGCCGCGAATGCCGCGTGGCCCGCGTGGCGCGCAAAGACGGCGAAGGAGCGCGCATGCATCCTGCGCCGTTGGTACGAACTCGTGATCGAGCACGCCGACGATCTCGCGTTGATCCTCACGGCCGAGCAGGGCAAGCCGCTGGCCGAAGCGAAGGGCGAGATCGTCTACGGTGCGTCGTTCATCGAATGGTTCGCGGAAGAGGGCAAGCGCGTGGCCGGCGACACGCTCGCGACGCCTGTGACGGACAAGCGCCTCGTGGTCGTCAAGGAGCCTGTCGGCGTGTGCGCGGCGATCACACCGTGGAATTTCCCGAACGCGATGATCACGCGCAAGGTCGGCCCGGCGCTTGCGGCCGGCTGCCCGATCGTCGTGAAGCCTGCCGAAGCCACACCATTCTCGGCGCTCGCGCTCGCGGTGCTCGCCGAGCGCGCGGGGGTGCCGAACGGCGTGCTCAACATCGTCACCGGCAACCCGAAGGCGATCGGCGGCGCGATGACGAGCAGCCCCGTGGTGCGCAAGTTGTCGTTTACCGGATCGACCGGCGTGGGGCGGCTGCTGATGGCGCAGAGCGCGCCCACGGTGAAGAAGGTGACGCTCGAACTCGGCGGAAACGCGCCGTTCATCGTGTTCGACGATGCCGATCTCGACGCGGCCGTCGAAGGGGCGATCGCGTCCAAGTACCGCAACAACGGACAGACGTGCGTGTGCACCAATCGCTTCTACGTGCATGAGCGCGTGTATGACGCGTTCGCCGCGAAGCTGGTGGCGGCGGTGAAGGGCCTGAAGGTCGGGCACGGCACCGAAAGCGGCGTGATACTCGGGCCGCTGATCAACGATGCGGCGGTCGGCAAGGTCGAAGCGCACATCGCGGACGCGCTCGCCAAGGGCGCCACAGTGGCGACCGGCGGAAAGCGGCATGCACTCGGCCATGGCTTCTTCGAGCCGACGGTGCTGCTGAATACCACCGCGCAGATGGACGTTGCGCGTGAAGAGACGTTCGGGCCACTCGCACCGCTGTTTCGCTTCTCGAGCGACGACGAAGTCGTGAGGCTCGCCAACGATACCGAGTTCGGGCTCGCCGCCTACTTCTTCAGCCGCGACATCGGGCGTGTGTGGCGGGTGGCCGAGCAGCTGGAATATGGGATGGTCGGCATCAATACGGGCCTCATTTCCAACGAGGTCGCGCCGTTCGGTGGCGTGAAGCAGTCGGGAATCGGCCGCGAAGGGTCGCACTACGGCATCGACGATTATCTGGTCATCAAGTATCTGTGCATGGCGGTCTGATCGCCGGTGCGTTTGACTGAAAGAGGGCGACGACATGGATACGTGGTCGTCCAGAAACGCCGGACTCGCGCGCGATCGCATGAGACACACGCATCGTCGATGCGGGCGAACTCGCCGGCATCGCGATACCCGCCCGGGTAACGCTGCACGTCGTTGCGATTTGCCTCGCGATGAAGATGATGGCGAACGGATGACGCTGCCGTGGAGGCTGCCCGCGCTGGCGAGCAGGGGCGCGGATTCGCCGTGGTGGCGAGCGAAGTGCACGGTCCGGCACAGTCCTCGGCTTCGGCTGCGAAAGAAATCGAGGAACTGATCAGCACTTCTGTCGCCCTGATTCAGGACGGCGCCACGCAGGCGACGGACGGCGGCGCGACGACGGGACACGTCAAGCAGGCGATCAGGCCGGTGTCCGATATCGTCGGCGAGATCGCCGCTGCGTCGGACGAGCAGAGCCGCGGGATCGAACCGGTCAATCAGGCCGTCGTGCGGCAGAATGGGGCTCTTGTAGAGCAGTCGGCAGCAGCGGCACGTTTGCTGGAAGAGCAGGCAATGAATCCGGGCGATGCTGGCTCGGTATTCAAGGTCTCGGAGAGCGAAATGTCTGCATGGAAGTGGGCGATCTCGACGTTACATGCTTGGATAGTTCGGCCCGCCGCCGCCTTCCGGCGTGACCCACACGATGTTCTGCGTCGGGTCCTTGATGTCGCAGGTCTTGCAGTGCACGCAGTTCTGCGCGTTGATCACGAGGCGGTCGCTGCCGTCGTCGTTCTTCACGAACTCGTACACCGCCGCCGGGCAGAAGCGCGCCTCAGGTCCCGCGTAGGTCCGCAGGTTCACGTTCACCGGCACGCTCGCGTCCTTCAGCGTCAGATGCGCCGGCTGGTTCTCCTCGTGGTTCGTGTTCGAGATGAACACCGACGACAGCCGGTCGAACGTCAGCTTGCCGTCCGGCTTCGGGTACTCGATCGGCGTGCACTGCGATGCCGGCTTCAGCATCTCGTGGTCCGCATGCTTGTGGTGCAGCGTCCACGGCACGTTGCCGCCCATCAGCTTCTGTTCCAGCCCGACCATCAGCGTGCCGAGGTAGAGACCCTTCGCCATCCACTGCTTGAAGTTACGCGCGCGGTACAGCTCCGTGTACAGCCACGATTGCCTGAAGGCGTCCGGATACGCGTTGAGCTCGTCCGACTGGCGACCGGCCTGCAGCGCGTCGAACGCGGCGTCCGCCGCCAGCATGCCGGTCTTGATCGCCGCGTGGCTGCCCTTGATCCGCGATGCGTTCAGGAAGCCCGCGTCGTCGCCGATCAGCGCGCCGCCCGGGAACACCGTCTTCGGCAGCGACAGCAGGCCGCCGGCCGTGATCGCCCGCGCGCCGTACGACACGCGCTTGCCGCCTTCGAGGAACGCGCGGATCGACGGGTGCGTCTTGTAGCGCTGGAATTCCTCGAACGGCGACAGATACGGGTTCGTGTAGCCGAGGCCGACCACGAAGCCGACCACGACCTGGTTGTTGTCCATGTGATACAGGAACGAGCCGCCGTACGTATCGGATTTCAGCGGCCAGCCGGCCGTGTGGATCACCAGACCCGGCTTGTGCTTCGCGGGATCGATTTCCCACAGTTCCTTGATGCCGATCCCGTACGCCTGCGGATCGGCGTTCGCGTCGAGCTTGAACTTCGAGATCAGCTGACGGCCGAGGTGGCCGCGGCAGCCTTCGGCGAACAGCGTGTACTTCGCGTGCAGTTCCATGCCGAGCTGGAAGTTCTCGGTCGGCTCGCCGTCCTTGCCTACGCCCATGTTGCCGGTGGCGACGCCTTTCACCGAGCCGTCGTCGTTGTAGAGAATCTCCGCGGCCGGGAAGCCCGGGAAGATCTCGACGCCCAAGGCTTCTGCCTGCTGGCCGAGCCAGCGCGTGACGTTGCCGAGCGAGATCACGTAGTTGCCGTGGTTCTTGAAGTTGTCGGGCAGCGCCCAGTTGGGCGTGGTGACCGCGCTGCTCTCGGACAGGAACAGGAAGCGATCTTCGGTCACCTCGACGTTCAACGGCGCACCCTGTTCCTTCCAGTCGGGAAACAGCTCGGTGATCGCGCGCGGGTCCATCACCGCGCCCGACAGGATGTGCGCGCCGATCTCGGAACCCTTCTCGAGCACGCACACGCCGATCTCGGTGCCTTTCTCGGCGGCCAGCTGCTTGAGCCGGATCGCGGCCGACAGCCCGGCCGGGCCGCCGCCGACGATCACGACGTCGTATTCCATCGATTCGCGCGGGCCGTATGGTGCGACAAACGAAGCGTGTGACATGAGCAGGTAGGCGGGCAGGGATTAGCGTTCGACCGACTCGATTGCGATTGAGATCAGGCGGGCGTCAAGTGCATCGGACTGCAGATCGATTTCTTCGCTGCGGCCGTCGAGCCACAGGCCATGCATCGGCAGCAGGGTCTGGGTACTGAGCGACGCGCTGCTGAAGCGCCATTGGCCGGCCGCGCAAATCAGCAGATGCGTCGGCGCCGGCGTCACGCGGCGTGAATGCGTCGCCACGCTCACGGTGGCCCGGCAGGCGGCGCGGCGCGTCATCACGTTGAGTACGTGCGTGGGTCGCACGATATCGGTCGTCCACACCGGCAAATCGCCGGGAAAGCATGCTGGCACGATCGGGTGCGCGACGAGATGCCCGTCCTGCGCGCGGAGTTCGACGCTCGAGTTGTCGACCGGCACGAGTATCCGGTCGACGCCCGGAAACTGCGAGAAGCGGGCGGGTCCGTCGAGCGTCGCGAGACTGATACGCCAGTCTACGTTGCCGTCGGCGTCGATGCGGTTGGCGATCGTTCGCGTGACGCCGGCGCCGTTCGCCCAGGCTTCAGGCTCGACTTGCGCGCAATCGACAAACCTGACGGACGGGTAGTGCGATGCCGACGATGCACTCCCGCTGGATGAACGTGGTGCAGGTACGCGCGGGACGCCGCCCTGCCCGGAATCCGGGTGCGTCATGCGCCACCCCCGGCGTCGATGTGACGTTCGAGGGCAGCCATCACGTCGAACAGGTCCCCCACGAAGCCCACGTCCGCGAACGAGAAGATGGGCGCATCCGGATCCTTGTTGACGGCGACGATCAGCTTCGAATCCTTCATGCCGGCCAGGTGCTGAATGGCCCCGGAGATCCCGAATGCGAGATAGGCGTCGGGGGCGACGGTCTTGCCTGTCTGGCCCACCTGAATGGCGTTCGGTGCATAGCCGGCGTCGACCGCGGCGCGCGATGCGCCGAGGGCTGCGCCGAAACGCGATGCGAGTGTGCCGAGCCGCACCATGTTCTCGCCGGACGCGAGCCCGCGCCCGCCTGACACAACGATCGGCGCATTCGCGAGATCGACGCCGGCTGTCTGAGTGCTGTTGCGTTCGACGAGCGTCGTCGCGGCGAATGCGGGCGGCGCATCCACGGAATCGATCGGTGCCGGTTCCGCTCGCGCGCCTGCCGCCGCGAACGACGACGCGCGCACGGTCGCAAAGCTGGTCTCTCGCGCGCTTTCGACGGTCGCGACGATGCTTCCCGCATACAGGCCGCGCACGAAGCGTCCGTCGTCCGTGATGCCGGTCACGTCCGCGACGAACGCCGCGCCGGCGAGGGCCGCGGCCCGCGGCAACGCATTCCGGCCCAGCGTGCGATGGGCGGCCGCGATCAGCGTGTAGCGTGGCGCCAGTCCGGCAAGCAGCACGGCGAGGCTTTCCGGCGTGACGGCGCCGGACGTGCCGGGCAGATCGGGCCGGAGTACACGGTCGACGCCGTCGATCAGCGCGGCTTGCGCGGCCGCCGCGGGATCGAGCACCAGCACGTCGACAGGATGCCGGCGTGCCGTTGCGGCAGTCACGACGCGCCGGACCGTATCCGGCAGCGTATGGTCGGCCGTGGTTTCGGCGATGACGAGCGTTCTCATGCGGAGGTTCCTGTGTGAGCAAAGACGTGGTGTGCGGCGAGCGCGGCGATCAACGCATCGATGTCGGCAACGCGGTGACCTGTGCGCTGCGCCATCGGCTCGTCGAGCTGAACCGCGCGCGACGACGGCACGAGATCGACCGGGAACTGGGCGGCCTGAATGACGGCAAGCGGCTTCTGTTTCGCCTTGACGATGCTCGGCAGCGTCACGCGTCGCGGTTCGGCCAGGCGCAGGTCGGCGCTCACGACGGCGCGGCCGGTCAGCCGCCAGGTTGCGGTGCCGGTGTCGTCGCCGCACGTGACGCGCCAGCCGTCGCCTTCGGGCGCGAGAGCGGTCGCGTCGAGACCTTGCGGCCAGCCGAGCAGGCCGGCGAGCATGGGCGCGACGCCGCCGGTGTCGTCGTCGATCGCCTGCTTGCCGCAAAGCACGAGGTCGTAAGGCGACGTGCCGAGGTACGCGTGGAGCAACCGTGCGACGCCCAGCGAGTCGAGCGACGCGGCGACGTCGCCGGTGTCGATCAGGATCGCGTCGTCGGCGCCCATGGCCAGGCCGGTGCGCAGCACGTCCTGGCAAGCGGCCGCGCCGCACGTGACGACGCTCACCTGGGCGGCATGGCCGGCCTCGCGCAGGCGCAGCGCCATCTCGAGCGCGCATTCGTCGAACGGGTTGATGGACATCTTGAGGCCGGTCGTCTCGATCGAACCGGTTGAACCGACCCGCACGCGCACGTTCGGATCGACGACGCGCTTGACGGGCACCAGTATCTTCAGGGGCATGGGAATGTCTCGTCGAAAGGATGAAGATCAGGACACGGCGCCGAGGCCATACTTGCCGGTGAGCAACGCGCCGGTCGCGAAGCGTTCGAGCGAGTAAGGGGCGAGCGACACGTCGGTCGGCTGTCCGAGCGCATGCTGTGCGAGCAGTTTGCCGATGCCGGGCGACAGCTTGAAGCCGTGGCCCGAGAAACCGAAGCCAACCACGAGTCCGTCGATGTCGCCGACGTTGCCAAGCACCGGGTTCCAGTCGGGGGTCACGTCGTAGACGCCGGTCCACGACGACGCGAGCCCGGCTGTCTCGTAGGCGGGAAAGCGTTCGGCGACCTGCGCACCGACTTCGGCGACGTAATCCAGCGAAATGTCGCCCTGTTCGGTTTCCGGCGCATTCAGCGTCTCGCCGACGACGCCCTCGGAGACCAGCATCTGGCTGCCGCCATAGCTGCGGTAATAGAGCATGCCGGGCGAGCCCAGGTCCTTGAACGCCGGCATCTGGAACGAATATCGTGCGTCGCACTCGAGCGCCAGCACGGTGTGCCGTTCCGGTTTCACGGGTAGCGGGACGTCGATCCAGCCGGACAGTTCCGGCGTCCAGATGTTCTGCGTACTGATCAGCGTGCCGCACATGAAGCGGCCGGCACTCGTGTCGACGCCGACGATGCGGCGGCCGTCACGCACGACCCCCGTGACGGTCGTGCCTTCGAGAATCTTCACGCCGCGCCGGCGTGCCGATTTCGCGAAGCTAGTCGCGACGAGATAGGCGTCGGCGAAGCCCGCTTCCGGCTCGAAGCCGATCAGCGCCGCGTCGTCGAACCGTGCGATCGGCAGGCGGGCACGTGCGTCGTCCCGATCGAGCAACTGCACGTCGATGTCCATCGCGCGTTGCGCGTCGAGCGACGCGCGCAGCGGCTCGAGCTTCGCCCCCTCCGGCGCGCAGATCATGTAGCCGCACTTGACGAGCCCGCACGACGCCTCGTCGTCGCCGACGTATTCGGCGAAGTTGTTGAAGGCCGACCACGACGAGCGCGCCAGCTCGACGTTCTGGCGGACCGAATAATGCGTGCGCAGCAGGCCGGACGATTGCGACGTGGTGCCGGCGCCGATCATGCCGCGTTCGATGACGAGCACGTTGCGCGCGCCGAGCGACGCAAGATGATGCGCGACCGACGTGCCGATCACGCCGGCACCGATCACGATGAAGTCGAAGTGGCTCATGGCTTCCCTCTGGATGGACGACGTGCCGATTCTAGGGAGCCGCGGTGCCGCCGAATTTTGTATTAGGCAAACTTATGCAACGTGCCCGGAAGTGCTCATCCTGCGTCCGGGCAGGCCGAATCGGCGCACCATGCGTTCCGTATTGCCGGAATGGACGCCGCCGCCACTGGAGCCTCTATGCGACGCACCCTATCGCCTATCGACCTGCGTGCCCTGCAGGCCTTCGTCGCCGTGTGCGAGACCGGTTCGATGACCGCCGCGGCCAGGCGGATCGGGGTCAGCCAGAGCGCGATCAGCCAGGCGATTTCCGCCCTCGAGCGCGAACAGGGGACGGTGCTGTTCGATCGGGACAGCCGCCCGCCGCGCCCCAATCTCGCCGGCCGGGCATTGCTGGAACTGGCCGGCCCGCTGCTCGAGCATGCGCAGATGGTCAGCACGCGCGTCGGCGATGCGTCGGACGCGGGCCGGGTGCCCGTGCGGCTCGGCTGCGTCGACTCGTTCGCGGCGACGGTCGGCCCGGAACTGATTCGCGCGGTGTCGGGCACGTCGCGACAGATTTCGATGTGGTCCGGGATCACGCCGGGTTTGAGCAAGCAATTGCATGACCGGGAGATCGACGTCGCCGTATGTACGCAGACCACGCTCAGCGACGCGCGTATCGTCGAAGTCCCGTTGTTCTCCGAAGCATTCGTCGCGGTCGTCGCGCGCGCGCATCTGGCCGGGCGCCCGCAGGCCGACTGGCGAACGCTGGCCGCCGAACTGCCGTTGATCCGTTACACCGCACGTTCCGTGATCGGCCAGCAGGTCGAGCGGTTCGCGCGCCATCTCGGCATTGATAGTCCGAGGCGCTTCGAATTCGACGCGACGGATCCGCTGCTGAGCCTGGTTGCCGCCCGGCTCGGCTTCGCGATCTCGACTCCGCTGTGCCTGTGGCAGGCGCGCCACTACCTCGGCGACGTCGTGGTCGTGCCGCTGCCGGGCGGCCGGCTCGGCCGGCGCGATTTCTTTCTCCTGCACCGACAGGGCGAGTGGGAGGACTTCGTCACGGAGATCATCGAGCTGACGCGCGGCGTGCTCGACCATTCGATCCGGCCGGCGCTCGCGCGCGCCGTGCCGCAGTTACCCGAAGATGCATTGCTTTGATTCGTACGGAGTGCTCGATGAGTGACCTATACACGCTGCAACGCGGCGATGCGCCGCTGCTGATTTCGATTCCGCACCTGGGAACGGCGATACCCGCGCCGTTGCGCGACGCGTACACCGACCGCGCGCTGACACTCGCCGATACCGACTGGCACCTCGACCGACTGTACGCGTTCGCGACCACGCTCGGCGCGACGATGCTCGGTGCGACGGTTTCGCGTTACGTGATCGACCTCAATCGTCCGTCGGACGACGAGAGCCTGTACCCCGGCCAGACGACGACGGGCTTGTGTCCGACCGAAACGTTTCGGGGCGAGCCCGTCTATCGCGAAGGATGCGAACCGGATGCGGCGGAGAAAGGTCGCCGGGTCGACGCATACTGGCAGCCGTACCACATGGCGCTGGCGGCCGAGCTGGCGCGGCTGCGCGAGCGTCACGGGCACGTGCTGCTTTGGGAAGCGCACTCGATCGCGAGCCTGCTGCCGCGGCTGTTCGACGGCAAGCTGCCCGACCTGAACATCGGCACGCAGGACGGCAGGACCGTCGCGCCGTCCGTGCAGGCCGCGGTCGAGCGCGAAGCTGCCGCAAGCCCGTTCATGTGGGTCGCCAACGGTCGCTTCAAGGGCGGCTTCATCACCCGCTCGTCCGGCCGGCCGTCACACGGCGTGCACGCGATCCAGCTGGAGATGTGCCAGTCGACCTACATGGACGAAGCTTTCCCGTTCGCCTACGACACCGGACGCGCGGCCCACGTGCAGCCGACCGTGCGCCGGATGATCTGCGCGGCGCTGGATGCGCTGGCGGCACTGCCGCGGCTCGCAGCATAAGGAACGCTGATACATCTTCGTAATCAGGGTTCCCGTATCAGTGCGACGTTGCACCGAAGTTGGCGTGGCGCTGCACCCGCAGCACGCAGGGAGCGGGTTCTCACCCGCTGACGCACGGGTGCCATCTCGCCCGAAGTGTTTATTCACGGGAATCTTTGATTCCTGTAGATAAACCTGGCACGAGGCTTGCGTTATCTCTCGCGACGGGACGCTCATTCGTCGGCAGGGGGGCCGTAGACGAAGATCGACAGGAACTGGATCGGGGTCTTGATCAGGCGTTCCGGGCCATGCGGTATGTCGGCGCGGAACGTCAGGGTGTCGCCCGGATGCAGGATGTAGGTCTGCTGACCGTGCCGGTATTCGATCACGCCCTTGAGCATGTGGATGAACTCGGTGCCCGGATGCTCGAAGACGGGAAAGCGTTCCGCCTGGTCCTCCATCGTGATCAGGAACGGCTCGAAGGTTTTGCGCGGACCCTGGTCGTAGGCGAGCAGATGGTAGGTGTGGCCGCTTTTCGTGCCTTTACGGACGACTTCCATGCCGGCGCCCTTCTTCACGAGCTGGGCGCCGCCCTGCGGGGCGTCGAAGTTGCGGAACAGCACGGCCATGGAGACGCCGAGCGCCTGGGCAATGCGGTGGAGTACGTCGAGACCGGTCGAGGTCTGTGCGTTTTCGATCTTCGACAGCATGCCGCGGCTGATGCCGGCCTGTTCGGCGACCTGGGCGATGGTCAGGCCGTGGCTCTGGCGAAGCTCGCGGATGGTCGACCCGAGATAGCGTTCGAGCGGGGTCTTGCTGTCGTCAGCGGTATGCATCGTCGACCTCGGCAAAAGGGGCAAGGGTAGCAGATTGCGGCGTGCGCGCCGGCACGGTCGGGACCGCCGGCTTGCGCGCCGCAAGTTTCATATAGGGAATTATTGTTTCACAACAATAAATCCCTTCGCATGCAGAAGGCGTGGTCGCAGCGTACCGGACGCGGTGCTTGCCCATGTCGCGCAATTGGGCCGCTCGCCAGCCGGGCGGATTCCGCAAACCAGTGAACGCAGCAGTTGCAAGGAGAGACGATGAACCTGAACGATGCGAGCCCGTTGCCAGTCAACGCACTCGGAAGCGTACCGCGCTTCGACTCGGTGGACGAAGCGAAGACATACCTTGCGCAACACGGCGTGAAGTATGTGCTCGCGCAATTCGTCGACATTCACGGCGTGGCCAAGGCGAAGTCGGTGCCGGTCGCGCATCTGGGCAGCGTGCTGACCGCGGGCGCGGGTTTCGCGGGCTTTGCGATCTGGGGTGTCGGCATCGAGCCGAACGGGCCGGACTACATGGCGGTCGGCGATCTCGCGACGCTGACGCCGGTGCCGTGGCAGTCCGGGCTCGCGCGCATCGCGTGCGACGGTCACGTCGACGGCGTACCGTGGGCGTTCGATTCACGCGTGACGCTGAAGAAGCAGGTGGCCCGCCTGACCGAGCGCGGATGGACGCTCTTTACCGGCCTCGAGCCCGAATTTTCGCTGCTGAAGCGCTCCGCGTCGGGCACGCTCGAGCCTTGCGATCCGAGCGATACGCTGGCGAAGCCCTGCTACGACTACAAGGGGCTGTCCCGCACGCGCGTGTTCCTGGAAAAGCTCACCGAATCGCTGCGCGCGGTCGGCATCGACGTCTACCAGATCGACCACGAGGACGCGAACGGGCAGTTCGAGATCAACTATACGTATACCGATTGCCTGACGTCGTGCGATCACTACGTGTTCTTCAAGATGGCCGCGTCGGAAATCGCGAACGAGCTCGGGATGATCTGTTCGTTCATGCCGAAACCGTTCGCGAACCGCCCGGGCAACGGCATGCACATGCACATGTCGATCGGCGACGGCAAGCGCAACCTGTTCGCCGACGACGACGATACGCTCGGCATGGGCCTGTCGACACTCGGCTACCGGTTCACGGCGGGCCTGCTCGCGCATGCGCCCGCGCTGGCGGCGCTCTGCAACCCGACGGTGAACTCGTACAAGCGCCTCGTCGTCGGGCGCTCGCTGACCGGCGCGACCTGGGCGCCGGCCTACATCAGCTACGGCGACAACAATCGCTCGACCATGGTGCGGATGCCGGGCGGCCGGATCGAACTGCGTCTGCCGGACGGTGCATGCAACCCGTATCTCGCGACGGCGGCCGTGATCGCCGCCGGGCTCGACGGCATCGACCGCGACCTGTCGCCGGGCGCCCCCGCGAACGAGAACCTGTACGAGTGGCCCGCACAGAAACTCCGCGACCACGGCATCGGCGTGCTGCCGCAAAACCTTGGCGAGGCGCTCGACGCGCTCGAAGCCGACCGGACGATCTGCGATGCGCTCGGGCCGGTGGTTGGCGAGTTCATCAAGCTCAAGCGAATGGAGTGGCTGGAATACATGCGCCACGTATCGGACTGGGAAATCAAGCAGTACGTCGAATTTTTCTGAGGAGCAGGCAACATGTGTGGAATCGTAGGATTGCTGGTCAAGACGCCGGCGTTGCGCGACCGGCTCGGCGAGCTGATGGTGCCGATGCTGATCGGCATGACCGAACGCGGCCCGGATTCGGCCGGTCTCGCGGTGTTCGGCGACGCGGTCGAGCCGAACCAGCGCAAGCTGAGCCTGTACTCGGGCTTTACGGATGAAGGCGAGCATTTTCCGTGGGACGTGATGCTCGATCGGCTGAAGGCGTCCGTCGACGCCGCGGCGCGTGTCGATGCGAAGGGAAACCACGCGGTGCTGACCGTCCACGCGCAGGCCGACACGGTCAGGCACTGGCTGAACGAGCATTACCCGCGCGTGTACCTGCTGTCGGCCGGGCGCTCGATCGACCTGTACAAGGACATCGGCCTGCCCGCGGAGATCGCCGCGCGTTACGCGTTCAGCGGCCTCAAGGGCTCTCACCTGGTCGGCCATACGCGGATGGCGACCGAGTCCGCGGTGACGCCGGATCGCGCACATCCGTTTACGGCCGGCGAGGACTTCTGCCTGGTCCACAACGGCTCGCTGTCGAACCCTTACGGCGTGCGCCGGAAGCTGGAGCCGAAGGGCATTC
This sequence comes from Burkholderia sp. BCC1996, assembly GCF_905339955.1. Taxonomy (NCBI): domain Bacteria; kingdom Pseudomonadati; phylum Pseudomonadota; class Betaproteobacteria; order Burkholderiales; family Burkholderiaceae; genus Burkholderia; species Burkholderia sp. BCC1996. Next base: position 87,531 of record NZ_CAJPHM010000012.1, read on the forward strand.
ACTTCGATACCGACAACGACACGGAGGCGGCGTGCCGCTTCCTCGAATGGCGACTGCGCGAGGGCGACACGCTGCCGGTCGCACTGCAGAAGGGCTTCGAGGAGCTCGATGGCTTCTACACGTTCCTGATGGGGACGCCCACCGAGCTGGCGCTGATTCGCGACCCGTTCGCATGCAAGCCGGCCGTCGTCGCCGAGAACGACGACTATGTCGCGATCGCGTCGGAATTTCGCTCGCTCGCGCATCTGCCGGACATCAGGAACGCCAAGGTATTCGAACCCGCACCCGAGGAGATGTACGTATGGAACGCATGACATTCGACCTTGAGCACGCAACCGTCAGGGACGTCAACCAGTACCTGCACGGCAGCGCGGACGTGCTCGACGGGCAGGCGATCGTCGTGGCCTCGCCGAACGGCGCGCACAACATCGCGGTCGGCGTGGATGCCGACGTGACCGTGACGATCGACGGCCACGCCGGCTATTACGCCGGCGGCATGAACCAGCGCGCGACGATCGTCATCGAGGGCAGCGCCGGAACCGGCGTCGCGGAAAACATGATGAGCGGCAAGGTGCACGTGAAGGGCTTCGCGTCGAACGGCGCGGGTGCCTCCGCGCACGGCGGGCTGCTCGTGATCGATGGCGATGCCGGGTTGCGTTGCGGCATCTCGCTGAAAGGCGGCGACATCGTCGTCGGCGGGTCGGTCGGCAGCTTCTCCGCATTCATGGCCCAGGCGGGCCGGATGGTGATCTGCGGCGACGCGGGCGACGCGCTCGGCGATTCGCTGTACGAAGCGGTGCTCTACGTGAAGGGTGAAGTGAAGTCGCTCGGCGCGGACGCGCAGTTCGAGCCGATGGCCGACGCCGACTTCAGTGCGGTCGCGGCGCTGCTCGATGCGGCCGGCCTCGACCACGATCCGCGCGCGTTCAGGCGCATCGCTTCGGCCCGCACGCTCTACCACTGGAACGCCGACGCGAACCAGGAATATTGAATCCACGCTCCATCGAGGCCACGCCATGGAAGTCAAACCCATTCATTTCGCCCGCTTGCAGCAGGAAGAGTCGTACGGCTACGACCGCAAGACGATCGACTACATCCACACGGCCGCCCAACGCGGCCTGTACGAGATTCGCGGCCTCGGGGCGAAGCGTCACGTACCGCACTTCGACGATCTGCTGTTCCTCGGTGCTTCGCTTTCGCGTTACCCGCTCGAAGGATATCGCGAGAAATGCACGACGCAGACCGTGCTCGGCACGCGCTTCGCGAAGAAGCCCATCGTGCTCGACATCCCGATCACGGTGGCCGGGATGAGCTTCGGCGCGCTGTCGGCGAACGTCAAGGAAGCGCTCGGCCGCGCGGCGACGGCGGCCGGCACGTCGACGACGACCGGCGACGGCGGGATGACGCAGGAGGAGCGCCGTTCGTCGAAGACGCTCGTCTACCAGTGCCTGCCGTCGCGCTACGGCTTCAATCCCGACGACGTGCGCCGCGCCGATGCGATCGAGGTCGTGATCGGGCAGGGCGCGAAGCCGGGCGGCGGCGGCATGCTGCTCGGCCAGAAGGTCAATCCGCGCGTGGCGTCGATGCGCACGCTGCCGGCGGGCGTCGACCAGCGTTCGGCGAGCCGCCATCCGGACTGGACCGGCCCGGACGATCTCGCGATCAAGATCCAAGAATTGCGCGAGATCACCGACTGGGAAAAGCCGATCTACGTGAAGGTCGGGGCAACGCGCACGTTCAACGACGTGAAGCTCGCGGTGCATGCGGGCGCGGATGTCGTCGTGGTCGACGGGATGCAGGGCGGCACGGCGGCAACCCAGACCTGCTTCATCGAGAACGTGGGCATTCCGACGCTGGCGGCGGTCCGTCAGGCCGTCGCCGCGCTCGAGGACCTGAACATGAAGGGGCAGGTTCAACTGATCGTGTCGGGCGGCATTCGCACCGGTGCGGACGTCGCCAAGGCGCTCGCGCTCGGCGCGGATGCCGTCGCGATCGGCCAGGGGGTGCTGATGGCGCTCGGCTGCAACAGCGAATCGTACTTCCAGGACGGCATGCTGCATTCGGCTGCGGCAGATTACGCGGCGCTGCATACGTCGCCGGGTTTCTGCCACCACTGTCATACCGGCAAGTGCCCGGTGGGCGTGACGACACAGGACGCGGTGCTCGAAAAGCGTCTCGAGCCGGAAGAGGGCGCGCGCCGTGTGCGCAATTACCTGAAGACGCTGAACATGGAGCTGACCACCATCGCGCGCGCCTGCGGCAAGCAGAACGTTCATCACCTGGAGCCGGAAGATCTCGTCGCGCTGACGGTCGAGGCGGCTGCGATGGCGCGCGTGCCGCTGGCCGGCACATCGTGGATTCCGGGCGAGCGGTCATGACCGCGGTGTGACGGTGCGCGCGACATGGCGCCGCGCAGTAGCGGGCGGCGTCATGTCGTCGGTCGCTTCAGAAGCCGCGACCCGCTCGGTGCCTCCGTGCGGTGTCGCGGTGATTCCCGATTTTGCTGGTTCGTCATCGGTTATCGCGTGCATCGCGGGGCGGTGCATGCCTTGGTTCGAGGAAACGACATGAAAAAGACGATTGGCTGGATTCTGTGCGCGTGGCTCGCGATGCTGGCGCTGCCCGTGTTCGCGGACGACAAGGTGGCAGCGGCGGTGCTGGTGCCGAACAAGGGCGACACCGCGTGGATGATCGTCGCGACGCTGCTCGTCGTGATGATGGCGGCACCCGGGCTCGGCCTTTTCTACGGCGGAATGGTGCGGGCGAAGAACATGCTGTCGATCCTGATGCAGACGCTCGTGGTGTTCTGCCTGCTCGGCGTTCTGTGGGCGGTATACGGTTACAGCATCGCGTTCACCGAGGGCAACGCGTTCTTCGGCGGGCTCTCGAAGGCGTTCCTGGTCGGCATCACGCCGGATTCGACTGCCGCGACCTTCAGCAAGGGCGTCGTCATTCCGGAGTTCATCTACGTGTCGTTCCAGCTGACGTTCGCCGCGATCACGCCCGCGCTGATCGTGGGGGGCATCGCCGAACGCGCGAAATTCTCCGCGGTGCTGGCGTTCATGGTGCTGTGGTTCACCTTCTCGTACCTGCCGATTGCGCACATGGTCTGGTACTGGGCGGGCCCGGACGCTTACACGAGCGCCGCGGCGGCCGACAAGGCCGGCGCGACGGCCGGCTTCTTGTTCCAGAAGGGCGCGATCGATTTCGCAGGCGGCACCGTGGTGCATATCAATGCAGGCATCGCGGCGCTGGTCGGCGCGATCATGATCGGCAAGCGGGCGGGGTTCGGCAGGGAGACGATGGCGCCGCACAATCTGACGATGACGATGATCGGCGGGTCGCTGCTGTGGGTCGGCTGGTTCGGATTCAATGTGGGCTCCGCGCTCGAGGCAAGCGGCGCGGCCACGCTCGCATTCGTCACGACGCTTTTGGCAACCTGTGCGGCGACGGTGTCGTGGACCTTCGTCGAATGGTCGCTGAAGAAGAAGCCGTCCATGCTCGGCGCGGTGTCCGGCGCGATCGCGGGGCTGGTCGTGATCACCCCGGCATGCGGATTCGTCGGGCCGATGGGCGCGATCGCGATGGGGTTGATCGCGGGCATCGTCTGCTATTGGGGCGTCAACGGGCTCAAGCGCCTGCTCGGCGTCGACGATTCGCTCGACGTATTCGGGGTCCACTGCATCGGCGGCATCGCGGGTGCGCTGCTCACCGGGGTATTCGCGTCGCCGTCGCTGGGCGGAACTGGGATCTACGACTACGTGGCAAACAAGGTCGCCGACTACCACATCGGCGAGCAACTGATTGCGCAGTGCTGGGGCGTCGGGACCTCGCTCGTGTGGTCGGCGGTCGTGTCGGTTGCCGCATTCAAGCTCGTCGATATGACGATCGGTCTGCGTGTCGACGGTGAGCGCGAACGTGAGGGTCTGGACGTCAGTTCGCACGGGGAGACGGCTTACCATTCGTAACGATCGCGTAGCCGCAAACGCGCATTGTGTGCCGGTTCGCCGCCCCTATCCGGGGCGGCCGAACTGCATCGGTTGTAAAGCGGGGCGGCGAGATTGATTAAGGGAGCGCGTCGACGGATGACTGAATTCGGCGGCAATTCGTCGTTCATCTGTCTGCCCGACGAACGCTTCGATTGCCAGCGCTCCAGTGCGGAAGTTACTTGCCGTGCTCCTCCCATACCTTCGACCATGAACGAATCGCCTCGAGGTTCGTACGGATATCACACAGTACGCCGTCGGCACCCTGGGGATGAAATTGATGTCTGCGAACGCTGTAGAAGTCCTGGGCGAGGATCCTGATGTGACCTACCCTGTCGGCGCAGTAGCCGCAGCGAGCGCGAATGCGACCATGCAGAAGCTCAAGTTGTTCCAGGGCCGAAGGGTTTGGCGCCGCGAGATCGTTTTCGCGAAAAATTTCTTCTATCTCGGCTGCGACGTCGCGAATGATTTCAGATGTCTTCATGGAAAACTTTATCCATAACACCGTGGGCGTTAGCTAGGTAAGATTGGTGCAAATGGGATTTAACAAAGTATATCGTTTTGATCGCGCCATTTTCTTTTTTTCAAAAAATAAGTCGCTGGTAGCCCGGATTTTCGTGGGCACCCATATTGGCGTCTAATGCGAGTTATTTGGCGCATTTCGATAATGATTAAATGCAATGCAAATCACATAATGAAGTAACGGGAATTTATGAAAACCGCGCCATGGGGCATTTCATCGGCAAGCGAGTCGTCATTGCCGGTGGTCCCGGTGGCTTCAGCGTCGGCGCGGCCAGGTGTCGTAATGAACCTGACGATGGGAGAGAAGGGTGATGGACCCGATAACCGCATTGCGCTTTTCGCGACGCAACACCGCGGAGCAGGTCACCGAGGGCCTGGATCTCTCCGGCCGGACGATCCTGATTACGGGCTGTAATTCTGGTATCGGTCTTGAAACGACGCGGGTTTTGGCAATGCGCGGCGCCCGCATCATTGCCGTCGCGAGGGATGAAGACAAGGCGCGCGCCGCCCTGGCGATCGCCGACGCCGCAGATGGCATGGCCGTTGGAGCCGAACTGAGCGATCTCGCTTCCGTTGCCCGCGCCGCCGACCGCATTCGCGCGTGCGGCATCACCCTCGATGCCGTCGTCACCAATGCCGCGATAATGGCGCTGCCAAAGCTGGAGACGGTGAACGGCGTGGAAAAGCAGTTCTTCGTCAACCATGTTGCCCATCATCTGCTGGTGACGCGGTTGCTGCCTTCAATCAACCGCTCGCGCCCGGGCCGGATCGTCATTGTGGGCAGTCATTCCCATCGCTTTGCTCCAGGCGGGAAAGGCATTGATTTCGACAATCTCGACGGTAGCAACGGCTATCGCGGTTTTCCGTTCTATGGCCAGGCGAAGCTCGCCAACATCCTGTTCGCGAACGAGCTTTCACGCAGAGTGGGTCATGTCGGAATCACTGCAAACGCACTCCATCCGGGACTGATCGGCGCCACGGGGCTGCATCGGCATATGCGCGGGCCGTTCAACTGGATCGTCTCGGCTGCGATGCTGTTCGGCAAAACGGTGCCGCAGGGCGCCGCGACAACGTGCCTGCTGGCCGCGCATCCTGCGCTGAACGGCGTCACCGGCCGTTATTTCGCGGATTGCCGCCCTGCCGAATCCTCGGCCTTTGCCCGCGACGCCGATCTCGCCCGGCGCCTCTGGGACCGCACCGAGGAAATCATCGCATCCCACGGGATGACCTGATCCCGAACGCTTCGGTTGCCTGCAGGTGTGTGCAAGGGGCAATCGCATCCGCTAGCCGCGCACGCGCGCCTTCTCCGGATCGTAAAAGATCGGGGCGGTCACCCGCGCGTCGATGCGTTTCTGCTGGCCGTCGAGCTTGCCGACGTGGAGCACGTTGCCCGGCTCCGTGTGGTGAACGTCGATTCGCGCGAGCGCGATGCTCGTGCCGAGGATCGGCGAGCGCATGCCGCTCGTGACGACGCCGACCTGTGCCCGCCCGTTGTGCACGCAATCGCCGTGACGGGCCGGTTCGTTGCCGGCGAGTTCCAGCCCGACGAGCCGGCGTTGCGGATGCGCGCTGCGGCGAAGCAGCGCATCGCGCCCGACGAAGTCGTCGGTCTTCGTCGCGAGCGGAACGCTGAAGCCGATGCCGGCCTCGAACGGATCGGTTTCGTCGGTGAATTCGTAGCCGGCGAACACGAGCCCGGCTTCGATCCGCAACAGGTCGAGCGCGTCGAGCCCGAGCGGCACGAGCCCGTGCGGCAGGCCCGTCGCCCAGATCGCGTCCCATACGGCTTGCGCGTCGCGCGGATGGCACCAGACCTCATAGCCGAGCTCGCCGGTGTAGCCGGTCCTGCTGACGATGACGGGGCAGCCGTCGTCGCCGCCGAGGCGGCCGATCAGGAAGCGGAACCAGCCGAGGCTGTCGAGCGACGGCTGGGTCGCGGGCGTCCGGATCAGCGCGCGCAGAATTTCGCGGCTGCGCGGCCCCTGCAGCGCGACATTGTGGATCTGGTCGGACGACGACTTGACCCACGCCTTCATGCCGAGCGTGTTCGCCTGCTCCCGCAGCCAGATACCCGCGAAATCGTCGCCGCAGATCCAGCGGAACGTGTCGGGGCCGAGCCGCATCAGCGTGCCGTCGTCGAGCATTCCGCCGTGCGGATGGCACATCGCCGAGTAGACGACCTGTCCGACCGCGAGCCTGCGCACGTCGCGCGTCAGGCAGTATTGCAACAGGGCCTCGGCGTCGGGGCCGGTGACGTCGAACTTGCGCAACGCGGACAGATCGACGATCGCCGCGCGCTCGCGGCAGCCGTAGTATTCGTCGATCGCGCCGTAGCCGTCGAACCGCGCCGGCAGGTGCCAGCCGCGGTAGTCGGCAAAGTGGCCCGTGAGCGCCGACGTGCGGGCGTGGAAGCCCGATTGGCGCGTCAGCACGGGCGGGGCGTCGGGGGTGGGTCTGATGGCAGTGGACATGGTGAAGCGCGCCTCGCTCGAATAGGTTCGGATCCGGATGTCGGTCGGTTGCCACGCGTTCGCGGGGTCGATGTCGTCGGGGCACGACGTGCTGACGCACAGCAGCGGCTTCAGCGCGCGCAGCAGCACGTAGTCGCCCGGGCGCGACCACGGCTCGTCGATCGTCATCTGCCCGTGCGCGTCGATCGAGGTGTTGAAGAAGAAATTGATCGCCGGCCAGCCGGGACGCGCGGCGATGCCGTATTCGGCGAGCGCCGCACTGATGTTGTCGCTGCAGTTCGCATGGCCCGGGTAACCCTGCGTGTCGTAATAGCGCGCGGTGCACGCGAGCGCGAACGTGTCGTGCCGGCCGACGGTATCGTGCACGACTTCGAGCATCGGCTGCATGAGCTGATCGAAGAACCGCGAGTACAGACCGGGCATGGGATACGCATGACCGTTCAGCGTGCGGGTGACGGTCGGATCGAGACCGACTTCCCGGTGCCCACCGAGCGCGTCGAGATCGAATGCGACGAAATCGGAGCATTGCCTGCCGTCGACGTCGACGATCTGCAGGTACTCGCCGGCCGCGACCGTGTACGCGACGGCCGTTCCCGGACGGATGACGAAATCCGCGAGCGGATCGGCGAGCGGCACGCTCGTCTGCGTGGCAGCGGACGCGCCCGCGCGCACGACGGACAGCTGAAGCTCCGTCGCCGGCTGGCCGGCCCGGTCCACGGGCACGGGGCCGCCGGGCGCCGCGACGATCGCGACGATCGGCTCCGTCGCGACGAACGTGCGCATGGTGCCGGCGCGGGTGTCGCCGGACCAGAGGACGGCGCCGTCGGGCAACGGCTTGCCCGTCAGCCCGTGCCGTTCGAACAGGGTGGCGAGATCCGCTTGTGCTGCGGAAGCGCCGTTCAGGCATTCGGCGATGAAGCGTGCGCTGTCGTCGGGCGTCAGGGCGAGCGCGGCCAGCGCACTGCCGCCGTCGCGCACGCGCAATGCGAGCAGCTCCGCGCGTTGCCGCCCTTCGACGTCGATCACCTGCAGCGTATCGCCGGCATCGAGCTTGACGGCGGCGAGCCCCGCACCGGCGACACGATGGTGTTCGCGGCCGGCCGCATGCGCGGACAACGCAGGTTCGTGTGGCCGCGACACGGTCGGTGGTCGAATGAGCATGGACGTTCCTTGAATGAGTGGACGGGCGCGGCCCGCGATGCGCGCGGCCGCGAACGGCACGTCGGGCGTCGCGGCACCCGGGGCCCGGTCGGGTGACGCGACAGCGCAGTGCCGTGACAGTCAGCCAGCGCGGACGCGCGGCTCGGGCGCACGCTCGCCGAGGTACGCGTCCATCGAATCGTCGAGCGCGTCGAGCCACGGCGTGTGATGCGGCGGCGACTGGGTGCCGGTCATCAGCGAGCGATACGATTTGTCGCGATAGCCCATGATGTTCTCGTGCTTGTCGTGTTTCCACGCGAGGAACGTGCGATTGACGCCGGCGATGTCGAAGCTCGGATAGTCGGTCGCATCGATCAGGTCCTGGATATAGCTGCCCTGATACTCGAACATCTGCTGGTTGGTGACCAGCGTTTCCTCGCGCGCGCGCCACGCGAGACTGTCGGCGTGCATCGCGTCGAAACCGGGCAGCGCGATGCGGCCGAGGATGACGTCGCGTGCGTACCAGGCTTGCGCGTCGAACATGTTGAACGAGTACCAGAGGTCCTGCATGCCGAGATAGATCAGTTTCGGATTGCGTTCCCAGAAGATGCCTTTGTACAGGTCGAGCGGCCAAAGCCGGTTGTTCGTCTTCAGGCGCAGGCTGTCGGGCAGGAACGGGAAATGGTGCTGGTATCCGGTGCAGAGGATGATCGCGTCGATCTTCTTGCTGCTGCCGTCGGCGAAAAACGCGACGTTGCCGCGCACGCGCTCGAGCAACGGCTTTTCCTCCCAGTTCGCCGGCCAGTGATAACCCATCGGCGCCGTGCGATAGCAGCTCGTGATGCTGCGCGCGCCATACTTGTAGCATTGCGACCCGATGTCCTCGGCCGAATAGCTGCTGCCGACGAGCAGGATGTCCTTGTCCTTGAATTCGAGCGCGTCGCGAAAGTCGTGCGCATGCAGGATGCGTCCGCCGAAGCTGTCGAAGCCGGGAAAGCTCGGCATGTTCGGGGTCGAGAAATGGCCGCACGCATTCACGACGTAGTCGAAGTCTTCCGCGTACACGACGTCCTTGTCGAGATCGTGCGCGGTCACCGTGAAGCGGCCGCTTGCGTCGTCGAACGCAACCTGGCGCACGACGGTGCTGAAGCGGATGTCCTTGCGCACGCCGGCCTTCTCGACGCGTCCCTTGATGTAGTCCCACAGCACTTCGCGCGGCGGATACGACGCGATCGGCTTGCCGAAGTGTTCCTCGAACGTGTAGTCGGCGAACTCCAGGCATTCCTTCGGGCCGTTCGACCACAGATAGCGGTACATGCTGCCGTGGACCGGCTCGCCATGCTCGTCGGTGCCGGTGCGCCACGTGTAGTTCCACATGCCGCCCCAGTCGCGCTGCTTCTCGAAGCAGACGAGCTGGGGGATGTCCGCGCCCTTCGCCTGGGCCGACTGGAAGGCGCGAAGCTGGGCCATGCCGGATGGGCCCGCACCGATGATTGCAACACGTTGTGTCATCGCGTTCTACCTCGTTGGAAGTGGTTAGCCGTGGTTCGGCGAACGGCGCGTGCCGTTCGTGCGCGGACGCGGGTCACGTCGCGCGCTGCCGCCGCGCCGCGAGCGCGGTGTTCTTCATCAGGAAGGCGATCGTCAGCGGACCGACGCCGCCCGGAACCGGCGTCAACGCGGCGGCGACGCGCGCCACGCTGTCGTGGTCGACATCGCCGACGAGCCGCGTCGCGCCGCCGGATTCGATGCGGTTGATGCCGACATCCACGACGACCGCGCCCGGCTTGATCCAGTCCGCATCGACGAGCCCCGGCTTGCCGGCCGCCGCGACGACGATGTCCGCCTGGCGGCACAGTTCGGCGGCGTTCGCGCTGCGCGAGTGGACGGTCGTCACCGAGCAGTCGGACTGGAGCAGCAGCGCGGCCATCGGCTTGCCGACGATGTTCGAGCGCCCGACGACGACTGCATGCTTGCCGCGCAGGTCGCCGACGATCTCCCGCAGCAGATGCATGCAGCCCGACGGCGTGCACGGCACGAGCGCGTCCTGGCCGAGCGCGAGCCCGCCGACGTTGTCGCGATGGAAGCCGTCGACGTCCTTGCGCGGATCGATCGCGTCGATCACGGCCGCGGCGTCGAGCGGCGCGGGCAGCGGCATCTGCACGAGAATCCCGTGGACGTCGGGGTCGGCGTTCAGCTCGGCGACGAGCGCGAGCAAGTCGGACGCGGCGGTGTCGGCGGGCAGCCGATGCTCGATCGAACGGATGCCGACCTGCTGCGCGCGCAGCATCTTGTTGCGCACATAGACGTGGCTCGCCGGGTCGTCGCCGACGAGTACGACCGCGAGGCCGGGCAGCACGCCGTCGCCGCGCAGCCGCGCGACGTCGTGCCGGACGGATTCCAGCAGCGCGTCGGCGATCGCCTTGCCGTCGATGATCGTCGCGCCGCTCATCGGAAGATCACCGTGCGGTTCTGGTTCAGGAACACGCGGTGCTCGGTGTGATACTTGACCGCACGCGACAGCGCGACCGTCTCGGTGTCGCGTCCGATCGCGACGAGATCGGACGGCTGCAGCACGTGGTCGACGCGCTGCACCTCCTGCTCGATGATCGGCCCTTCGTCGAGGTCGGACGTCACGTAGTGGGCGGTCGCGCCGATCAGCTTCACGCCGCGCTCGAACGCCTGGTGGTACGGCTTCGCGCCCTTGAACCCCGGCAGGAACGAGTGGTGGATATTGATCGCGCGGCCGGCGAGCCGCTCGCACAGGTCGTTCGACAGGATCTGCATGTAGCGGGCCAGCACGACGAGTTCGGTGCCGGTTTCGTCGACGATGCGCATCAGCTCCGCCTCCTGCCGCGTTCGGGTGTCCGGCGTGATCGGCAGGTAGATGAAGCGGATGCCCTCGCGCTCGGCCATCGGCCGCAGATCCAGATGGTTCGACACAACCGCGGTGATCTGCATGCGCAGCTCGCCCTTGCGGAAGCGGTACAGCAGGTCGGACAGGCAGTGGTCGAACTTGCTGACCATCAGCAGCACCTTCATCGGTTCGCCGGCGCTTTTCAGTTGCCACTGCATCGAGAAATCCCGGGCGACGCCCGCGAAATCGCGCTGCAGCTGCTCGACGTTGCCGTTCGCACCGGTGTTGAAGCGGAACACGGCGCGCATGAAGAACGTGCCGCTGACCTCGTCGTCGTATTGCGCCAGCTCGCCGATGTAGCAGTTCGATGCGGCGAGATGGGCGGTGACGGCAGCCACGATGCCGGACGTGGCCGGGCAGCTGATCGTCAGGATGTAGTTCGGATTCACGTCGTGTGTCCTCGAAACGGATCGGAATGCGGGAAAGGCCGGCCGTCGCCGGTCATGCATGGTCGTCAACGCGTCAGCCGACGGCCGTGCGCTTTTTCTTGTCGGGATCGTCGAACGGCAACAGCGCGGTGGTCGCGCGCGTCTCGACGCTGCCCTTCACCACGAGCGGCACGCCCGCACGGGCATGCCGGACGTCGAGTCGGGCGAGCGCGAGCGAGCGCCCCGTCAGCCGCGAATACATCGCGCACGTGATCACGCCGGCCGCCTTGCCGTCGTGCCAGAGCGTGTCGCCGGCCTGCGCGGTCTTCGCGGCCTCGAGCTCGACGCCGAAGATCCGGAACCGCTCCTTGCCGGCGAGCCGGAAGTGCTCGGCCGCGCCGCAGAATTCGGTCTTGCCGGGCGACACCGTGAAATCGAGGCCGAGTTCCCACAGCGTGTCGCCGGCGCGCTCGTCGGCAAACGGGTACATCTCGGAGTTGTCGTACGGGTAGAACAGCAGGTAGCTCTCGACGCGCAGCCAGTCGAGCGCGGTGAATGCGCAGGGGACGATGCCCATCGCGCGGCCCTTGTCGAGGATCGTGTCCCAGATGAACGGCGCGTCGGCGGCCTTGCAGAAGATCTCGTAGCCGCGCTCGCCGGTGTAGCCGGTGCGCGAGATCATCGCCGGCCGGCCGAACAGGCGCGTCTGCACATGGTGGAAGTACGGCAGGTTGCGGATGTCCGGCACGTATTCGGCAAGGAAGTCGACCGCGACTGGCCCCTGCAGCGACAGGTCGTGCAGGTCGTCGTCGAACAGCACGGCGACCTGCCGGCCATACGCGGAGCGCACGAGGCGCTCGTACCCCGCGCCCGCGCCATGGACGACCATGAACGCATTGGGGCCGGTGCGGTAGACGATGCAGTCGTCGATGAACTTGCCGCTCTCGTCGAGCAGCGTCGCGTACACCGACTTGCCGGGATACAGCTTGCCGATGTCGCGCGTCGTCGCCCAGTTCAGCAGGCTTTCGGCGTGCGGGCCGACATAGTGCACCTTCTTCAGCCCCGATACGTCCATCAGGCCTGCGCGGGTGCGAATGGCCTCGTGGTGGTCGGCGAGATCGGTCGCATAGGTCCATGCGGTGCCCATGCCGTTCCAGTCCTCGAGATTCGAGCCGAGTGCGCGATGCCGGTCCGCGAGGGCGGAGATGCGCCAGGAGTTCGCCATCTTGAATGCTCCAAACGAAAGTGAAGGTCGATTACGGAAAACGCCGGGTCAGGCGTGGACGTCGAACCGGCTGAGCCATTCGACGAGCGTGTGCCGGTAGCGGGTCATGCCCTTGTATTCGGCGATCGGGTCGGGCAGGTCGCGCAGCACGCGGTGCAGCCGGCGCGCCCACACCGGGTTGCCGACGAGGTCGGCCATGCTGCACAGGTAGGTGCGGATGCCGAACATCAGCGCATTGCTGCGCGCAAGCCGTGCCATCAATTGCAGCTCGACGCGCAGGTGCACGGCTTCGCCGACGTTGTCGGGCGTCACGCGCCCGCGGTCCGCGCCCCACTGGTGATAGGTCTCGGGCGACGTGTCAAGGCGCGGATGAATGGTCAGCGTCCAGTTCAGGCGGCGCACGGGGTGGCCTGCCTGCACGCCGAGCAGGTATTTCAGCGCGCGGTCGAATACGCCCGCCTGGTGCGCGAGCGGCACCGGCGCGTGCCATTGTTTGAAGCTCATGCCCGCATCGAACGCGAGCGACCAGTCGGCCGGGCCGGTGACGACGCCGGCGTCCATGTACAGGTCGCCGTCGCGCTGGTCGAGCAGCGCGATGTCGCCTTGCGTCTGCCGCATGACGTATTCGAGCGGGCCGTACGGCAGCGTGCGCGCGTCGCCGAACACGAAGGCCTGGTCGAGGTCGAGCGCGTGGTTCCGCCAGTGCCAGCGATCACCGTCGCGCTCGAGCGCGAACCACGCCGGATAGTCGTGCGCGAGATGCGTCATGATCATCTCCAGCGTGTCCCAGCACGCGGTCTCCATGTGCGGCATCACGATCGCGCGGCGCGGATCGGCGTCGAGCACGCGGGCGCGTTCGGCGATCTCGGAACGGTAGTGCTCGTCGATGTCGAAGTGGTGCGCGAAGACCGAGCCGGGATCGCGCGGCGTCGCGGGCTCGAGGTTGACCGAATACATGTACCGGTCCTCGGGGAACGGAAACGGAAAGCGCGCGATCGCCGCCGGGCTGTTGCGGAACGAGAAGTCGTCGCGATAGGTTTGCGCGGGCTTGATGAATACGCTCATGGCTCGGATCTCACAGGTCGAGGGTCAATGCGGCGCCGCACGCGCGCGATACGCAGGGCATCAGATGGGTGGCGCGCGCGTCGGCGTCCAGGAACGCATCGCGATGCTCGACCGTGCCGTCGAGATAGCGCGTCGCGCACTGGCCGCATGCGCCGCCGCGGCACAGGTTCGGCACGTCGATGCCCGCCGATTCGAGCGCCTCGAGCAGGCTCTGCTCGGCGCCGACCGCGATGCGGCGGCCGCTGCGGCGCAGGTCGACCGCGAACGGCTGGCCCGGCGCCGGCGCCACGAAGGCTTCCCAGTGCACGCGGCCGGCCGGCCAGCCGAGCGCGGCGGCCGCGGCGCGCACCGCGTCCAGCAGGCTTGCGGGGCCGCACACGTAGACGTGCGTGCCGAGCGGCTGCCTTTGCAGCATCGCGATCGCATCGAAGCGTGCGTGCACGCCGTCATAGCCGTGAAAGCGCGCGCCGAGCCGCGCATCGAGCGATGCGCGATAGGCATCCGTCAGGCCCGCGCGGTACGCATGGTGCAACTCGTGGCTCGCTTGCCGGCGCTCGAGTTCCGCGAGATGCGCGATGAACGGCGTGATGCCGATGCCGCCCGCGACGAGAACGTGATGGCGCGCGGTGGTGTTCAACGCGAACAGGTTCGCCGGGGCGGTGATGCGCAGGCGCGCGCCGGGTTCCAGACGGTCGTGCACGAACGCGGAGCCGCCGCGTGACGACGCGTGACGGCGCACGGCGATCCGGTAGAGGTTTCGTTCGGCCGGATCGCCCGCCAGCGAATAGGCATTGCGATAGGTGCGGCCGCCGTCGTTCAGCACGACTTGCACGTGGCTGCCGGACGAGAACGCCGGAAGGGGGCCGTCGAGCGCCGTCAGCACCAGTTCGCGCACGACGGGTGTGAGCATGCGGGCTTCGGCCACGCGAACGTCGAGCAGGCTCATGCGCGGTCTCCCGCGCAGGGCTGGTCGGCATCCGCGCAGACGCCGAGATAGGCGCCGAGCCGCGCGGAGAAATGCTGGCGGACACTCAGGCGGACGTCGCATGACGGGCAGGTGACCTCGTCGGGCTCGTCATGCCCGTCGTGCCCGTCGTGCGCATGCGCGGTCCCACAATGCACGCAGTACACGGTGCGCCGCGTGCCGGACACGGCCGCGGCCACCTCCTCGGGCAGCAGGCCGGCCGCCTGCGCGATACGCCGAATGTGCCAGACGAACGTCTCGTCGCCGCACACGTAAAGACGCACGCCGACCGTGCTTTCATCCAGCCGGTGCCGCACCTCGTCTTCGAGCGTGTCGAGCGACGCGTGAAACACGGTCGGCAGGCCGATTGCCTGCAGCTTGCCGAGCGTGACGAGCAGCGCGCTGCCCGGCAGCCCGGCGAGCGCGTTGATGAACGCCGGCAGCGCGTGGAGCGCGTCGCCTTGCGCGACCACGAGATGCGAGCGGGCCTCGGCGCAGGGCTGCAGCGGCGCATAGTGCGGCAAACTCGGCGGCACGAACGGCGTATGGGCCGGTTGCCGGCTGCGGGCTGCGAACGGTTCAATTGAGTGCATCGATCGGCTCCCAAAATGGGGCGTTTGCATCATGAATGGGCGTACGCTCGGCGACGGTCGTGGCGTCACGTTTGCGTTCCTGTTGTTCAACATAGTTTCTTGCCAGTAATTGCCGTTCAATCCTGAAGAGGAGGTACGCCCTAAGAGGTAGCGCGCCGGAACGGCGTCGAAAGGCATGGAACTTGCGTCGTGGTTCGATCCTGGTTTGTCCGTGCCGAACGACCGTGACTCCTGACGACAGCCTGACCGACCGATGCATGCGGCCCGCCGGCGGCGCGTCGTTGCCGACGCGCATGCGTGACGCGCTGCTCGCGTTTCTGGCCGGATACGTCAATGGCGCGCCACGCCACGTGGCGTTTCACGCGTTCTTCACGGGGCTCGCGCGCGAATTGCCGGACGCGCGGATCGTGCTCGCGCTCGATGGCGGCGCGGGCTACGAATCCGCGCCGGACACGCTGGTGCGATGCACGCAGGGGCATCGCTGCAAGCTGCGGCATGGGGCAAGCGACGGCGCATGCGAACTGTGTCCGGACTGCGTCGGGCAGGGGCACGGGCGCGCGGTGCGCGCGCTCGGCGACGCGGTGCTGGTGCTGGACGTCGCGCTGCCGGCGGCGCCGACGCTGCTGATGGACCTCGAGATCGTCGCGATCACGATCCGCGCGGCGCTGATGCGTCGCGCGCCCGCCGACGCGCACGGGCGCGACGCGACGAACCCGTCGGAGGCGCTGACACGCGAGTTGCACGACTCGGTCGCGCAGCAACTGGGCTTCATGTCGTTCCTGGTCGCTCGCCTGCAGCAACAGGACACGACCGGCAACCCGCTGTTGGCCGAACTGCGCACGATGACGACGCGCCTGCAGCGCCAGGTGCGCGAGCTCATTACCAGCGCGCGGCTGACGCTCGACGGGCGCTCGCTGCAGCAGGCGCTGGCCGAGTCGGTCGCGGAATTCTCGCGCCGCTGCGATGTGGTGTTCGAACTCGACAATCGCGTGCCCGACCTGCGGATCGATCCGCGCATCGCGCTGCATATCCTGCAGATCGTCCGTGAAGCGCTGTCGAACGTCGTGCGTCATGCGCAGGCCGGCCATGCGTGGATCACGCTGCGGACCGACGGCGACGGTTTGCAGGTATCCGTCGTCGACGACGGAATCGGGCTCAGCGAGGGATCGGCCGACCTGAACCACTACGGCCTCGACATCTTGCGCGAACGCGCGGCGGCGATCGGCGGACGCATCGCGATCGACAGCGGCGCCTGCCGCGGGACGCGCGTGATACTTGTCGTGCCGGACGGCGCGACATTCGGAGAGACATCCTGATGGAACCGACGACGCTGCTGTTGATCGACGATCACCCGCTGTTTCGCCGCGGCGTGGCCGAATTTTTTGGTGCGACCGGAGAATTTCGCGTGGTCGGCGAATCGTCGAACGGCGCGCAGGGGATTTCGCTCGCGGGCATGCTGCGCCCGGAGCTGGTGCTGATCGATCTGCACATGCCGGGGCTCGGCGGGCTGCAGGTGCTCGACGGGCTCAGGCGCAAGGAAGTCGATTGCGTGAAGGTGCTGCTGACGGCGTCGATGGAGCGCGACGAGCTGCGCGCGGCCGTGCGGCTCGGCGCCGACGGCTACGTGCTGAAGGAGTCGGAGCCGCAAGCGCTGCTCGCCTACGTGCGTAGTTGCATGCGGGGGCTCGTGGTGCTCGACGACGAACTCGTCGACGAAGACGGCGTCGCCGGCGCGCATGCCGACGCGCGGCCGGCCGACCTGACCGCGCGCGAAACGCAGACGCTGACGCTGATCGCCGACGGCATGAGCAACAAGCAGATCGCGCGCGTGCTCGGCATCAGCGAGGGCACGGTGAAGGTCTACGTGAAGAACCTGCTGCGGAAACTGGACGCGCGAACGCGGCTCGAGCTGGCGGCATCGGTGCACCGGCGCGCGATCGGCGCATCTACGCGGGAACGGGGGGCGTGATGAAGGACGGCGCGCGCGTGACTCAGCCTGTTCAGCCGACGCAGCCATCGAGCGGCGCGTTCGACGTGGACGATTGCCCGCTCGCGCTGCTGAAGCTGGACGGCGCGGGACGGATCGCCGGCTTCAACGTCGCGTGGACCGACGCGATGGAACGGCCCGCGGCCGGTCGGCGCTTCGTCGATTACGTGCATCCGGAGGACCGGCGCATCTGGAGCGGCATGCTGCAGCGTGCGCGGGCGATCTCGCGCGGTGGGGTTCGCGAGCGTCTGCGCTGCGTGCGTCCGGACGGCGAACTGCGCTGGTTCGAGGTGTCGTTGAAGAGAAATGCCGGCGGCTCGTCCGTTGCGCTGTCCGACGTGACGCTCGACCGCCGTCGCGAGACTTCGACGCAGGCACACCTGAGAAGCGTCGCGGGGCTGCTCGACAGCATTCCGGGCCTCGTCTACCGCGGCCGCAACAACCGGCTGTGGACGATGGAGTACGTGAGCGCCGGATGCGAGGGCTTGACCGGCTATCCGCGGCAGTGGTTTCTCGACGGGCATGCGCACGCATTCGGGCAGCTGATCGTGCCCGAGGATGCCGATTACGTGTGGACGGGTGTACAGCAGGCGCTGGCGGTGCGCGGCGTCTTCGATCTGCGGTATCGGATCAGGTGCGCCGACGGACGAATCAAGCCGGTGTGGGAGAACGGCGTCGGGATTTATTCGGCAAGCGGCGAGGTGTTGGGCGTCGAGGGCGCGATCTTCGAAGTGCGGCCGGGCGACCGGTCGGGCGCCTGAGCGGCCGACGCATTCGCGCGGCCAGCCGCGCCCGCGCCGCATTGCCGGCGCGAAAGCGCGACGCCCGGTCGTGAACCGGGCGTCGTTTCGATTCGCGTGCAACCGCGACGGCGCGCTTATGGCGCGAACCAGTGCGTCGCAACGACGACCGCCACGCCGAGCAGCAGCGTCAGGTACGGCAGATAGCCGGCCTTGCGCGGCTGCATGCTGCCGGACAACGCCATGTCCTCCCGCATCTGGTCCGGGAAGCGGCCCTTGTCGGTCACGTAATGCCGCCAGGCGAACACCGGCAGGATCAGCGCGGCGAACATGAGGCCCGAGACCAGCGTGCCCTTGCCCCACACGTCGGCGCCGAACCCCATCAGCGCGAGGTTGACGAACGACAGCAGCGTGCCGAGCGCGAGCAGCCAGCGCGGCGCCCTGAACGGGCGCGGCCAGTTCGCGCGGTCGAGGCGGTGGATCCAGGCCGCGTTCAGGTTGAGGAAGTTGAAGATGATGTACCCGACGTTCGACATCGCGAGCACGACGGTGTAGTCGGACATCAGCAGCAGAAACAGGTTGAAGCCGAGATCGGTCCACATCGCGCGGGTCGGCGCGCCGTTCTCGTTCACGTGCGACAGGTACTTCGGCAGCCAGCCGTCGACCGATGCCTGATACAGCGTGCGCGACGATCCGGCCATCGACGTCATGATCGCGAGCACCAGCGCGAATACCAGCATCGGTTTCAGGATGTACTCGCCCCGGTTGCCGACGTGGACGATCTGCGCCATGGCTTCGGCGACGCCCATGCCGCTGAAGATGCCCGGCGACAGCACGCCGTCGTAGACGGCCGCCTGCGTGACGTTGCCGGCCGCATCCTTCACTTCGGGCGTGACGAGCTGGCCGAGGCCCAGCGCGCCCTGGAACGCGAGCGGGACCATCGTGAAGAACACGATGCACAGCAGGCCGGAATAGACGATGGCCTTGACCGTGTCGCGGCGCGGATCGCGAAACTCGCGCGTGTAGCAGACCGCCGTCTCGAAGCCGTAGGTCGACCATGCGGCGATGAACAGGCCGCCCGCCATCAGCTGCAGGCCCGCCAGACTCCATGTGCCGTCGATGACGCGGCCGGCCGCATCCTTCGCGAGCGGGTAGAGCGGCAGCAGGTGCGACTTGGGCAGGTCGCCGCTCAGGATCGGATAGACGCCGACGAGCAGCAGCGGCAGCAGCGCGGCGATCGCGAGAATCATCTGGAGTTTTGCGGCCTGCAGGATGCCGCGATGCTGGACCGCGAAGGTCGCGAGCAGGATGATCGCGCCGATCACGAAGGTCGCGTTGATGCGCAGCGACAGGCCGCTCGCGAGCCAGCCGAGATCGAGCAGCGTGATTTGCCAGGTGTTGATCGCAGCCGTGGCCGGGAACAGCATGTTCAGCACATAGCCCGCGCCCATGCCCGAGCCGATCGCCAGCACCGGCGACCACGCGAACCAGTTGCACCACACGGACAGCGGCGCGAGCAGCTTGCTGTAGCGCACCCACGCGATCGCACCGTACACCGATGCGCCGCCCGACTTGTGCGGAAAGAGTCCTGCAATCTCCGCGTAAGAAAACGCCTGGACGAAGCCGAACAGGATCGAGATCATCCATACGATCCACGACGGCTTGCCGACGGTGGCCGCGATGGAGCCGATCGAGAAGAGCACGAGCGCGGGCACGCCGCTCGCGACCCAGAACGCGCCGGTCCAGCTTATCTTGCGCTGAAGTCCGGCCGTCTCGCCATGCGCGGCGGGGAAATCCGCCGGTGCGCTGTCAGGGAGGGAACTCATGGGGGTCTCCGTCAAGTCGGGTTGGGTACGATGCGATCAACGATCGTTGGCCAATAACGCGCAAACAACTCTCTTGAAGAGGTACTCCTTCCGAGAGAGAACCGGCGTCGCACGGCGACGGAGGGGCGATGCCGGCACGCGCTCGGGCGCGCATGTGCGGAAATCGCGCAGGCGAAGCGGGGCGCGCTTCGTTAGGTTGACGAAGAAAATGGAACGAAGGGATGGTGTCCGGTGAGTGGTGCGCCGCGACCCGAGCATGGGCGGATCGTTCGAAACGTTCGTTGCCCACGCGTCGTCGCCTGTCCGGGGAGTTCCGCCCGCCGCCGCGCTCTGGCGTGACCCGCACGCTGTTGCGCGCGTTGATCGCGATTTCCTCGTGGTTCGCGTTCGAGACGAACACCGACGACAGCCGGTCCAACGTCAGCTTGCCGTCCGGCTTCGAATACTCGACCGGCGCGCATCAGCGCGCCGTCACTGACGGTCGTCTGAATCGTCGCGAGCAGGCCGCGTTCGGCCTCTGCCCGGATTACGCGTCCCAAGTTGTCGCATTAGTTCGCCCGCGCCGCAGGACGGTTGTAAGCAATCGCGGCGGCACGGCGCCACGCGAGCCGGCACCCGGGATCCGCCGGGCCTTTCATCGCGCCCCACAAAAAAGTCTTGACTATCTATCTATGAGTAGATAAAGTTCGATCCATGGAAACGAAGACGACCGTCCGCGAACAGATTCTCGACCACGCGATCACGCTGATGATGCTGCGCGGTTACAACGGCTTCAGCTATCGAGACCTGTCCGATCTGGTTGGCGTGAAGACGTCGAGCATCCACTACTACTTCCCGTCGAAAGACGATCTCGTTCTGGAAGCGGTGGCGGCGTACAGCGACGAAGTGCTTGCGGCGATGCGTGCGATCGATCCGGCATTGCCGGCCGACGTCAAGCTGAGCCTCTACACGAAGCTGTTCGGCAGAACGCTCGGCGACGGCAATCAGATCTGTCTGTGCGGCATGCTCGCGGCGGACATCGAATCGTTGCCGGAGCGCGTGCGGCAGGCGGTTCAGGCCTTTTTCAAGGCCAACGAGAACTGGCTCGCCGAGTTGCTGGCGCAGGGCGCGAAGGAGCGCACGCTGCAGTTCAGCGGCACGCCGGAAACGGCGGCGCGCACGTTGTACGCGGCGTTCCAGGGCAGCGTGCTGGCCAGTCGGCTGTTTCATACGCGGGCGCGTCTCGAGGATGTCGAGGCCGTCTGGAAAACCCGGTCCTGACGGACGGGGCAGGCAGTCAGGCGGTTCGCCGCCTTTTGTTGGGGTTAGTTGTCTATCTCGTAGTAGATAGATAATCGGGCGGATGGATTCGATCATCCGCATTTTTTGGGGATATGTATCTATCTATGAGTAGATAAACAAACGTGATGCCGGCGGCCAGGCCGTCGGCGCGCGATCCCGGTTGGAAGGCTGTTTCACTCACTCATCATTGAAAAGGAGTCTGTCATGTCGATCGAAAAAGTGCTGTACCGCGCTCATGCAAAAGCCACCGGCGGCCGTGACGGCCGTGCCACGGTGCCCGAAAGCGGTCTCGACCTGAAGCTGACCACGCCGCGCGAACTCGGCGGTGCGGGCGGCGCCGGCGCGAACCCCGAGCAACTTTTCGCGGCCGGCTACAGCGCGTGCTTCATCGGTGCGATGAAGTTCGTCGCGGCCCGCGACAAGATCGCGATCCCCGCGGACGCCGCGATCGAAGGCAGCGTCGGCATCGGCGCGATCCCGAACGGCTTCGGCATCGAAGTCGAACTGAAGATCTCGCTGCCGGGCCTCGACCGTGAAACCGCGCAAACGCTGATCGACCGCGCGCACATCGTCTGCCCGTACTCGAACGCGACGCGCGGCAACATCGACGTCACGCTGACGCTCGTCTGATCGCACGTACTACGAAGTAATCCGTCGTCATTCATTGCATACACCGGTTGAGCCAAGGAGTCTCATCATGAAGATCGTCAAGCCGCTGCTGATCGCCGCTGCCGTTGCGGCCGCGTTGTTCAGCGCCCCCGCCGCCTTTGCCGCCGGCAGCGACGGCGTCCGTCCCGATACGGCGACCAGCGGGTTGCTCGCCGTGCTGAACGGCCAGAAGGGGCCGGGCCTCGAAACGCTGAGCCCCGCGAAGGCGCGTCAGGTGCTGGTCGACGCCCAGCGCGGCGCGAAGGTCGACCTGTCCGGCATCGACGTATCGAACCGCACGATCGAGCAGGACGGCCTGTCGGTGCCGATCACGATCGTGCGTCCGCAAGGAGTGGCGGGCACGCCGCCGGTGTTCATGTTCTTCCATGGAGGCGGCTGGATTCTCGGCGACTTCCCGACGCATGAGCGCCTGGTGCGCGATCTGGTGGTGCAATCGGGCGCCGTCGCGGTGTTCGTGAACTACACGCCGTCGCCGGAAGCGCATTACCCGGTCGCGATCAACCAGGCGTATGCGGCGACGAAGTGGGTCGCCGCGCATGGCGCGGAAATCGGCGTCGACGGCAGCCGCCTCGCGGTGGTCGGCAACAGCGTCGGCGGGAACATGGCGGCCGTCGTCGCGCTGATGGCGAAGGACAAGGGCGGCCCGGCGATCCGCTTCCAGGGCCTGTTGTGGCCCGTGACGGACCACGACTTCAATACCGGTTCGTACAACGCGTATCAGCAGGGGCACTTCCTGACCCGGCCGATGATGAAGTGGTTCTGGGACGCCTATACGAAGAACGAAGCGCAACGCAACGAGATCTACGCGTCGCCGCTGCGTGCGAGCACCGCGCAGTTGAAGGGATTGCCGCCCGCGCTGATCCAGGTCGCGCAGTTCGACGTGCTGCGCGACGAAGGCGAAGCGTACGGCCGCAAGCTCGACGCAGCCGGCGTCGATGCGACGACCACGCGTTACGACGGCACGATTCACGACTTCGGTTTGCTGAACGCGCTGGCCGAGGATGCGCCGACCAAGGCGGCGATGAAGGCGATGGCCAACGAAATCGCGACGCGCCTGAAGTAGGGCTGCGGGCGGCATTCGAACGGGTTCGAATGCGAACGGCGAAGCGGCGGGCTTAGGTCCGCCGCTTTCGCATGGGGAGCGGGGCGGCAGGGCCGTCGAAACGCGACCCCGGCGGCCGGATCGAAGCGGCCCGATGCCGATCCCGAGCGCGTGTTGGCCCGCGGTGCCCGCCGCGCGCATTGTTGGTACGATCGCGCGTATCGTCCACGCCGGCGTCGCATGCCGCCGGCCCATCGGCTGCACGGTCACGCGGCCACGTTCGGGAGAAGCGGTTCATGCTGCAGGCGTTCGCGGTCTTGCTGACCTTCCAGTGTCTCGGGGAAGGGGTGTCCTACCTGTTCGGCCTGCCGGTGCCGGGCCCCGTGATCGGCATGCTGCTGCTGTTCGGTTTCGTGATGCTGCGCCCGCGGGTGGCCGACGCGATCGAGCCCACCGCGCTCGAGCTGCTGCGCCATCTGTCGCTGCTGTTCGTGCCGGCCGGCGTCGGCATCATGGTGTCGGCCGACCGCGTGCGCGGCGATGCGCTGGCGGTCGTCGTCGCGCTGGCGGTGAGCACGTCGCTCGCGATCGCCGTGACGGCGCTCGTCACGCGCGCGTTGCTGCGGCGCCAGCGGCGCGCGGACGGCGCGGCGGAGGGCACGCAATGACGGCCTTCCCGAAGCTCGGCGCGATCTGGGTCTACCTCGCCGCGACCCCGCTGCTCGGCCTGACGATCACGCTGATCGCGTACCTGATTGCGCAGGCCGTCTATGCGCGGACGCGCTTCAACCCGCTCGCGAACCCGGTGCTGATCGCGGTCGCGCTGATCGTCGTGCTGCTGACGATCACGCACACGCCGTATCCGACGTATTTCGAGGGCGCGCAGTTCGTCCACTTCCTGCTCGGCCCGGCGACCGTCGCGCTGGCGCTGCCGCTGTACCGCCAGTGGTCGAAGCTGCGGCGCGCCGCGGTGCCGCTGCTCGTCGGGCTGCTGGCGGGCTCGCTGACCGCGATCGTGTCGGCGGTCGGCATCGCCGCGCTGTTCGGCGCGTCGCACCAGACGATCGCGTCGCTCGCACCGAAATCCGCGACCACGCCGATCGCGATGGCCGTCGCGCAGGAAATCGGCGGAATTCCGTCGCTGACCGCCGTGCTGGTGATCTCGACCGGCATCTTCGGCGCCGTGTGCGCCCGCGCGATCCTGAACGCGCTGCGCATCGAGGAGCCGGCCGTGCGCGGTTTCGCGCTCGGCGTCGCGTCGCACGGGATCGGCACCGCGCGCGCGTTCCAGGTCAGCGAGGAGGCCGGCGCGTTCGCGGGCCTCGGGATGGGGCTGAACGGCGTGCTGACCGCATTCGTCGTGCCGATCCTGCTGCCGGTGCTGTCGCGCTGGATCTGAGCGGCGCAGGGCAGCGGCGGCGCGCGATGCTATCGGTTTCCCTGATGGCCGAGCCCCCCGCGCCGGCCCGCCGGGCGCCTGCCGCGGATGTATCGTGGCCGTTATCGGGAGAATTCAGGAACCGGCACGGACATTTGTGCAGCGATCGGCTAACGTTGCATCGGCGCCGTGGCGGCACGCCGACGTCCGTCGCGTGCGGGCCGGCGTTCGACCCACATCCAACAATCGACAAGGAGAACCGGTCATGACGAAGTCTCGCGTGGTTTCGGTGGCAGTGGCAGTAACGGCGTCGTTCGGTCTGCTGTTGACCGCGGCGCCGGCGGCATATGCGCAGGATCCGGCGTCCGCGCCCATTGAGAATCCGGCATCCGCACCGACGCAGAAGCAACTCGACAAGGCGCAGAAGAAAGCTGCCCGCAAGGCAGCGCGCGCGCGCCACGCGAAGGACCTGAAGGCGATCGGCACGGGCACCGGCTACCGGCTCACCAACGACCAGAGCAACTATCCGCAGAACGCGGTGGAGAAGGCGCCCGCGACGAAGGCGGCGCCGGCGCCGGCCGCGCCTGCATCGGGCCAGTAACGGCCGCAAACGGCCGCAGGCGGCCGGCAAGGGCCGACGTTGGTTCAATGAAAAACGGCGCCGGGTTCGACCGGCGCCGTTCGCTCGTGTGTGTGCCGCGCAAGCGCCACGCGCCGCGGCCCCGGGGCTTCCCGGCACGCGCGGCATTCGTTCGCGTTACGACGCGAGCTTCGCGGCGAGTTCCGCGACGTGCTTGCCCTGGTAGCGCGCGATGTCGAGTTCGTTCGCGCTCGGCTGGCGGCTGCCGTCCGCGCCCGCGAGCGTGGTCGCGCCGTACGGCGTGCCGCCCGTGATCTCGTTCATGTTGACGAGCCCGCTGCACGCATAGGGCACGCCGACGATCACCATCCCGTGGTGCAGCAGCGTCGTGTGGAACGACGTGATGGTAGTTTCCTGGCCGCCGTGCTGCGTGCCGGTCGACGCGAACACGCTGCCGATCTTGCCGACGAGCGCGCCCTTCATCCACAGGCCGCCGGTCTGGTCGAGGAACGTGCGCATCTGGCCGGCCATGTTGCCGAAGCGGGTCGGCGTGCCGAAGATGATCGCGTCGTAGCCCGCGAGTTCGTCCACGGTGGCGACGGGGGCGGCCTGGTCGACCTTGACGCCGATCGCCTTCGCCTGGTCGGCGGGAATGGTTTCCGGCACGCGCTTGAGCGTGACCTCGACGCCGGGCACCGATTGCGCGCCTTCCGCGACGTGCTGCGCCATCGTTTCGACGTGCCCGTAGGACGAGTAGTAAAGAACGAGTACCTTGGCCATGTTGCGAATCTCCGATTAAGAAGGCCCCGCCTTCAGCGGGGCCCGAGGTTCCAAGCAGGCGTCATGCCCACTCGGCCGTCACTTCGACCGGACGCAGGTCGAATACCAGCACTTCGGCATCCTTGCCGTCGGCGAACGTCAGCGCCTGTTCGTCGCGGATGCGCGCGCCGTCGCCTTCGCCGAGCGTCACGCCATTGACCGTCACGCTGCCGCGTGCGACATGCACGTAGGCGAAGCGGCCCGGTGCCAGTTCGAGCGTGGCGCGCTCGTCGCCGTCGAACAGGCCCGCGTAGATCCGCGTGTCCTGACGGATCTTCAGCGAACCGCCGTTGCCGTCGGGCGACACGATCGGCGTGAGCTTGCCGCGCTTGTCGGCTTCCGCGATGTTCGTCTGCTGATAGCGCGGCTCGGCACCCTTCTCGGCCGGTCCGACCCAGATCTGCAGGAAGTGGACGGGCGTCTCGTGCGAGTGGTTGAACTCGCTGTGACGCACGCCGGTACCCGCGCTCATCAACTGGACGTCGCCCGGCACGATCACCGACCCGGTGCCCATCGAATCCTTGTGCTCCAGCGCACCGTCGAGCACGTACGACAGGATTTCCATGTCGCGGTGCGGGTGCGTGCCGAAGCCGCGGCCCGGCGCGACGCGGTCGTCGTTGATCACCAGCAGGTCGGAGAAGCCGACTTGCTTGGGATCGTAGTAGTTCGCGAAAGAAAACGTGTGACGGGAGCTGAGCCAGCCATGCTCGGCACGGCCACGTTGGTTTGCTGCACGAGTCTCGATCATGATTTTTCCTGGATGTCGCCGGACCTCGGAAGTGGGCCCGGCCGTTCGTTGAGATGAATCTTAGGTCAATCTATTTGACAAATAAATGGCCGTGGAGATAATGACTGTCGCTATGGAGTGGACAATATGGAACTCAACGACCTGAGGATCTTCGTCGCGACCGTCGATGCCGGCAGCTTCACGGCGGCGGCCGACCAGCTGATGCTGTCCAAGCAGTTCGTGAGCCGGCGCACGATGGCGCTCGAGGCGTCGCTCGGCGTGCGTCTGCTGCATCGCAACACGCGCAATCTCGCGGTCACGGAATCGGGGCAGGAGTTCTATGCGCGCGCGCAGCGGATCCTCGCCGAGGTCGCCGACGCCGAGCAGGCGATGTCGGTGCGCAGCACCGAGCTGCACGGCTCGCTGAAGATCAGCGCGCCGCTGTCGTTCGGGATCACGCACGTGTCGCCGCTGATCGCGGAATTCCTGTCCGCGCATCCGGCCGTGCGGCTGAACGTCGACCTGACCGATCGGCGGGTCGACCTGATCGGCGAGGGCTTCGATCTCGTGCTGCGGATCGGCACGCTCGAGGATTCAACGCTGATCGCGCGAGCGCTCGGCGCGTGGCAGATGATCGCGTGCGCGAGCCCCGCTTACCTGAAGCGGCACGGCGCGCCCGCGACGCCGGCCGACCTCGCCGGCCATACGTGCCTGATGTACGGGCGCGAGCGGCGCGTCGGCTGGGAATTCCGGGTCGACGGGATGGCGCGCACCTTCGACGTGCAGGGGCCGCTCGTCGCGAACAACGGCGAAGTCGTGCGCGACGCGGCGATCGCGGGGCTCGGCATCGCGCTGCTGCCGCATTTCATCGTCGGCGCGGCGCTCGACAGCGGCGCGCTCGTGCCGGTGCTCGACGCGTACGCGCCGCCGCCGATCACGCTGAACGCGGTGTTTCCGCAGCACCGGGAAGGGTTCGTCACGCTGCGGACGTTCATCGGGTTTCTCGCCGAGCGGCTGGGGAAGGCCGTGCCGACGGCGAACGGCGGCGCGGACCGGCGGCGGTAGAGGCGCGGGCGTGCGGCGCGTGCGGTGAATCGAAGCGTAATCTCCGCAGGATTTGCGGGGATTGTTGAGTCATGCGATGAATCGGTGGGATAATCTCCGCATCATGAGCGGAGATTACACCTTCATCTGGCAGTCGTCCGACTGGCCCGCCTGGCGCTTCGACCTCCCGGCACTCGCGACGTCACTGGTCGATGTCAGCCGTGCGCAAGGTGCGCTGGCCGGGAGACTGGCGGATGTCGGCCTCGCACTGCGCGATGAGGCCAGCCTGGCCGCATTGACGGAGGATGTCGTCAAGACCAGCGCCATCGAGGGCGACAACCTGAACGTCGCATCGGTCCGATCCTCGATTGCGCGCCGGCTCGGTGTCGATATTGGGGCGCTGGCGCCGGTTGATCGCCATGTCGAGGGCGTGGTCGACATGGTGCTGGACGCGACGGCCCGTTCGGCGGAGGCGGTCACCGAAGCCCGGCTGCGCGGGTGGCATGCGGCGCTTTTTCCGACCGGCTATTCCGGGATGTCGCGGATCACCGTCGGCGCGTGGCGTACGGATGCGAGCGGGCCGATGCAGGTGGTGTCCGGGCCGATCGGCCGGCAACGCGTGCATTTCGAAGCGCCGCCTGCCGCGCGCCTGCCGAACGAGATCGAGCGCTTCCTGCGGTGGTTCAATGCGACGCCGGTCGAGCCCTTGCTGATCCGGGCCGGCCTGGCCCATCTGTGGTTCGTCACGCTCCACCCGTTCGACGACGGCAACGGCCGTATCGCACGCGCGCTCGGGGATCTGGTTCTGGCGCGCGCTGATCGGAGCCCGCAGCGCTTCTATAGCCTGTCGGCGCAAATCCAGCGCGAGCGCAATGTGTATTACGACGTGCTGGAGCACACGCAGCGCGGTTCGCTGGACGTCACGGCATGGCTCGCGTGGTTTCTGGATGCGCTGGGCCGGGCCGTCGATCACGCGCACACGACGCTCGATGCGGTCCTGATCAAGGCGCGCTTCTGGCAGCGATGTGCGGGCCTCGCGATGAACGAACGTCAGGTCAAGGTAATGAATCGCCTGCTCGATGGTTTCGAAGGGAAGCTGACGACCAGCAAGTGGGCCGCCCTCGCGAAGTGCTCGCAAGACACGGCGCTGCGCGATATCGAGCAGCTCGTCGCGCGCGGTGTGCTGCATCGCTCGTCGTCCGGTGGCCGGAGCACGAGTTACGAACTGGTGCCATTCGACGGCTGACGGCTGACGCCTGCCTGCGCTGCCGGCGTTCGCCCGTGTCGCCAGCACGGCGTGCACATGCAAGGCCGAGGCATCGTGCGCATGATCGGTGTGGATGGCGCGCCCGGTTCGGGTTACGCTTCGGCGGGCGGGGCGAGTGCCGCATGCCGCGCCGGGCATTTTTACCTCGAACGTTGCGGGCATGGCGTTTCTACAGGCCCGCGAACCAGCGACGATCCAGGCCATGACAACCCAGAACCGATCGAGTGCTCGCGCCGGCGAGCGAGGGCAAGCCGCGCTTCGCGGCCGGCATGCGTGGAGCGTGAGCCCGCGAGCCGCCATGATGTTGGCAATACTGACGATCGCGCCGATGGCCGCGCATGCGGCTGGCTTCGACTGCGCGAAAGCTGCTTCGCCGACCGAGAAGACGATCTGCGCGGACGCCGGGCTGTCGTCGCTCGACGGCCAGCTGGCGGCGGCGTGGAAGAAGACGCTCGCGAAAGGCGGCGATACCGCCGCGCTGAAGGCGGCGCAGTTGAAATGGCTCAAGCAGCGCGATCGCTGCGGCAACGATGCATCGTGCCTCGGCGATCGCTATCGCGAGCGGCTCGCGAGCCTGAACGGCGCGCCGCTTGCGGCCGACCGCTGGCAACAGACGTGGTATCGCGACAGCGACAACCCGTCGTTCGGCGGCGTGCTGACGTTTACCGGCACGGCACCGCGTCTGCATTTCGAACTGAGCGGCAACAATGGCGCGAATACCGGCGGACTCGGCGGCGATATCGACCTGCACGGCGAGCGCGGCACGTTTCGCCAGGATCGATGCCGGCTCGATTTCAGCCGCAAGGGCGGCCGCGTCCAGGTCGCGCAGCAGGGCGGCGATGCCGATTGCGGCGCCGGTGCGGGCGTCGTGTATTCGGGCGAGTACGTGACGGCGTCGAAGGCGCAGGCGAGCCAGGCGGCTGACCTCGTGACGCTGAAGGTGCTGGCCGACGCACACCAGAACGCGATCGCGCACACGCTGCTCGGCGCCGACTATCGGACGCTCGTCGATACGATCAACACCAGCGCGGACGAGCAGGATCTTGACGGCCTGAACGCCGACGTGAAGTCGTACTGGGTGCGCGGCATCGCGACGACGAACGCCGCGATCGTGATGCGCCGGGGCACAGAGTTGTGGGTCGGCCTGCTCGTGTTCGATGCCCATGACAAGGTGCGCATGCGCTACTACTCGAACGTGCCGGCGTGGAAAAAGACCGTGCCGAAAACCATTCGCGCCTGGCACGACAATCTCGACAAGACGCTGCCGATCGATTTGATGTGATCCGGCGAGCCGCTGCGCCGGGCGTGAGGAGGCCCTGGTCTTGGGCCAACGCTCTTCGCGATTGACGGCCGGCCATCCTGGCGACTGCCTTGAAGCTCGGCCGTGATGCGAGCGGCATCCGGCAAGATGTCCGCACCGGAAGCGATCTACCTCGCTGTCTCGGGGTGGGGCAAATTCGGCGGCGAACCGTGCGTCCACGATTCGCTGATCGCCACAGCTGCCCGTCATTCGAGCGTATACGTCAACGTGCCATATCCCAGTTGATCGAAGCCGCCGCTGTTGGGACCATAGTCGCCACCGCCGCCTTCCGGCGCGACCTTGCGGGCAAAGGCCTCGACATCCGGCGCGGAGAGCCCTTTCAGCACGACGTAGTGGTTATAGACGAGTGCCCATACGGGGCGCTCGTTGCCGCGCGAATTCGGCGAGATGACGGGCTGCGTGACGTCGCTGTTCGTGTATTGCGTGTAAGGCACGTCCTTCCCGAGGTTGTATCGAGCGGCGTATTCCGCTGCGCGCAGGAACCGGTTGTCGTCATATCCGTAAAGATCGTCTCCCTGGCTCCAGGCCATCTGGCAGAACGCCCCGAGCAGCGCAATATCGAGCATGGCATGCCCCTGGTCGCGCCCGCTTTCCTGCAGCTGACCCAGCCCGTCCGGATACAACTTCCACACCACGTGTTCGATCGAGCCGTTGCCGGCGCCATGCCTGAAATAGTCGACCGCTTCGGCGTAGATGTCGTGGCGATCGGTCAGGATCCCGATCGCCAGCATGGACGCCATGTTGGCGAGATCCCAGTTGGCCCAGTAGTGGTCGATCCTTGCGCCGTTGTGCCGAACCAGGAAGTCGTGGTTCATCGGATAGAACACGCCGAGCATCATCGACTGGAAGCGCCGGAAATCGTCGGCGCGCCACAGGAGAGACGTGCGCAGGATTTCGCCCGCGCTCGCCAACTGGTAGCCGTAAATACCGGAAGCCAGGAACTTGTCGGAACTGCCGCCGATCGTCGTCAGCGTGCGCGACCACGCGTTCAGGACTCCTATCGCGTGTTGCGCGTAGGCGTCGTCGCCGGTGATCTTCCACCGAAGTGCCAGCGCGTAGGCCGCGGCGGCATCATTGAAGAGCGTCGCGTAATTTTCCGGGTGGTCGGGGTTTCGGCCGCGATAGATGGCCGGCTGCGGATTCGGCTTCCAGTCGAGCGAAGCATGCCGATTGGCAACCAGGCGTTGCCAGCCGTCGAACCACGGCTGCCGCCGCGCGGCGACGCTCTCGCGCATGCGCGTGAAATCGCGCTCCGTATGCAGCAGGCCGGGGTGCACAAAAGGCGCGCCGGCCATCCGGGCGCCGGGCACGGTCTTCAGCTGCGTGCCGGTGTGCGATCGAGATGAA
Source organism: Burkholderia sp. BCC1996 (assembly GCF_905339955.1). Classification (NCBI taxonomy): domain Bacteria; kingdom Pseudomonadati; phylum Pseudomonadota; class Betaproteobacteria; order Burkholderiales; family Burkholderiaceae; genus Burkholderia; species Burkholderia sp. BCC1996. The sequence goes on from NZ_CAJPHM010000012.1 coordinate 118,810, forward strand.
ATGGTCGCGTCGGCAGGGTGCTGCGCCACGGCGGCGCACGCGCCCAGCATCGCCACGCAAAGAACGCAAAGCGTGGCTGCTGTTCGCAAGGACGGACGAAATGCCATATGGCTCCGATAATGGTCGCGCGGTCTTGCCGAAAAGAACCGGCATGGATTCGAACAGCGACCGTCGCACGATGAACGGGCCGCCGGGAGAAAGCCGCGTTGCCGAGTATGAACGGTCATCGCGACGCGCCGGTTGACAGTAAGCATGCCGTAAAGAATCGTTTGGATTCTTCGCATGCCTTGCGCCCGCCCGCTATCTCTTGTGCAACTGCCGCCGCCCTCGAATGTCGCATCCTGCGATCGATTTGGCGCGCATCGCATGTATCCGATCGTGGTTCAACAGCTAAGCTGTTACCGCACACCGGACCAGGTCCGGCCATCATCGACTTTTGGTGCACACCCATGGCACGCAACCTCACTTTCTCTCTGGATATCGCATGGCGCACGCTGCTGAAGGACTTCGGCGTGCAGCCCGACCACGTGCTGCGCAGGGCGCGTCTGCCTGAAGACCTGTTTCATCGCGCAGATCGCGGGCTCGACACCGACGAGTACTTCCGCTTCTGGCGCGCGCTGGAGCTGGAAGCGAACGACCCCATGTTTCCGTTGCGCCTCGTCGAGATGGTCTCGGCCGAGGTATTCGATCCGCCGCTGTTCGCCGCCCTGTGCAGTGCCAACCTGATGCAGGCGGTGCAGCGCCTGGCCAAATACAAGCAACTTGTGGCGCCCATGAGGCTCGAGGTCGACGTGGACGAGGCCGGATCGCTGACGGTGTCGCCGCGCTGGTTGTCGGTGCAGACCGAGTTGCCCTGTTCGCTGCAGGTCGCCGAGGTCGCGTTCTTCCTGCGGCTGGCTCGCCTGGCCACGCGCGAGCCCGTGCAGGCATTGCGGGTGGCCCTGCCACAGCTTCCGCCCGCTAGCTGTGCGCCGCGCTACCAGCGCTTCTTCGGCGTGCCCGTTCAACGTGGCGAGCGTCCGGCCATTACCTTTGGCGCCGCCGATGCCCTGCGCCCGTTCCTGACCGTGAACGAAGGCATGTGGCGCGTGTTCGAGCCCGAACTGCGTCGTCGGCTCAGCGAACTGGACGCAACGGCCACCATGGCCGAGCGCGTGCGTGCGGTGCTGCTGGAACTGCTGCCCGGCAACACGGCCACCATCGAGAAAGCCGCCGAGCGCCTGGGGCTCAGCAAGCGCACACTACAGCGCCGCCTCGAAGACGAAGGGGAGAATTTCCGCTCGCTGGTGAACACCACCCGGGAAAGTCTTGCCCGCCACTACCTCGGGAGCACGACGATGACTGCCGGCGAAATCGCCTTCCTGCTCGGTTTCGAAGATCCCAACTCCTTTTACCGCGCCTTCCTGGAATGGACCGGGCAGACGCCGGATACCGCGCGCAATGCCATGCGCCTGAACTGAGAACGACACTCATGACCCTGCAAGAGAAACAACGCAAAGTGCTGCTGGCAGGTGCCACCGGACTCGTGGGCGGCCTGATGCTGAAGGCCCTGCTGGCCGACCGGACGGTCTCGGAGGTCCATGCGCTGAGCCGCCGCCCGCTGGCTGTGCGCGACCCCAGGCTCCAGGTCCACCAGGTGGATTTCGGCCGCTTGCCCGCGCTTGCGCAGGTCGACGAGGTGTACCTGTCCATGGGCACCACGATCAAGGTGGCGGGCAGCAAGGCGGCCTTCCGCGCGGTGGACTTCGATGCCAACCTGGCCGTGGCGCAGGCCGCATTGGCGGCGGGCGCGCGGCGCGTGGGGCTGGTCAGCGCCGCAGGGGCGAATGCCCGGTCGTCCATGTTCTATACCCGCGTCAAGGGCGAACTGGAAGATGCGCTCAAGGCCATGCCCTTCACGGCGCTGGTCATCGCGCAACCTTCGCTGCTGCTGGACTACCGGGACGGCCTGGGCCAGGCCACGCGGTACGGCGAGATCATCGCGATCCCCGTCGCCAGACTGCTCGCGCCGATCCTCCCCGGCGCCTACAAGCCCGTACACGCCGAGGCCGTTGCCCAGGCGCTGGTACGCACCGTTCCCACGTCCCGGGGCGTGGTGGTCCTACCTTCTGCCGAGCTGGCCCGGCTGGGCGCCGCGCAGAATTGAGCGAGATGGGAACGCGTCGGCTGCGCGCAGGCCTGCCTTTGATGCTGGCGATCGACGTGCTGATCGCTCCGCCGATCGCGCCCGCGGGCATGGACGATGCCGAGGGCCGGGAAACGGCGCGGCACCTGGGCTACGAGGCTGCCGTCGCGCAATTGCCTGCCATCCGGTCGGTCTTGCAACGCCACGGCCTTGCAGCCCAGGTTGCACAGGCGCGAACGAAATCGCCCTGAGCCACGTTCAGGCTGGCGCCGATCGCCATCCCTCTGGCGCGCGTGGCGAGTTCGCTGCGCAGCGTGGCCCTCTATGGTGAAGGCATCTTCACTCCATGAGGTTTCGCGATGATCGCCCGACGCAATCTTCTTTCCGCCGCCCTGCTGATTGGGCTGCTGGCCAGCCAGACGGCCTTCGCGCAGGACGGCTGGTCGCTCGCCAGGCAGGCCGATGGCATCAGGGTCTACGTGCGCAACGTCGACGGATCGCCGCTGCGCGAATTCCGCGGCGAGGTGCAGATCCGGGCTACCCCCGATGACGTCGTCAAGGTGCTGCGTGACGCCGATGCCTACCGTCAATGGATGCCCGACGTGGCCGCTTCCGAACTGCTCAAGGCCACCGACACCGAGCAGTTCCATTACCTGGACAACAAGGCGCCCTGGCCGGTCTCCAACCGCGACGGCATCTATCACTTCACCTACACGAAGGCCGGCGACGGCGCGGTCACCGTGCGCGTGGAGGCGGTCCCCGACTACCTGCCGTTGCGCGAGGGCAAGGTGCGGATTCCGCAGGCCAAAGGTCAGTGGAAGCTGGTGCCCGACGCGGAGGGTGTGAAAGTCACCTATCAGATGCATGCATCCCCCGGCGGCGCCATTCCCGACTGGCTGGCCAACCGGACAGTGGTGGACACGCCCTACGGGACGCTCAAGGCACTGCGCAGCCGTGTGCAGGGGGCCGGCCGATGACCATCGCGCCCCGTGCGGCGGCGCGGATCGCAAGCCGTTTGGCACATGACGCGAGGCAAGCGGCCTGCTTTTCCTGAAAAGCTAGCGGCAACTCAACAAACGAGGTGCGACATGTCCACCACAGGAAAGAGAAAAACGGCTTTGGTCACCGGCGCATCGTCAGGCATGGGCAAGGCCATTGCCCAGCGCCTGATCAAGGACGGCTATCAGGTCTATGTCGCTGCACGCAGTGTCGACAAGATGGACGACCTGGCGCGACTCGGCGCCGAGCCTCTGCGCATGGACCTCTCCAGGGACGACGAGATCGTCGATGGCGTCAAGTTCATCCTGTCCCGGACGGGCGGGGTGGACGTGCTGGTCAACAACGCGGGCTTCGGCCTGTATGGGCCGGTCGAGGAAATCGGCATCGATGAGGCGCGCTACCAGTTCGAGGTCAATCTGTTCGGCGCCGCGCGGCTCACGCAACTCCTGCTGCCGGCCATGCGGGCCAGGCGCTCGGGATACATCGTCAACATCACCTCGATGGGCGGCAAGATGTACAGCATCCTGGGGGCCTGGTACCACGCGACCAAACACGCACTGGAAGGCTGGTCGGACTGCCTGCGCCTCGAAGTGGCCGAGTTTGGCATCAAGGTCGTGATCGTCGAACCCGGCGTGATCGAGACGGGCTTCGGTGATGCCGCCACCGACAGCATCGTCAAGCGCTCGGCCAGCGGCCCGTATGGCCGGCTGGTGCAGATGGTGGCCAAGTCGATCAAGAGCACCTACGGACACGGCACCGGTAGCGATCCGCGCGTGATCGCGGACGTGGTCTCCAAGGCCGTCTCCAGTCGCAAGCCGCGCACGCGCTATGCGGCCGGCAAGTTCGCCAAGATGCTGATCCGCATGCGCGTCTGGCTGGGCGACCGCATGTTCGACCGCATCATCCTCAGTCAGATGCGCTGACAGACCGTACGGCTTTTTTCCCCAACATGGAGGTATGCGATATGACATCGAAAGTCTGGTTCATCACGGGCGCCGCACGCGGATTCGGGCGCATCTGGGCAGAAGCCGCGCTGGCGCGCGGCGACAGGGTGGCTGCAACGGCCCGCAACGCCGGCTCACTGGACGTGCTTGCGGAGCGCCATGGCGACCGCGTACTTCCCCTGGCCCTGGACGTGACCGATGCGCAGCAGGTTGCGGACGCAGTCACGCAGGCGCACCAGCATTTCGGGCGACTCGACGTGGTGCTGAACAACGCCGGCTACGCGTTGGTCGCCGCCATCGAAGAAGCCACGGTCGACGACGTGAAAGCCGAGTTCGAGACGAACTTCTTCGGTGCGCTGCGCGTCATCCAGGCTGCGCTGCCAGTCCTGCGCAGCCAGCGCAGCGGGCATATCCTGGGCGTCTCCAGCGTAGCGGGCATCGTGGCCGGTCCCATTTCCGGCTTCTACAACGCCTCCAAGTGGGCGCTGGAAGCCCTGCACGACAGCCTGGCGCAGGAAGTCGCCAACTTCGGCATCAAAGTGACGCTGATCGAGCCCGGTGCGTACGCGACCGACTTCGCGAGTCCCGCGTCCCTGAAGATCTCCGAGGGCCTGGAGGCCTACGCAGCGCTGCGTCAGCAAGCGTTCGCGCGGGGTGCGGCCATGGAATTCGGCGAACCGCAGGCCACGGCGCAGGCCGTGCTGCAGGTCGTCGATACGGACAAGCCGCCGTTGCGTCTGTTCCTGGGCACCGAGGGCATGCCCGTCGTGCGCGCGGCCTATGCGGCGCGACTGGCCGAGTGGGAGCAATGGGAGGCCGTATCGAATGCGGCCCAGGGCGCCTCGATCCGCCAGGCCATCGTCACCTGAGGTCATGCCGTGGCCGGTGCCATCGGCATGTCCGGCGCGTGCCGTCCGGCGTATTCGCGGGCCGAGGGGGCTTCGACGCTGCGCTGGCCGGGCCCCCGCCGATCTCCGGCTGCCTTTGCATGGAAGGGAAAGCCGCGATAGCCCTTTCGTGTGCGATGCCCCCGCCGGCCGCCTATGACGCGTTTGTTACGTGACAATTGTCCACTAAATCGAGACAGCCAATCTTGTTATGGCGGATTGATGATTTCCGGTGAGACAGTAGACTGCACCCGTGCTTCGCCAGAACCGTTCCGCAGTGCGCCACGACGGCGCGACCGGACGGATTCTTCGGCAGCGGGCCGGCCGGCCCGCGGTTCGATCGTGCGAGGCGGGTTCGTTGTCGATCAGTGAGTTCGCCGTTGCGGCGGACGTCGGCACCGAATGCGTCAAACCGTCAAATCAAGGTGATTGCTATGCGTTACGTTTCGCTGGAGTCGAAGAAGGACGAGCTGCTGCTGGCGGCTCGCGTGCTGCTGATGATCCTGTTCGTGCTGTTCGGCTGGCAGAAGCTGAACGGCTTCTCGGGCACGGTCGCGTACATGGCGTCGACGGGTGCGCCGTCGCCGGAGCTGTCGGCGGTGATCGCGGTGGCGGTCGAGCTGGTCGGCGGCGCGCTGATCGCGGTCGGCTTCTATACGCGTCCGCTCGCGCTGGTGTTCGCGGTCTATACGCTCGCGACCGCGTTGATCGGGCATCGCTACTGGGCGCTGCAGGGCATGGACCAGTACCTCGCGATGATCAACTTCTACAAGAACATCAGCATCATCGGCGGGCTGCTGTTGCTCGCGGTGAGCGGGCCGGGGCGGTATTCGTTCGACCGGAAGTAAGCGGCGCGAGAATTCGTGCTGCACGACGGGCTCGGTGCGTGGAAGCGCACCGGGCCCGTGTTTCATCATCCGCGCGTCGTCGAGGTGCGCGCGAAATCGACATCGGTTGCCGGTTCTCGTATAGATTGGGGCCCCTCATCCGCTCTCATCGTTGGCTACCGTGTCGCACCCGACCATCCTTCTCATCGGCGCGTCCGGCCTGCTCGGCCGTGCGGTTGCCGCATCGTTGTCCCGCGCAGCGTCGCTGACGCTCGTCGCAACCATCCGGAACCCGGACGCCGCGGGCGCACGGCGCGTCGCATTGCCGCCGGAAAACGTCGTCCGACTCGACGTGCTCGATCAGCCGGCACTCGAACGTCTGTTCGACACGCGCCGCCCGGCCGCCGTGATCATCTGCGCGGCCGAGCGCCGCCCGGACGTCTGCGAACGCGACCCCGCGGCCGCGCGCGCGATCAACGTCGACGCGCCGGCCCGCATCGGCGCGCTCGCCGCGCACTACGGCGCGTGGACGCTCGGCATCTCCACCGACTACGTGTTCGATGGCAAGGCCGCACCGTACCGTGAAGATGCCACGCCGAACCCGCTGAACATCTACGGCCGCACCAAGCTGGAAGGCGAGGCCGCGTTGCTCGCCGCGTCGCCGCTTGCCTGCGTGCTGCGCCTGCCGTTGCTCTACGGCCCGATCGTCGACTGGCGCGAGTCGGCCGTCACGAGCCTCGTGCCGGCGATCGTCGCGTCCGCGCGAGCGGGCGCGGATGCGGTCGGCATGGACGCGTGGGCGATCCGCTATCCGACCTACACGCCGGACGTGGCGGACGTGATCCGCGACCTGACGCTGCGCCAGCTCGCGGGCTCGCCGGTCACGGGTATCCGTCATTGGTCGGGTGAGGAACCGATGACGAAGTACGACATCGCGCAACGGATCGCGGCCGCGCTCGGCATCGACGCCGCGCTCGCGCGGATCGACACGCCGGCCGATGCGACGCCGCGTCCGTACGACTGCCATCTGGATGCATCGCGCGTGCGTGCACTCGGGATCGATCATGCGACGCCGTTCGCGACGGGGCTGCAAGCCGTGTTGCGCGACGCGCCGCCGCTGCCGTAAGCGCGGCGCGCCGCAATGCCGCAACGTGTGGCAGCGCTCGGCGCCGGGGCGCGGCTGGACGTTACACTGCGCAACATTCCCGTTTGGCGGGAAGCGTCCGGGCCGCGAGGCGGCCCGTCCGGTTCGCCGATACCCTGACGCATTCGAAACATCACGCGAGCAAGCGAGAGCCGATCGTGGCGTGTCTTCGTATCGGATGCGATCGCGCGCGCGACCTCGTGCGTGCCCGTTCCCGGCCGACTGCTTTCTGGCCGTGTTGCCGGACGAAGCGAAACGTTACGTCATCCATATCGATATCGGCACGTTCCATGCACCGTGGCTAGGGACGAGCCGGGCTGAATCGGGATCGATCGTGTCAGCTGTCATCGTGGTTGCGTCCGCAACTGTGGGTTGCGGACGCAATCGAGGATCGATTCAGCAGTGCCCGCGACGTGCGGAGGATTTCGCGCTGACGACCCTACTGCGATTCGAGCCATGTGGCGACCGCATTGGCGTCGTCGGCATCCAGCGTATGAGCAACGGCTGTCATGACGGGGGAATTGGCACGTGTCTCGTTCTTGAAGAACTCGATCTGCCGAAGCAGATAGTTCACGTGTTGTCCGGCAAGCCGCGGGAACGCGCCGGCACCCTGGCCCTGCGGGCCATGGCACGACGCGCATGCCGGGGTCCCCCGGTGCGGTACGCCATGCTCGAAAATATCCTTCCCCCTGGCCATCAGCGCGGCGTTGCCTGCCTTGCCATGCACCGGTTCCTGATGCGAGTAATAGGCGGCAAGCGATGCAATCGTCGCATCGTCGAGCCGCGACGCAATACCCCACATATACTCGCGCGCATGCGTCTCGCCGCGCGTGTGCTCGCGGAAGCCCTTGAGCTGCACAGTGAGATATTCCGGTGTCTGAGCGCTTAGGCGCGGGAACATGGGTGATTCGCTGTGTCCCTGTGCACCGTGGCAAGTGGCACATACCTGACGAGCCAGTTGCTCCCCGTCCTCGGCGCGTGCATGCGACGGGACGCTGCCGATCGCGATGACGATCGGTAGCAGTGACATTGGCAAGAAAAACATCTTGTTCATCTTTCTTTGCTTCCAGTCGAACCGCGGTACAGCCAAACAGCCGGTATCGGTCGCTTGCGTTGGTATCGATGTCTTCCCTGGCGGGCTCATGCTTGCGTAGCGATACTGAATACAGTGTGAGTGCGCCGGAGACGGGTATCTTGATTGAAGTCAAATACGAGTGTATTTCGCCGCTCGCCGCGGGTGTTTCGCCGGTCCATCGCTGTCGCCCGTCTTCGACACGATCGCGTTGACGGCAGAGCGCATCCAGACCTCGAAAACCAGGTGCCGGATCGATGACAAGCACGAGCGATTCAGTCGGCAGGGCGCCTGTTCGAATCGGCCGACGCATGCCGACTTCGCGCGTTGCCGGGCCGGCACACTCTTTGATCTCCCTCAAAGCCCTCGCGTCGGCACACTTTGATGTCGAGCCGCAGCCGACCAAGATGGAAATTGTGGGCACTGGCTGACGGGCTCGCCGAGCAAGCGAGTCGATCGAGCGATCGCCAGTGCATTCTGCCTGTTTCCGTGAGGTCTGGTATGTCGCCGTTGGGGCCACGGGCCGCGATCACCGTCATCCTCCGTGAGCACGAGCGGCTGTCTGCCGTCGTCGAGGGCATGCGGCGCTATGTCCATCTGCTTGCGGCTGGCAAGCCCGTTCCGGGTCTCATGGTGTTCCGGGCGATGCTCTATTACATTCGAGAGTACCCCGAGCAGATACATCATCCGAAAGAGGAGCGCTACCTGTTTGCCCCATTGCGGGATGTGGCTTCCGAATTCGACGGCGTGATCGACGAACTGGAGACTCAGCACGCGCGAGGTGACGGGATGTTGACCAATCTCGAACACGCGCTGACCCGGTACGAGTTGAAGGGGGCGCCCGCATTAGCGGCACTGGTGGCGCTGGTGGATGAATATGCCGAGTTCTATTCGGATCACCGGTTTACCGAGGAGACGCTGATTTTGCCGGCCGCGAGACGGTTGCTGTCAAACGAGGACTGGGCGGAACTTGATCTCGCCTTCGGAGCCAATCGCGATCCATTCGACGGGGTCAAGCTCGAAGCCGATCTCGGCAAGCTGTTCTCGATGATCGTCAACGCGATTCCGGAAACGGAAGATTAGCGGTTCGCGCGTCAGTCTCGGCCGAGGCTCTCGACCGAGCCAGGATGCCGGCGCCGTGTGTGCGACGCGCTCAGCGTGCGTCGTCTGCAAACAGCCGGTGCTCGGGTTCGGCCTGCTCGGTATCGAGACATTGCACGCGCCAGCGACCGGCATCCGGCGCGTGATGGGCATGCGGGTACCAGCGTGCCATGCCGGATGCGCCGACACTCGGTGCTTTGGCATTGCCGGACGCGAAGCCGTCAAGGACGATGAGCGGACGGCTGGCATCGGGCACGGCAAGCCGGATGCCGTCGCCGGTCCGGGCAAGCGTCCCCCATGACGGCATTGCCATTGCGTAGTGGCCTTCACACGACCACTTTTGCTCGTCGAAATCAAGCCAGACGATCGCATACGCCGACGGGCCGGCATGCGCGAACGTGTCGAGATGAACGGTGATGCGCATGGTGGATTCCTGTGATGAGTGACTGCCGACATCCGGTGAGAGGCCATGGGTCCAGTCTAGGTTTGGCCGTGCGCCCGGCCTTGACGCACGTCAACCGGTCAAGCAGCATGACGGCCGTCGGCGATCGCTGGCTCGACGACTTCGGTCGTGGTTTTCTCGTGACGCTGACGACAAGCGTCGCGGCGGCTGCCGCCTGATCCTGACCAACTGCATCCGCCACGGGCCGGCGTCGCGGAACCGCGCCGCGCATCCGGATTTCCGCGGACATCTGGCCGGACGCGTCGGCCATGCAAGCGCGCTGAACGCCGCGCGCGGTGCGAAGCTGCATGCGCGGATTGCGCGGGACGGGTGCCGCTTCGGCACGTGAAACGCCGTGCCGGCGTCGAGGCTCGCGGGCCAAGGCCGGCGAGTGTGCGCCGGACCGCAAAAGTCCTCGAACATGACGGATGCGCACTGCTATCATTCGCGCCATGCCGCGCCTGTGCCAGGGTGCGGCGCCAGGCGGCGAGGAGGTCGCCGCCGAAGGCTCGCCGCGCGTTCGAACGCGGCGCGCCAGGTGTTGCGTGCCGATGTCATGCGGTTTTCGACGATGGTGTTGCGTTCGGCACACTTCGAAACCCTGACAGATGCCGGCAAACGATTCACACATCGCAACACAGATTGGCGGAACTTCGTGATAGGTTCTGCCATCGGAGGTTTTTTGAATAAAAACATGCCCAAAGAGGATGAATACATGACCCAGGCTCTGCAGGAACTCGAAGCACAACTTCGGGACCTGAACATCAAGCTGTCGGAAGCCAAGCAGAAGGAGAAGCAAGCCGCACTGGCGGCATTCAGGGAGCAGGTCCAGCTGTTGGGCATCTCGCAGCAGGAAGTGCTGAGCGCCCTCGGCTACATCGTCCAGCGAAAACGCAAGGCGCCTGCCAAGTATTACGATCCGACGACCGGCCGCTCGTGGTCGGGCCGCGGCCCGCGACCCAAATGGCTCGAAGGCCGGGATCTCGATACGCTGCTCGTCGACCGCGAGGCCAAAACCTGGTGGCCCGGGGACGATCAGGGCTGAGGCAGCACCGCACCGGCACCGCGCTGGTGCCGTTCGACCCGCGCCGGCCTCACAACTTCCGCTTCATCCCGTTCTTTCGGTGTCCCGGCCTGACTGCGGGATCGCCGGCTTCAACATCTTTCAAATTTATTACCGCCGCTGCCTGCTTCCGTTCCCGGAAGCGGGCAGCGCGGCGCTTTCTGCGTGCGCCCGTGCACGGGCCTGTCATGCGCGGGAACAGGCTTTAGAATGTCGCCCGGACATTTCCGGCGGGACACCATGGCAGCAAACATGAAATCTTCGGCGCTCGAGGATCCGGCGGCGCCGCGCGGCGGGCAGGTCGGGGCGTACGCGTGGAAGGCGCTGGCCGGCTCGGCGCTCGGCTACGCGATGGACGGCTTCGACCTGCTGATCCTCGGCTTCATGCTGCCGGCGATCACCGCGGCGTTGCAGCTGACGCCCGGGCAGGGCGGCGCGCTCGTCACGTGGACGCTGATCGGCGCCGTCGCGGGCGGCATTTTGTTCGGTGCCCTGAGCGACCGCTACGGCCGCGTGCGCGTGCTGACCTGGACGATCATGCTGTTCGCGGTCTTCACCGGCCTGTGCGCGTTCGCGCAGGGCTTCCGGGACCTGCTCGTGTATCGCACCATCGCGGGCATCGGCCTCGGCGGCGAATTCGGCATCGGCATGGCGCTCGCGGCCGAAGCGTGGCCGGCGAGCAAGCGGGCGCGCGTGTCGTGCTATGTCGCGCTCGGCTGGCAGGCCGGCGTGCTGCTGGCCGCGCTGCTGACGCCGCTGCTGCTGCTCCATATCGGCTGGCGCGGGATGTTCGTGGTCGGCGTGTTGCCCGCGCTGCTCGCGTGGGTGCTGCGCAACCGGCTGCACGAGCCGGAAGTATTCGTGCAGCGCGCGACGCGGCCGCGCGCCAACGCGTTCCGGATGCTCGTCGCCGACGCGCGCACCGCGCGCACGAGCCTCGGCATCGTGATCCTGTGCTCGGTCCAGAACTTCGGCTACTACGGGATCATGATCTGGCTGCCGACCTTCCTGTCGAAACAGATGGGCTTCTCGCTGACGAAGTCGGGGCTGTGGACCGCGGTGACCGTCGTCGGGATGATGATCGGCGTCTGGACCTTCGGGCAACTCGCCGATCGTATCGGCCGCAAGCCGACGTTCCTGCTGTACCAGCTCGGCTCGGTCGTGACGGTCATCGCCTACGCGCGCCTGTCGGACCCGACAGCGATGCTGTGGGCCGGCGCGCTGATGGGGATGTTCGTCAACGGGATGGTCGGCGGCTACGGCACGCTGATGTCCGAAGGCTATCCGACCGCCGCGCGCGCGACCGCGCAGAACGTGCTGTGGAATATCGGCCGTGCGGTGGGCGGCTTCGGGCCGCTGGCGGTCGGCGCGCTGGCCGCGCGCTACTCGTTCCAGACGGCGATCGCGCTGCTCGCCGGCCTCTACGTGCTCGACATGGTCGCGACGCTGTTCCTGATCCCCGAGCTCAAGGGCGTCGAACTCGAATGACGATGCGCGGCGCGCGGCCGGGGTTTCGCATCCCGCTGCCGCGTCGCGGTTCAATTCAACGATTCATCACATCACCGGAATACACGATGCAACGCAACCACCGAACGATCGGCGTGATGGGCTCGGGCAAGGAACCGTGGCTCGCATTCTCCGAGCCGCTCGGCGCATGGCTCGCGCAGGCCGGCTTCAACCTGCTGACGGGCGGCGGCCAGGGCGTGATGCTGGCGGTCGCGCGCGCGTTCGCCGGCGTGCCGGGGCGGGCCGGCCGGTCGATCGGCATCCTGCCGACGCAGGCCGATCCGCATGCGGGCTTCGTGCCGCTCGACGGCTACCCGCATCCGTTCGTCGAGATCCCGATCCTCACGCCGCTGCCGCGCCGCGAACCGGGCGCCGATCCGCACACCATCAACCGGAACTACGTGAACGTGCTGAGCAGCGACCTGATCGTCGCGCTGCCCGGCGGGCACGGGACCGCCGAGTAGATCGCGCTGGCGCAGCGCTGGCGCAAGCCGCTCATCTGCCTCGGGCCCGACGGCGCGTTTCGTGAGCTCGCCGCGGGCGCGACGTGCACGTCGTCGCTCGACGACGTGATCCGCTTCATCGACGCAACGTTCGCGGCGGCGTTGCCGCATGCGGAGCCGGCGCAGCGATAGTGCGGCCGCGGCCGGGCGTCAGTCGCCGGGGGGCGGCTGCCGACGGCGGCTGGTCGTTCAGCCAGTCGGGCACGGCCCGTTCGGATCGGCGGTCGTACATCCGCGGGCGTTTCCCGAACAGCGGACGATCGTCGCGGGAGCGCGTCGGCGCGTGCCGGCGATCTGTCGGGGCGGCTCGACTGGCCGCCCCCGTACCGGTCAGCGCCCCGTCTTCAGTTGCGCCCACAACCTGTTCTGGAGCCGGCGAATCTCGGGCGGCATCGGCTTGAGCAGCGTCATCTTGCTCAGCACCTCGTCGGCCGGATAGACCGACGGATCGCGCGCGATCGCGGGCTTCACGAACTGGCGCGCGGCCTTGTTCGCGGTCGGGTAGAACACCGCGTTGGTGATCCCCGCGTTGACCTTCGGGTCCTGCAGGTAGTTGATCCACTTCAGCGCGGCATCGCGGTTCGGCGCGTCCTTCGGGATCACCATCATGTCGAACCACAGCAGCCCGCCTTCCCGCGGATTCGCGAAGCGGACCTCGTACGGACGCTTCGCTTCCGCCGCACGGCGATGCGCGATGCCGACGTCGCCGGAATAGCCGAACGACACGCACAGGTCGTTGTTCGCGAGATCGTTGATGTAACCCGACGAGTTGAACTGCGTGATGTACGGGCGCACCTTCTTGAGCACCTCGTATGCGGCGCGGTAATCGGCCGGATTCGTGCTGTTCGGATCCTTGCCCATGTACTGCAGCGTCGCGGCGAACACGTCGACGGCCTGGTCGAGGAACGATACGCCGCAGCTCTTCAGCTTCGCCATGTTGGCCGGGTCGAACACCAGCGCCCAGCTGTCGACCGGCGCCTTGTCGCCGAGCGCCTTCTTCACCGCCTGCACGTTGTAGCCGATGCCGTCAGTGCCATACGCCCACGGCACGCCGTACTGGTTGCCCGGATCGGCGTCGGCGACCATCTTCATCAGCAGCGGGTCGAGGTTCGACAGGTTCGGCAGCTTCGTCTTGTCCAGCGGCTGGTAGACGTTTGCCTGGATCTGCTTGGCCATGTAGTTCGACGTCGGCACGACGATGTCGTAGCCGGAGTTGCCCGACAGCAGTTTCGCCTGCAGCGTGTCGTCGCTGTCGTAGTTGTCGTAGCGCACGTGCAGGCCGGTCTGCTTCTGGAAATTCGGGATCGTGTCCGGCGCGATGTAGTCGGACCAGTTGTAGATGTTCAGCTCGCCGGCGGCCCGGGCGTGTGGGGTGACGACGGCGGCGATGCCCGCGACGGACATCATGGCGGCGGTTGCGATGGTGCGGCGAAGGGTGCGGAGTTGCATGGCTTGTCGTTCGTATCGGGGGGCTCGGCGGTTGGCTGCTCGCCGCGCCACGGTTCAAGGGATGGACGTGTGCAACCGGCCGGCGCTCGAAACGAACGCCGGCGGTGCATGATGATCAGGAGTCCGTCCGGTCTGCGCAGCGAATCGTGCCGACACGCAACGCGAGCCGATCCTGTCGTGAGTCACGCGACACGATGCGCAGGTCGAACGGAACGGAGGGGGGGCGCTAAGGCAGCAGCGACGCCACGTCGTCGGTGTGGATCGCGACGTATGCGCGCGCGGCGACGGCGTTGTGACGGCGGACGGAACGGCGGGACAGGATGGTGTAGATCGACAGATGCAGGCGAGGACTTTGCCGGCGGTCACTGTCGCCGGTGGACGAGATCGATGCACGCACGTTGCGCGCATCGCCTCGTCTCCACCGCACCAGCGGGCCACGGATTCTCACGATTGCTCTCGACCGGGTTGTTGAAAGTATTGAACACCTGGCGACTCGCGGACGCTGGCCGTTTCACGTGTCGATGGTCGCATTTGCCGCGCGGCGGCAGCGGGATCGTCAAGCAAAACGAAAGCATGATGCAAAGCGAAATCGCCGAAACATCGCGTTCCTGTGAATCATCAGGTAAATCGCTGTAAGGATGTCTCCGGATTTTCCCTAGTGATTCGCACGTCGATGGATCGGGGCCGTCGAGCGTGAGTGCCAAGGCGTGCGTGACGTGTGCCGGTCGGAATGCGGCTGAAGTGATGAGAATATTCGACAGATTGCCGGCAGCACATGCGACATGCGCGGTTCGCGGCCGGCGTCGCGCATGTCGGCCGCGGGGCGAAGCAACGCGCGTGCGGTCGTCAGGCGACCCGGATCCCCAGATTCTCGATCAACATCGCGGCCTGGTCATACGAGATGGTCGCGCCGCGCAGCACGCCCGACGCGAGCAGCTTCGGCGTGCCGCCGAGCTCCACGTCGCGCAGGTCGGCCCCGTCGAACCGGGCGTCGTTCAGATGCGCGTTGCGCAGGCTGCCGCCTTCGAACACGGCGTCGCGAAAGTCCGTGCCGGCGAGATCGGCATCCGCGAAGTCGAGCGCCACGAGCCGCGTTTTTCGAAACGAGAAGCGGCGCAGGCTCGCGCCGACCAGCAACGTGTTCGCGAATTCGATGCCGAGCGACTTGCATTCCTCGAAGTCGGCGCCGGTCAGCCTGCATTCGTCGAAGCGCGCCGAGCCGAGCTTGCTGCGGCGCCAGCTCGTGTTGTTGAGATCGCAGGACTGAAACTGCGCGTCCTCGAGGTCGGCCGACGCGAAGCTCGTCTGGCGCGCGCGGCAGCGAATCCAGGCGGTCTGCGCGAGCGTCGCGCCGACGAACGACGCTCCCGCGAGCGCACAGCGCTCGAATCGCACGCCGCGTAAATCGAGCCGCGACAGGTCCGCACCTTCGAGATCGCAGTCTTCGAGACGAAGCGGCGCAGGCGAGCCTTCGACGAGAAGCAGCAGGTCGGCGCGATCGAGCGTTCGGCCGGAGACGGAAACTCCGCAGGTCGTCATGGGGTAGTCCGGTGTGAGTTGAAATGTTCGAGGCCGGTATCGGATGGTATCGGCCGGGCTGCGCGACATCGCGCGGGCGCCGCCGCTCAGCGCGCGGCCTTGATCCGGGCCGCGACCGGCTTGCCGGCCGGCTCGCGCTGGAACGTCCACAGGATGCGCATCTGCGCGCGCATCGCCTGCTCGTCAGCCGGAACCAGGCAGTACGCGAGCCCGATACGGCTGATCAGCGCGATGATGTCGTCGAGCGCGGGCACCCGCGCGCCGTGCATGGCGACATATTCACGGTACGGCTTTTCGAGCACGCGCTGCCACATCGGCGCGATGTTCTCGACGATGTAGCCGAACACGTCGGTGGACAGGCTCGTGGCCAGATAGTTGTGGTGAAAGCCGCCGTGATGACGGTCGCGATAGCGCACCGCGAAGCACACGCTCTCTTCGCAGTAGGCCTCGAAGTCGTGCTCGAAGGCGGTGAGCGCGCGCTGCATCTCGTCGAAGAACTCGGCGTTCTGGATGCCGATCACGCCCTGGATCAGCTCCTTTTTCGTGCCGAAGTAGCGGTACAGCGTGCGCCGCGAAATGTTCGCGCGGCGTGCGACGTCGTCGATCGACAAACGGTCGATCCCGTGCTCGATCATCGCGTCGAGCGTGGCGCGCAGGATCGCGCTTCGCCCGTCATTGACGCTGTCCATCCTGCTGGCGTCGCCCCAGCGCAGTTGCCGATCCATACCTTTCCTCGTTGCCGTGCGTCGCGCGGCGTGTGCCGATGAGCCGACCGAATACGTCGGTTCGGAATTTTCGCACACGTTGTCACAAAAATGGAATTTGTGCCATTATGCGTCACAAAATAAGTTGTTTGTGACATAGCGCCGGGTGCATCGACCCGCCCGGCATATTCCCGGCACGGTCCGCCACGCAGTGCAGGGCTGCGCCTTTCGACTGGAAGGAGACGATCCATGACCGAATCATCCGCGCCGGCCACCCGGCATCCCGTTCACCGGATTCATGCCGCACCCATCGACGCGCGCTACGCGCGCGGCTGGCATTGCCTCGGGCTCGCCGACGACTACCGCGACGGCCGTGCGCACGGCCTGTCGATCTTCGGCACGCGCGTGGCGGTGTTCCAGGGCGAGGACGGGCAGTTGCGAATCCTCGACGGCTACTGCCCGCACATGGGCGCCGACCTCGGGCGCGGCCACGTCGACGGCAACGCGCTCGTGTGTCCGTTTCACGGCTGGTCGTGGGCCGGCGACGGCACCTGCGCTGCGATTCCGTATTCGCAGCGCATCCCGCCGAAGGCGCGCATCAAGTCGTGGCCGGTGATGGAGCAGAACCGCCTGCTGTTCGTGTGGAACGATCCGGAGGGCAATGGGCCCGATCCGGCGGTCGAAATTCCGCGCATCGACGCGTGTTTCTCCGATGCGTGGAGCGACTGGGCGATCGTCAAGTGGGTGATCGACACGAACTGCCGCGAGCTGATCGACAACCAGTCCGACATGGCGCACTTCGGCCCCGTGCATGGCGCGCCGATCGACTACTTCTGCAACACGTTCGCGGGCCCGGTGGCCTACCAGAAGCTGCGCGGCGGCAGCACGCGGCTGGCCGGCAGCGGCGGGTTGACGGCCGACTCGGCCTACTTCGGCCCGGCATACCACGTCACGCTGATGACGGGCGAAGCGCAGGGGCAGCCGCTCAGGTCGATCCTGCTCAACAGCCACGTGCCGATCGATACGAACAGCTTCGAGCTGCGCTTCGGCGTGATGGTCGAGAAGAATCCGGCGCTGACGGAAGAACAGAATCGCGCGATGGTCGACGGCTACGTGCTGGCCGCGCAGTCGGCATTCCGCGAGGACGTCGCGATCTGGGACCACAAGACGCGCGTCGACAATCCGCTGCTGTGCGAAGGCGACGGCCCGATCTATCGGCTGCGCCAGTGGTACCAGCAGTTCTACACGGACGTGGGCGAGCTGCCCGCGCGGCACGCGAGCGTCGAGGTGCACGAATACCGCGGCGAGCACGGCGCCTGGCGCCAGCTCGCCGACGTGCCGGCCGATGCGGCAAGCTGCCTTGCCACGATCTGAGCGGAGGCGATCATGTACGACGATCGACACGATTCGTTCGGCGACGCCACGTACGACGTGGTGGTGGTCGGTTCCGGCGCGGGCGCGATGACGGCGGCGCTGCGCGCGCATGACCAGGGGCTGTCGGTACTGGTGGTCGAGAAGAGCACCGTCTATGGCGGCACCACGGCGGTGTCCGGCGGCGGCATCTGGATTCCTTGCAACGACCAGATCGCCGCGCTCGGCGGCAGCGATTCGTACGACGAAGCAATCATGTATTTGCGCGACGTGGTCGGCGAGGATTTCGACGCGCAGCGCATCGATGCGTATCTCGACAATGGCCCGAAGATGGTCGCGTATCTCGCGAAGCACGCGCACACGCGGTTCAATGCGGTGCCGCGTTATCCCGACTACTACCCGGACCGCAAGGGCGGCAAGCCCGGCTACCGGACGATGGAGCCGGCGGCGTTCGATGCCGCGCGTCTCGGCGCGCATTTCGACACGTTGCGCGCGCCTTCCCCGGCGACGCTGATCGGCGGGCGCATCGCGATGACGCAGATCGAGGCGCACACGATCCTCACGAAGGAGCGCGGCTGGCTGCGGCTCGCCGCGCGCCTGATGCTGCGCTATGCCACCGATTTCAAATGGCGGCGCCGCACGCCGCGCGACCGGCGCCTGACGCTCGGCAATGCGCTCGTCGCGAGCCTGCGCGCAGCGCTCGAGCAGCGCGGCATCGCGCTGTGGCTCGCAACGCCGATGCGCTCGCTGCACGCAGACGGCGCACGCGTGAACGGTGTGGTCGTCGAGCGCGACGGCCGGCCGTTCGGCATCCGTGCGACGCACGGCGTCGTGCTCGCGTGCGGCGGATTCGAGGCGAACCAGGCGATGCGCGACCAATACCTGCCGAAGCCGACGCGCGCCGAGTGGAGCGCGGCGCCGCCGATCAACACCGGCGACGGCATCCGCGCGGGGCTCGCGCTCGGGGCCGACGTGGCGCTGATGGACTTCGTCTGGGGCGTGCCGACGGTGCGCGTGCCGGGCGAGGAGAAGCAGCGCGGGCTGTTCGTCGAGCGCTCGGCGCCGCGCTGCGTGATGGTCAACCGGCTCGGGCGGCGCTTCGTCAACGAATCGGCGCCGTATCCGGACGTGATCCACGCGATGTATGCGGACCATGCGAACACGCAGGCCAACGTGCCCGCGTGGCTGATCTTCGATGCCGAATATCGCAAGCGTTATCCGTGCGGCGTGCTGCTGCCCGGCAGCGTGCAGCCGGACAGCAGGATCCCGCCCGGCTGGCTCGACTCGGTCATCTATCGCGCGGGCACGCTGGCCGAGCTGGCCGCGAAGATCGGCGTGGATGCGCGGGGGCTCGCGCAGACGGTCGAGCGGATGAACGGTTACGCGCTCACCGGCATCGATACCGAATTCGGCAAGGGCGGCAACCTGTTCGATCGCTACTACGGCGATTCGTCGTCGAAGCCGAATCCATGCCTCGGGCCGATCGAGCGTGCGCCGTTCTATGCGCTGCGGGTCGACCCGGGCGAGATCGGCACGAAGGGCGGCTTGCGTACCGATGCGCATGCGCGCGTGCTGCGTTCCGACGGTTCGGTGATCGACGGCCTCTATGCGCTCGGCAACACGTCGGCGGCCGTGATGGGCAAGACCTACCCGGGCCCCGGCTCGACGATCGGGCCGGCGATGACGTTCGGCTATGTCGCGGCCGATCACATCGCGGCCGCGCGTTCCGACCGCTTCCTCTAGTCGAGGCCTTGACCTTGAAGTCGGGTTGAATCTTAGAGTGCCTGCTGACAGTAGCGAATCAGCAGGCCCGCACGTTGCCTGCGACGATCAATCTTCGACGAGAGGCAACGCAGATGGACAGGCGCTTTACACAGGTCGAATTCGGGCCCCACAAGGTCGATGTTCCCGAAGGCGGGTACTACGACCGGTTCCGGATGAATCCGGATCTCGACGCGGTCGCGTGCGATCCCGCCGCCGGGAACATCGATTTTTTCCGTCGGATTCCGAAGCGTCAGGTTGCGTCGCGCGTCGGTCCGACCTGGGCGCCGAATTTCTACTATCGCTCCAGCAGCATCCAGCTGCTGTTTCTCGCGCCGCTCGAGCGCCTGCGTACCACGCTGCCGGTGCCGCTCGAACCGCTGCGCGCATTTCCCGGTTACGGGCTGGTCGCGCTGACGTTCTTTTCGTATTCGGTCTGTGACAACGATCCGTATGACGAGGTGTCCGTCGCGGTCGTGATTCGCCGGCCGGGTGCGCGCGGCTCGCATGCGCTCGAGCTGCTCGACGCGATGCGGCGCCGGAGCTTCTTCGCGCATGTGCTGGCGCTGCCCGTCACCACGGAAATCGCGCGGGTGCGCGGCGTGCACGGCTATCAGCTGCCCAAATGGCTCGCCGATATCGACATGAACATCGGCGCACGCGTGAGCGCGCGGATCGCCGGGATGGACGGCCGGCGGGACCTGACGCTGAACGCACCGTCGCCCGCGCTGATCGACGTGCCGTCGCAGTCGCGGATGGGCACGAATACCATGGTCAATCTCGTCGACGGCGTGTGGCACCAGAGTTCGGTGCAGACCAATACGCTATCGTTCGCACAGCGCGTGTTGCCGCGCGGCATCGAGCTGGTGCGGCACGGCGGGCCGCTGAGCCAGCTGCTCGACGGGCTCGGTGTATCCACCATCGTGCGGTTCGACGTGGTCAAGGATGCCCAGCTGGTGCTGAATCTGCCGACGCCATTGGGGAGCGTTCGATGAACCCGTTCGATGAATCCGGCTGCTCGTAACCAACCCGTTTCGGAGGAAGCATCGATGACCCAGCCGACCTGTGATCTGGATCTCGTCGTATTCGGTGCCACCAGCTTCGTCGGGCAGATCCTGACGCGCTACCTGTCCGAATACCTGTCGGGCAGCGGAGAATCGCTGCGCTGGGCGATCGCCGGCCGCTCCGAGGCGAAGCTCCGGCAGGTCAGGGGCGCGCTGGGCGCCGCATGGCAGGCGCTGCCGATCATCGTGGCCGATGCCGCCGACGAAGCGCGGTTGCGTGCGTTGTGCGAGCGCACGCGCGTCGTCGTGTCGACCGTCGGGCCGTACGCACTGTATGGCGAGCCGCTGGTGCGGATCTGCGCGCAGACCGGCACGGACTACTGCGATCTCACTGGCGAGACGCAGTGGATCAAGCGGATGATCGAACGGTACGAACCGGCGGCCAGGCAATCGGGCGCGCGCATCGTGCATTGCTGCGGTTTCGATTCGGTGCCGTCGGACATCGGCGTCCTGTTCCTGCAGCAGCACGCGCGGCGGCAGTGGGGCCGGCCGGCCACGCAGGTGAAAATGCGCGTGAAGACGCTGAAGGGCGGCGCGTCGGGCGGAACGGTCGCGAGCGTGATCAACGTCGTGCGCGAAGCCGCGGCCGATCCCGCGTTGCGCCGCGAACTGCTCGATCCGTATGCGCTGTGTCCGAAGGATCATCGCTTTACGGTGCGGCAGCACGCGGTCCGGTCGGCGGAATTCGATCGCGACGGCGGCACGTGGATTGCGCCGTTCGTGATGGCGGCCATCAACGAGCGCGTCGTGCATCGCTCGAACGCGCTCGCGGACGATGCGTACGGCAGCCGGTTCGCGTATGACGAGGCGGTCATCACGGGCACGGGCTTCAAGGGCCGCCTCGCCGCGCTCGCGATGGTGGCCGGCCTCGGCGCGTTCATGGCGGTCGTTCTCGTCAAGCCGGCGCGCAGCCTGATGGAGCGCTTCCTGCTGCCGAAGCCCGGCGAGGGGCCGAGCGTCGCCGCGCAACTGGCCGGCCGTTTCGACCTGCGCTTCTTCGGGCGCGCCGACGACGGGCGGACGCTGCGCGTGAAAGTCACCGGCGATCGCGATCCGGGCTACGGCTCGACCGGGAAGATGCTGGGCCAGGCCGCGCTCAGCCTCGCGCTGGATTGCAGCCGCGACGGCGAGAAGACCGGGCGCGGCGGGGGCTTCTGGACGCCCGCGACGATGTTCGACGAGCGCTTCGTCGAGCGCCTCGTGCGTCATGCCGGGTTGCGTTTCGAGGTGCTTTGAGCGTGTGGCGCACGCGTCCGGGTCGACAGGAATCGACGCGCCGCCATTTTGTCGGATGGCAGGACACATACCCATGGCCTCGATACGCTTGCCGAGGCAAACCGTAACCTTTAAGTGAAGTTCAAGGGCAGGCGTTTTTCGCCTTGCCTTTGCGCGCGCGCATCGCCCATGACGGGGCCGGGAAGTGCCGGTACGGCGCGGAGTGGCTGACGTTCGCGCGCCGCGCGATTTCAGTCGTTCGCGCCCGCGCGCGGCGTCTTGCCGGTCCAGCGCCGGTACGCATGGCGGAAGCTGCGCGGCTCGCTGTAGCCGAGCCGCTCCGCGATCGCGGCCACGCTCAGCGCCGGCTCGTCGAGCAGCCGCACCGCCTCCTGGCGACGCACGTCGTCGAGCAGCGACTGAAACGTGATGCCGTCCTTGTCGAGCCGGCGTCGCAAGGTGCGCTCGGTCAGGTGCAGCGCGTTCGCGAGCGACGTCATCGACTTGAAGCGCGCGAGGTCGCGCGCCATCAACTCTTTCGCGCGATCGGCGAAACGCGTTCCGACCGACGCGGCCCACTGCCGTTCGAGCGCTTCGCATTGCCCGTGCAGCGCATTGAAGCTGACTTCGTTCGCGAGCCGCGGGGCTTCCATGCCGTTCACGCTCGTGAACACGAGCCGGTTCTCGCCCGCATTGAACGTGACCGGGCAGTCGAAGTGGCGCGCGTAGTCCGCGCCGTTGCGTGGCGTGCGGCGGGCGAGATGCAGCTGCGCGGGCCATACCGGCTTGCCGACCAGATCGGAAACGATCAGGCGCAGGCTCGACAGGCACATGTCGGTCTGGAACACCTCGAGGTCGGGTTCGCCGTTGTAGCGGCCGATCGTCACGCTCATCCCGTCCGCGTGCGCGTGCACGCGCACGTCGAAATACAGCCCCATGAACAGCGGAAACTGGCTCATGCACCGGAACGCCTGCATCACGGAGCCGCTGATCAGCATCGCGTAACCGGCGAGGCCGAGCGTCGACACATGGAGCCGCGCGCCGATCGACAGGCCGATCGACGGTACGCCGCTGCAGCGCAGCAGGTTGCGGAAGCAACGCTGCTCCTGGCCGCGATTCACGTGCAGGTTCGGCGACGCGACTTCGGCCGCGCCGAGGCCGGTGCCCTCGAGCAGCGCGGCGCCGTCGATGTGCCGGACGCGGCATTCGTCGAGCGCGACCGCGATCGCGTGCACGGTGGCGGGAATGTCTTCCTGGCGTCCGGCCGGACGCGCGAGGCCGAGCGCCGAACGCAGGCTGCGTTCGGCGCGGCTTTGGGGTCGATGGGACTTGCTGTCCATGGCGAGGGGCGGCAACGGGTTCGCGTAGAACATAGCCGGAATGTCCGCGAAACGCCAGAGGGCCCGCATCAGCGGGGGGCGGCCGGCTGCCACGCGTCCGGAAATATCCCCCGATTACGTCCGCTTTTCTCATTCGTCGTCGATTTTTTGGCGCACCACACTCGTTTCCGGATCGCGCAATGCCTGCAGTGCCTGCACTGCCCGCATTGCCGACGAGACGAGTGTTGATGTCATGGACCACGCCACGTGAGGACAGCATGAAAGACACCAGGCCGGAGCAGCGCACGCCCAGCGCCGCGACAGACGACGTGCGGGCACGCGCGGACGGGCACGCCGACGCAGGGCCGCGCGCCGCGCATTCGCTCGGGTTGTTCACGCTGGTGATCTTCGGCCTCGCATACATGCTGCCGATGACGGTGTTCACGACCTACGGGATCGTCACGCGCGAAACCAACGGACACCTGACGATCGCGTATGCGGTCACGCTGGTCGCGATGCTGCTGACCGCGCGCAGCTACGGCCACATGGCGCGGCTGATGCCGAGCGCCGGTTCCGCCTATACGTTCGCGAGCCGCAACTTCGGCACCTCGGCCGGTTTCATGGTCGGCTGGGCGCTGCTGATGGACTACCTGTTCATCCCGATGATCAGCTACCTCGCGATCGGCATCTACATGAAACAGCTGTTCCCGGCCGTGCCGGCCAGCGTGTGGATCGTCGCGAGCATCGCGCTGGTCACCGGGCTGAACATCGTCGGCATCCGGCTCGTCAACCGCGTGAACCTGATCCTGATCGCGAGCCAGCTCGTGTTCATCGCTGTCTTCGTCGCGGCGGCCGCGCATGTCGCGAGCGGCGAGGGGCTGGCGCCGACGCTCGCGCTGCCGTCGTCGGACGACGCACGGGCGATCTTCGCCGGGTCCGCGATCCTGTGCCTGTCGTTCCTCGGTTTCGATGCGGTGTCGACGCTGTCGGAGGAAACGCGCGAGCCGCGCCGCACGGTGCCGCGCGCGATCCTGCTCTGCACGCTCGCGAGCGGCCTGCTGTTCATGCTGATCGCGTATGCGGGACAGGTGGTGTTCCCCGACTGGCATGCGTTCAAGGATCTCGATTCGGCCAGCCTCGAACTGATGCGGCGCATCGGCGGCGGCACGCTGTCGGCGCTGTTCGTCGCGGTCTACGTGGCCGGCTGTTTCGCGAGCGCGATGGCCGGCCAGGCGAGCGTCACGCGCGTGCTGTTCGCGATGGGCCGCGACCGGGTGCTGCCCGAGCGCGTGTTCGGCCACCTGCATGCACGGTTGCGCACGCCGGTGCGCGCGACGCTCGCGGTCGGTGTCGTGTCGCTGTCCGCGCTGTTCATCTCGCTCGATCTCGCGTCGACGATGATCAGCTTCGGCGCGCTCGTCGCGTTCGCGGTCGTGAACCTGTGCGTGATGCGCAGCTATCTCGGCCGCCCGGAACATCGCCGCTTCGCGGGCTGGGTCAGGTTCGGCGCGGTGCCGGCGCTCGGCTTCGCGATGAACGTCTGGCTGTGGTCGGGCCTGTCGCGCCAGACCTTCTACGTCGGCACCGGCTGGCTCGCGATCGGGCTGTGCCAGCTGCTATGGCTCACGCGCGGCTTCACGCGCCCGGCGCCCACGCTGTCGATGAACTGAATGACCGGCCGGCGGCTTCCGGCTGCGGGCCGCCGGTCTCGAATCCCTGAAGGAGGAATGACCCATGAACGGTATTGACGTCAATCTCGATGCGGACCTGCAGGCGCTCGGCAAGCGCCATCTGCTGATGCACTTCACGCATGCCGATGCGTATCGCGACCACGCGCTGACGGTGTTCGACCGCGGCGAAGGCTGCTGGCTCGTCGATCGCAACGGCAAGCGCTACTTCGACGGGCTCGCCGGGCTGTACTGCGTGCAGGTCGGCTACAGCCACGGCGCGGAGATCGGCGACGCGATCCGCGAGCAGATGGTGCGGCTGCCGTTCGCGACCAACTGGGGCTACGGCCACGAACCGGCGATCCGCCTCGCGCACAAGCTCGCGGCGCTCGCGCCGGACGGCCTGAATCGCGTGTTCTTCACGTCGAGCGGCTCGGAGTCGAACGAATCGGCGATCAAGCTGGTGCGCCAGTATCACCAGGCGCGCGGCGAGCCGCAGCGGCGCAAGTTCATCGCGCGGCGCGTCGCGTATCACGGCACGTCGTTCGGCGCGCTCGCGCTGAACGGGATGACCAACTTCCGCAAGCATTTCGAGCCGCTGATGGCGGGCGTGCGACACGTGAGCAATACGAAGCGCTACGGCAGGCCGGAAGGCGAGACGGAGGCGCAGTTCACGCGCCATCTGCTCGACGAGATCGAAGCGCTGATCGTCCAGGAAGGGCCGGACACCGTCGCCGCGCTCGTCGTCGAGCCGCTGCAGAACGCGGGCGGCAGCCTGACGCCGCCGGCCGGTTATGCGCAGGGGCTGCGCGCGCTGTGCGACCGGCACGGCGTGCTGCTCGTGGCGGACGAAGTGATCTGCGGGTTCGGCCGGCTCGGCGAATATTTCGGGTCGACGCGTTACGGGCTGAAGCCGGACCTCATCACGTTCGCGAAGGGGATCGCGTCGGGCTACGTGCCGCTCGGCGGCGTGATCGCGAGCGACACGGTGGTCGACACGGTGCTCGCCGGCCCGCAGCAGATGTTCCTGCACGGCGCGACCTACGGCGGCCATCCGGTCGCGTGCACGGCAGCGCTCGCGAACCTCGCGATCATGGAGCGCGAAGGCGTGCTCGCGAACGTCCGCGCCAACGAAGCGGTGTTCCGCGAGACGCTCGACGGCCTGCTCGAGCTGCCGTGTGTCGGCGACGTGCGCGGCGACGGCTACCACTACTCGCTCGAACTCGTGACCGACAAGGCCGCGCGTCGCTGGGCGGCCGGCATCAGCGCGCAGACGTTCGTGTCGACGCTGCTCGCGCCCGCGATCTTCGAAGCCGGGCTGTTGTGCCGCGCGGGCGTCGACCACGAAGGCACGCCGATCGTGCAGTTCTCGCCGCCGCTCGTGATGTCGCGCGACGAGATCGTGTGGTTCGTCGCGAAGATCCGCGACATTCTCGCCGACACTTATGCGCGTGCGACGCGCTGAGCGCGGCAGCACCGTTCGTCATTCCAGGAGCCTTCGATGCGAACCTCACAACAGAGCTATATCGCCGGACAGTGGTGCGATCCGGCCGATGCGCGCGCGATCGACGTGATCGATCCGGCGACCGCGAAGCCGTATGCGCGACTCGCGATCGGCGGGCCGGCCGACGTCGAGCGCGCGGTCGGCGCGGCGAAGCGGGCATTCGACGCGTATTCGCGCTGGACGGTCGACGCGCGCGTCGCGCTGCTGCAGCGCGTGCTCGAGATCTACCGGCGCCGCTACGACGAAGTCGCGCGCACGATCAGCCAGGAGATGGGCGCGCCGATCGCGTTCGCGCGCGCGATGCAGGCCGCGGTCGGCACCGCGCATCTCGAACAGACGATCCGCGCGCTGCAGTCGTTCCGGTTCAGCACGCAGACCGATTCGCTGCTGGTGTCGCACGAGCCGATCGGTGTGTGCGCGCTGATCACGCCGTGGAACTGGCCGATCAACCAGATCGTCTGCAAGGTCGCGCCGGCGCTCGCGGCGGGCTGCACGATGGTGCTCAAGCCGAGCGAGATCGCGCCGTTCAGCGCGATCCTGTTCGCGGAGATCCTGCACGAAGCCGGCGTGCCGCCGGGCGTGTTCAACCTCGTGCACGGCTACGGGCATGAGGTCGGCGATGCGCTGTCGCGGCATCCGGACGTCGACATGGTGTCGTTTACCGGCTCGACGCGTGCCGGTGTCGAAGTCGCGAAGGCCGCGGCCGATACCGTGAAGCGCGTCCACCAGGAACTCGGCAGCAAGAGTCCGAACCTGATCCTGCCCGATGCCGACATCGAGGATGCCGTCACGCGCGGCGCGCGCAGTTGCTTCAGCAACAGCGGGCAGTCGTGCAACGCGCCGACGCGGATGTTCGTGCACGTCGATCAGCTGGCAGCGGCCGAGGCGGCGGCGCGCAAGGAGGCGGAGCGCACCGTCGTCGGCGATCCGCGTTCGCCGGAAACGGGCATCGGGCCGGTCGTCAGCCGCACGCAGTTCGACCGCATCCAGCAGCTGATTCAGTGCGGCATCGACGAAGGCGCGACGCTTGTCGCAGGCGGGCTCGGGCGGCCCGACGGGCTCGGCGACGGCTTCTACGTGAAGCCGACGGTGTTTTCGAACGTCACGCCGGACATGACGATCGCGCGCGAGGAGATCTTCGGGCCGGTGCTGTCGATCCTGACCTACCGGACCGAGGACGAAGCCGTGGCGCTCGCGAACGATTCGGTCTACGGGCTCGCGGCTTACGTGCAGACGAAGGATCTCGAGCGCGCCCGCCGCATCGCGGCGCGCTTGCGCGTGGGCAACGTGCACATCAACTATCCGGCGTGGAACCCGGCCGCGCCGTTCGGCGGCTACAAGCGTTCGGGCAACGGACGCGAGTATGCGGAGTTCGGCCTCGTCGAATATCTGGAGACGAAGGGCACGACGGGGTACGCGTGAGCGGCGCTGGCCGACCGTCGCCGGACGGTCGGCTTTTGCCGCGAGCCGGCTTCGCGTGTGCCGACAGTCAGTTGTCCTCGCCATCCGCCGCGGCCGCGTCGGCGCCCGAAACGGGCGCGGCGGCCCGCCTGCGGATTTCGGAGTCGAGGATCAAGCGCCCGCGCAGCTTCCCTTTCATCCGTTTCACGTGCTTGGGCGCCTCGGTCATGTGCTCGACCATCAGCGCACGTACGCGCTCGGCATCGCGCGCTCGCGCGGCCAGCAGGATCTCCTTGTGGATCGACACGTTCGCTTCGCCGAAGCGCTTGTGCTCCGCGAGCGGCGTATCGTTCCTGAACTCGATCAGCTGCCGGATCATCTCGTTGATCAGCTCGCAGCTGAAGCGCAGGAAGGGGTTCGGGTTCGCGGCCGCGAGGATGTCGTGGAACGTCGTGTCCTCCTGCCGCTGGCGCAGCATGTGGCCGCGGTCGTGCACGCCCGACGCGCCGTCGCAGCACGCGATGTTCGCCTCCAGCGCTGCGAAGTCGCGCTCGGTCAGGTGCGGCACGGCGCCCGCCGCCAGCTCGGGTTCGAGGAGCTTGCGCACCGTGTAGATGTCGTCGATCGTCACGTCCTTGAAGAACAGGTAGTTCTGCAGAAGTTGCAGCGTGCGGTCGAGCGGCACCTCGACGACCATCCCGCCGCCCGACGGCCCCGTCGTGACCTTGATGAGCCCCTGTACCTCGAGCGACTTCAGCGCCTCGCGGATCGTGCTCTTGCTCACCGCGTACAGCTGCTGCAGTTCCGCCTCGCGCGGCAGGCGGTCGCCCGGTTTCAGATCCTTCTCGGTGATCAGCCGCTTGATCTCCTCGGCGACGAGATCCGCCCGCTTCGGCTGCTTGATTTCGACCGCGAGGCCCGCCCTGGCTCGGTCCATGACCATCTTCAAGACTCCTTTGTCTGACTGCGCGCCACATCGTCGTCGACGATCCGTTCGGGCGCGGGGTACGGAATTTTGCCTGATTGACACCAATTTTGATCAACTCTAGCATCAGGTTCATTCTATTTATCATGATAAATAGGATCAACCGGCAACGCGCATCCTGCAGGGCGTGGATACGGTTTGGGTTTGGCAGTCGGTCGCATCGTGTGTCCCCCTTTATCAGGAGCGTCAACTTGAATCGCCGAGAACTGTTGAAACTGGCCGCGCTGTCGGCCGTGCCGGGTGCGCTCGGCAGCATGTCGTCCCGTGCCGCATTCGCGCAGGGTTCGACCATCCAGCTTGCCTGCCCGGTGCCGATGTCGGGGCCGTTCGCCGCCAATGGCAAGTACGCCGATCTCGGCATGCAGCTCGCCGTCAGGCAATACGGCAAGGTGCTCGGTGCGCCGCTCGCGTATACGGCACTCGACACCGAGGGCAAGCCCGCGACCGCCGTGCGGCGCGTGCAGGAGATCGCGCAGCAGAAGGGGGCCCGCTTTTTCGCGGGCGGCATCCTGTCGTCCGAATCGCTGGCGATGGGCAAGGAAGTCCAGAAGGCGGGCGGCGTGTTCATCACGACGGCGGGCGCGGACGAACTGACCGGCAAGGACTGCAACGATGCGACGTTCCGCTGGTCGGTGCCGACCTTCGGCGCGATCGAGCAGACGGTGCGGCCGTTGCTCCAGATGCTGCCGAAAGCGAAGCGCTGGTATACGATCACGCCGCAATACGTGTTCGGCGAGGGCCTGCTGTCCGCCGCGAAGGCGATCTTCAAGGAGAAAGGCATCGAGCATGTCGGCAACAGCTACCACTCGCTCGCCGAGAAGGAGTTCAGCGGCTACCTGACGAACGCGGCGGCCGCGCAACCGGACGTGCTGCTGATCCTGAACTTCGGCTCGCAATCATCGGACACGCTGCGCCAGGCCGTCAGCTTCGGGATGAAGCGCAACTGCACGATCCTGCTTGCGTGGGCATCGGGCCTCGAGCAGTTCGAGGCGCTCGGCCCCGACATCTGCGACGGCGTGTATTTCGGCGCGCAGTACTGGCACGGCATCGATTCGCCGCTGAATCGCGACTTCGTGAAGCGGGCGAACGCCGCGTTCAAGGCGAACCCGAACTACAGCCTCGCGGGTTCGTACATCTGCTCGAAGATCCTGCTCGATGCGATGGTGAAGGCCGGCAGCGCCGATCCGAAGAAGGTCGTCGCGGCGATGGAAGGCATGAAGTACGACGGTCTCACGGGCCCGGAGGAAATCCGCAAGGGCGACCACCAGGTGCTGAAGAACTACTACCTGTTGAAGGGCAAGCCGAAGAGCCGGATGAAGAACGCGGACGACTACGCGGATATCGTCAGCTCGGGTCAATCGTTCCTGTCCGTCGACAAGACGGGGTGCAAGCTCGCGTAACGCGATGCGCGCGTTCGCGGCCGTCGCGCGCCGCGGACGTCCGTTTCACTCCTTTCCGGTACGGAAGCCATGAACGTCTATCTGCTGCAGATCGTCAACGGCATCGGCGTGGGCATGCTGTATTTCCTGCTCGCCGTCGGCCTGTCGATCGTGTTCGGCCTGCTGCGCTTCGTGAACTTCGCTCACGGCGCGTTCTATCTGCTCGGTGCGTACCTTTGCTACCAGGCGCTGCAATGGTCCGCAAACTTCTGGGTTGCGCTCGCGGTCGTGCCGCTCGTCGTCGGCGCGTTCGCGTGGATCGTCGAGAAGCTCGTGCTGCGTCACGTGTATGCGCAACAGCATGAATTCCACATCCTCGCGACCGTCGGGCTCGCGCTCGTGCTGCAGGAGTGCGCGATCCTCGCGTGGGGCCCGCTCGGCGACAACGTGCCGCCGCCCGACGCGCTGAACGGCGTCGTGATCTGGGGCGGCTTCGTCTACCCGAAATACCGGCTGTTCGTGATCGCGTTCACGGCCTTGCTTGCCGGACTGCTGTGGTGGGTGCTCGAAGGCACGCGGCTCGGTAGTACGGTGCGCGCGGGCAGCGAATCGACGGAGATGGTGTCGCTGCTCGGTATCAACGTGACGCGCGTGTTCAGCCTCGTATTCGCACTCGGCGCGGCCACCGCCGCGCTCGCCGGCGTGCTCGCGGCACCGATCCGCGGCGTCGATCCGTTCATGGGCATCGAGGCGCTCGGCGTCGCGTTCGTGGTGGTCGTCGTCGGCGGGATGGGGAATTTTCTCGGGGCGCTCGTCGGCGGGCTGCTGGTCGGCATCGTGCAGAGCCTGATGAGCACGCTGTGGCCGGAAGGCGCGCGCTTGATGATCTACGTCGCGATGGCGGCCGTGCTGCTGCTGCGTCCGAACGGATTGCTGGGGAGGGCCGCATGATCGAATCGTCGAAACCGCTGCCGCCCGCGGCGGCAGCCTCGCCGCGCGCGCGGCCGTGGCACGGCGCGCTGCGGCGGCCGGAGGGCTGGCTCGCGGTGGCCGTCGCGTGCGTGCTGCCGCTGGCGCTGAGCTCGGGCTCGCTCGCGACCGAAGTGCTGGTGTTCGCGCTCGCCGCGCTCGGTTGCAATCTGCTGCTCGGCTATACGGGGCTGCTGTCGTTCGGGCAGGGCATCTTCTTCGGGCTCGGCAGTTACGCGGCGGGGCTGGTCCTGACGCACGGCATCCGGTCGATAACGGCTGCGCTCGTCGCGGCCGCCGTGCTCGGTGCCGCCGCGGCCGCGCTCGTCGGCTGGTTCTCGATCCGGCAGCGCGGCACTTACTTCGTGATGCTGACGCTCGCGTTCGGGCAGCTGTTCTACTTCCTCGCGTATACGACGCCGGATGTGACGGGTGGCGACAACGGGCTGCTCGACATCCCGCGCCCCGCGCTCGCCGCATTCGGGCATCCGCTCGTCTCGCTCGATTCGCCGTGGCGCTACTACGGCTTCGTCGCGGTGCTGTTCGTCGCGGTGTTCTGGCTGCTGTTGCGCGTATCGCGCTCGGTGTTCGGCCGGACGCTGCTCGCGATTCGCGACAACGAGGCACGCGCGGCGGCGGCCGGCTACGACGTGCAGCGCTTCAAGCTCGCGGCGTTCGTGATCTCGGGCGCGGTCACGGGCCTCGCGGGGGCGCTGCACGCGCTGATGACGGGCATCGCGCCGCTGTCGAACATCGACTATCACACGAGCGAGATGATCCTCGTGATGACGGTGATCGGCGGCACGGGCAACCTATTCGCGTCGGTGCTCGGCGCGGCATTCTACGTGCTGTTCGCGGATTGGCTGTCGACGCTGTGGCCGCGCTGGCTGCTGTTGCTCGGCCTCGTGCTGATCGCGGTCAGCCTGTTCATGCAGCGCGGGTTGTGGGGACTCGGCGAACGCGTCGCGGCATCGCTGCGGCGCGCCGATCGCACTGCGGCTACGGCCAGGGAGCGGCAATGAGCGAAGCGATTCTCGAAGCGCGCGGCATCGTCAAGCGCTACGGCAAGTTCACGGCGCTGGGCGGCGTCGATCTGCGGATCATGCCGCGCACCGTGCATTCGGTGATCGGCCCGAACGGTGCCGGCAAGACGACGCTGTTCCATACGCTGACCGGCACACTGCCGATCACGTCGGGCTCGATCCTGTTCGATGGTCACGACGTGTCGCGCGAACCCGATCACAAGCGCGTGCGGCGCGGCATCGCACGCTCGTTCCAGGTGACGAGCCTGTTTCCGAACCTGAGCGTGCGCGAGAACCTGCGCGTCGCCGCGCAGGGCGTCGAATCGCGGCGCGCGCTGAATCCGTGGACGCCCCCGCGCGGCGCACTCGCGCATGACGGCGTCGTCGACGAGGTGCTCGAGCGGCTCGGCCTGCAGCGCTTCGCCGACACGGCGGCGGGCGTGCTGTCGCACGGCCAGCAGCGCCGGCTCGAGGTCGGGATGGCGCTTGCGGCGCGGCCGCGCGCGATCTTCCTCGACGAGCCGACGTCGGGCATGGGCATCGACGACCTCGACGACATGAAGGCGCTGATCCGCGGCCTGCGCGACGACTACACGGTCGTGCTGATTGAACACAACATGGGAATCGTGATGGACATCTCGGACACGATCACGGTGATGCAGCAGGGGCGCGTGCTGGTCGAAGGCAAGCCCGATGCGATTCGCGGCGACGCGCGCGTACGCAGCGCGTATCTCGGCAACATGATCACCGGAGGCCGCGCATGATGCTCGACGTGAAGGAGGTTCACGCCTGCTACGGCAAGAGCCACGTGCTGCAGGGCATTTCGCTGAACGTGAACGAAGGCGAGACGGTGACGCTGCTCGGCCGCAACGGCGCGGGAAAATCGACCACGCTCAAGGCGATCGCGGGTGTCGTCGCGCCGACCGGCGGGACGGTGACGTTCGCCGGCCGGCCGGTGTCCGGGCAGCCCGCGCACCGGATTGCCGCGTGCGGTCTGTGCTTCGTGCCCGAGCATCGCGGCATCTTCCGGCTGCTGTCGGTCGAGGAAAACCTGCGGCTCGGCGCACGCCGCGATTCGCCGTGGCAGCTCGACGATATCTACCGGATCTTCCCGCGCCTGAAGGAGCGCCGCCGCAACGGCGGCGCGCAGTTGTCGGGCGGCGAGCAGCAGATGCTCGCGATCGGCCGCGCGCTGATGAACCACCCGCGGCTCTTGATGCTCGACGAGCCGGTCGAAGGGCTCGCACCGGTGATCGTCGAGGAGATCGTCGCGCAGCTGAAGCAGATCAAGGCGGCCGGCGTCGCGATCCTGCTCGTCGAACAGAACCTCGAAGTGTGCACGCAGCTTGCGGACCGCCACTTCGTGATCGAACAGGGCGTGATCGTCTACGAAGGCAGCAACGCGGCGTTCGCGGCCGATCACGAGGTGAAGGACCGTTACCTGGGTGTCGGCGTCGCGTAAGCGCCGGGCCCGTTCATTGCGAGGAATTCCACCGATGCAAGTTCTGGATTCGACACCGGGCGCCACGGCGTCCGGCCTGCGCGTCGACGGCGCGCGGCTGTGGGACAGCCTGATGCGTCTCGCGCGAATCGGCGCGACCGACAAGGGAGGCGTGTGCCGCCTCGCGCTCACCGAACTCGATCGCGAGGCGCGCGACCTGTTCGTCGCGTGGGCGAAGGAAATCGGCTGCACGGTACGCATCGATGCGATCGGCAACATCTTCGCGCGACGTGCGGGCGAACGCGACGACCTGCCGCCCGTGACGACGGGCAGCCATATCGACACGCAGCCGACCGGCGGCAAGTTCGACGGCAACTACGGCGTGCTCGCCGGCCTCGAAGTGCTGCGCACGCTCGACGACGCGGGCGTGCGTACGCGTGCGCCGCTCGAGGTCGCCGTGTGGACCAACGAGGAAGGCTCGCGCTTCGTGCCCGTGATGATGGGCTCCGGCGTGTTCGCGGGTGCGTTCACGCTCGACCACGCGCTCGCGCAACGCGATCGCGACGGCACATCGGTGGGCGATGCGCTGGCCGCGATCGGCTATGCGGGCGACGCGAACGGTGTGCATCCGGTCGGCGCGTATTTCGAAGCGCATATCGAGCAGGGGCCGGTGCTGGAGGCGCACGACACGACGATCGGCGTGGTCGAGGGCGCGCTCGGGCAGCGCTGGTACGACGTGACCGTACACGGGATGGAGGCGCATGCGGGACCCACGCCGATGGAACTGCGGCGCGACGCGCTGCTGGTCGCGGCCGATCTCGTGCGCACGGTGAACGGCATCGCGCGTGCGCACCCGCCGCACGGGCGCGGCACGGTCGGCTGGGTCGACGTCCATCCGAATTCGCGCAACGTGATTCCGGGCCGCGTGACGCTGACCGTCGACTTGCGCGCGGCCGACGATGCGACGCTGGCGGCGATGGATGCGGAACTGCGCGCAGCCTGCGCCGATCTGGGGGCGGTGGCCGACATGCGGATCGACGTCGAGCAGGTCGTGTATTTCGCTCCCCAGCCGTTCGACGCGGCACTCGTCGAGCGGGTGCGCGCGGGCGCAAGTGCGCTCGGGCTGTCGTCGATGAACGTGATCAGCGGCGCGGGTCACGACGCGGTGTATCTCGCACGCGTCGCGCCCACCGCGATGATCTTCGTGCCGTGCAAGGACGGGATCAGCCACAACGAAATCGAGGACGCCGATCCCGCCCACCTCGAAGCGGGCTGCAACGTGCTGCTGCATGCAATGCTCGGCGCGGCGGGCGTGGCGGAGGGCGCCACGCGATGAAGATCCTGATCGCCCGGATGAACCACGAAACCAATACGTTCTCGCCGGTGCCGACGCCGCTCGCCGCGTTCGGCCGCAACGGCCCCGACTGGGGCGACGACGCGTATCGCGCGAATCGCGGGATGCGCACCGCGATGGCCGCGTTCATCGATGCGGCGGCTCGCGCAGGCGCGGAGATCGTCACGCCGGTGTCGGCCGCTGCGAATCCGAGCGGGCCGGTTGCCGCCGACGCGTATGCGGCGATCTGCGACGCGATCGTCGCGGCCGCGCCCGGCTGCGACGCGGTGATGCTCGACCTGCACGGCGCGATGGTCGCCGAGCAGAGCGCGGACGGCGAGGGCGACCTGCTCGCACGCGTGCGTGCCGCGCTGCCCGATGCGCCGATCGCGGTCGCGCTCGACCTGCACGCGAACGTCACGCAGAAGATGATCGACCATGCGGACGTGATCGTCAGTTTCAAGACCTATCCGCACGTCGACATGTACGAGACGGGCGAGCACGCGGCGCGTGTGCTGCTCGACCGGCTGCACGGCCGCGCACGGCCCGTGCTCGCGTGGCGGCAGCCGCCGCTGATGACGTCAACGCTGCGCAGCGCGAGCGCCGAAGGCGCGATGCGGCGCGCAGTGGAGGCCGCGCGCGCGGCCGAAGCCGACGGGATGCTGGCGGTATCGGTGCTGCCCGGCTTCTCGCTCGCGGACATTCCCGCGCCGTGCATCAGCATCGTCGTGGTCGCCGACGGCGACCGCGCAGCGGCCGACGCGGTGGCCGAGCGCATCGCCCGGCAGATCTGGGACGCACGCGACGCGTTCGTCTACCGCAGCGCGCCGCTCGCGGAATCGGTCGCGCAGGCCGCGGCGCTGGCGCGCGGTGCGGACCGTCCGGTGCTGATGCTCGATCACGGCGACAACTGCATGTCGGGCGGCCCGTGCGACACGATGGACCTGCTGGAGGAGGCGCTCGCGCAGGGGCTCGACGGGATCGTCAGCGGGCCGCTGTGCGACCCGGATGCAGTCGCGGCGCTGATCGGCGCGGGCGTCGGCGCGACCGTGACCGTGCTGGTCGGCAACCGGATGCCGTCGCACGCCGGCGCGCGGCGCGCGCCGTTTCGGGCGACGGGCATCGTGCGCGCGATCACCGACGGCGAATACGTGATTACCGGGCCGACGTATACGGGCCAGCGCGCATACATGGGCCGCGCGGCGGTGCTCGATATCGGCGACGCGACGCTGGTCGTCACCGAGCGCACGCAGGAGCCGTGGGATCTCGGCGTGTTCGAGAGCGTCGGCATCGATCCGCGCCGCGCGCGATTCCTGCTGCTGAAGTCGCGGATGTACTGCCGGCCGGTGTTCGTGCCGATCGCGGCCGCGCTCGTCGAGTGCGACAGCCGCGGCGTGACCGGTTCGGACTACGGGCTGTTCCGCTACGAGCGGCTCGCGCGACCCGTGTATCCGCTCGACGACGTCGATCGGTGGGACAGCGCGGACGTGCGCACGACCTGAGCGGCGGGCACGAGACGCCGGTTTCGCGCGCTTTCGTGCATCATGCGGTGGCATCGACCCGTCGAGCAGCAGGGTCGTGCCAGTCCTTGCATCCGCAACCGATCCGGAGAACCGACCGCATGCATTCGAATCGCTTTCGCCTTCGTCGCGCCCGCCTGCTCGCCGCGCTGACGCTCGCTACCACCACCGTCACCGCCGTCACCGCGCACGCGGCCGACTGGATCGTGTCCGGCAACGACGGCAAGTATCAGCGCGTCGAAGGGCGCGACACCTATCTCGCGTCGCCGCCCGCCGACACGCTGACGTTGCTCGACGCGAGCGTGTTTCCGCCGAAGGTCGCGCTGCAGGTCGACGTCGAGAACGGCATCCAGGGCCCGCCGCAGGCCGTCGCGATCGCACCCGACGCGAAGCTCGCGCTGGTCGGCGCGCCGACGCGCTACGACCAGACCGCGAAACAGCTCGTGTTCGACACGTTTGTGCAGGTCGTGAACCTCGATGCGTCGCCGCCGGCGATCACGCGCATCGAACTCGGCACGCACCCGCAGGGGATCGCGATCGACCGGTCGGGCCGGCTCGCGCTGGCGGCGAACGTCGACGGCAGCGTGTCGATCCTGCGGATCGACGGAACGCAGGTGACGCTCGACGGCAACCTGAAGATCGGCAAGAAGCGGCTCGCCGGGATCAGCTTCACGCACGACGGCAAGCATGCGCTCGTGTCGCTGCGCGACGAGCAGGGCATCGCGGTGCTGAACGTCGACGACGGCAAGGTGACCGACAGCGGCACGCGGCTGAGCACGGGCGTCGCGCCCTACACGATCGACGTGTCGAGCGACAATCGCTGGGCCGTCGTCAGCAACGTCGGGCTCGCGGGGCTGCCGGGCTATACGGGCACGCTCGCGGGCGATGCCGATTCGGTCGCGCTGATCGACGTGTCGCGCACGCCGTTCCGCACGGTCCAGTACCTGACGGTGCCGTCGCTGCCGGAAGGCGTCGCGATCTCGCCGGACGGAAAGTGGATAGCCGTGCAGGCGATGGACGGCTCGAACCTGACGCCCGACAACCCGGGCCGCCACAAGCTCGGCAAGGTGGTGCTGTTCGAGATCCGCAACGGCCGTGCGGTGCAGACGAGTGAAGTGCCGGGCGGCGAAGCCGCGCAGGGCATCGTGTTTACCGCCGACAGCCGGCACGTGATCGTGCAGTTCAACGTCGAGCGGCAGCTCGCGCTGTATGCGGTGGACGGCGGCAAGTTGCGCGATACGGGCAAGCGCATCGCGCTGTCGGGCGGGCCGTCGTCGCTGCGGACGTTGCCGCGGTGATGGGTTGAAGCGTTCGACGGGCTGGCCGACGCGTGCGTCGCGCCGGTCCGGGATGCCGGGCTGCGCACGCAGCCCGAAGTCGCGACGACGGCGACGGTCAGCCGCCATCCGCTAGCCGAACTGCTCGCGCCGCTACGCGTTGCGCAGCGCCAGCCGTTCGCGCCCTCGGCTCATTGACCGAGCAACGCCGGCAGGTTGCCCTCATAGAGATGAACGCCCGCGTGGACGGTCTGGAACCACGAACACGCATACAGCTTGCCGCCGCACATCCGCCACTTCTTGCAGAACGACAGATCCTCCGACAGCGAGCGCCCGTCGGGTTCCCTCAGGAACTCGAAATGCTCGTACATGGAGGTCGAATTCGGCGACAGGTTCCGATAGCTCGGCGGAAACTGGACCTGCGTCTCGGGATAGGCCTGCGCCATCGTGTCGAACACGGGGCGCGCGATCATCATCAGGCCGGCGCCGCCCGAGTGGATTTCGGAAACCGAATCGAGCTGGATCCGGGACTGTGCACCGTCCACCGCATACGCGGTCTGGCTGTAATCGGCGCTGAACAACGCGAGCCGCTCGGGCGGCGCCGACGGATCCGAGCGCGCGGCCTCGGCGACCGCCGCCCAGTTGATGCTCTTGGACGGATACAGCCCGAGCATCACGTCGTGCTGCTGTTCGAACATCCGGATCACGTCGCTGCCGCGAAAGCCGATGTCCGCATCGATGAACATCATGTGCGACAGGCCGCTGTGCAGGAAGCGCTCGACCGCGACGTTTCGTTGCTGATGCAACAATGCGGTGCCGCTCAGGTAGAAGTATTCGAACGCGAGGCCGGTGCTCAGGCACGCATGCTGGAGCTCCAGCAGCCCGTTCACGTAGGGCAGGTAACACATGCCGCCGTAGGCGGGCGTGGCGACGAAAATGCCTTGTTTCATGATCGGACGGCCTGCGTGGGCGGTGCCCTGTTCGTGCTGCGCGAGAATGACGACTCCGACCCGCATCTTACCCTGCGTCGCGGCCCGCCGGTCGGCGTTTTTCAGTGCGGCGGCGAAGCGCGCCCGCCGCTGCCGCGCGCGCCGCCGTCGTTACGGACGCAGCAAATCGAATCCGCCGAACACGACCACGCCGCTGAGCGCGATCATCGCGACCGAATGCTGGCCGAAATAGAGAATCGCGGCTGCGAGCCACGTGGTCAGGCAGAAGGCGCCGATGCGGGCCATCGTGAATTCCTCGAAATGCGTGATGAAGGTGGAGCGTGCCGAAGTCGGCGCGTCGCATGTCGATGCGGGCGCGGGGCTCGCGTTGCGACGGCGCCGGACGGCATCGCGTGTCGGGCCCGACCGGACGGGCGCCGACGCGGGGCAGCCCGCGAGGCCTTGCCGGAAGCAGCCGGTGTGCTGCGGCAGCAGGCCAGCCGGCGATTTTACCAGCGTCGACGGCCGGCCAATCTGGCCCCTTCGCGACGATCGGCGGTACGCGCACGGCGCGGGCATCTCTGGGCATCTCAGGGCAGCTGGAAAGGCGGGGCTCAAGTTTCATCCGACGAATACCGTAAACCGGTTGCAAGGTTACCCCCTGTTCAACCGACCCGAGTCGCACACTCACTACGGACCGACACGATGCAGATCGACCCTTCTTCCGCTGCGCAGACCTCGCCAGCCGCTGGCAACGCGACCGCCGATCCGTCCGGCACCGGTGCCGCGTCGACGGCGACGTCCGCCGCGTCGTCGCAGGCGGGCGGTGCCGCGCAGTCGGACGGCGCAGGGCAGACGCCGGGCGCGTCGGGATCCTCGGCCGAGGATCCCGCGGTCAAGCAGTTGAAGCAACTCATCGAGCGCCTGCAGAAACAGCTTGCGCAACTGCAGCAGCAGATGGCGGCGGCCGCGCAGCGCGCGAAGCACGATCCGGCGGCGGCACTCGAGCAGCAGACGCTGGGCGCGGAAGCCAGCACGATCTCCGCCGCGCTGTCGACGGCGATCGCGCAGCTTGCGCAGGCGATCCAGAAGTCGGGCGGCTCGACGTCCGGCGCGCTGGTGTCGACGCAGGCCTGAAGGCACGGCGCCGCGCCGTCGCGTACCGCAGCGCGCGGACGCGTCGCGGCACGCTGTCGCGCGCATTACAATCGCAAGCTCGTCTCCCTCGCAAGGATGGCAGAACGATGAACGCGGAATTCGCCGACGACGACCTCGTCCGCTTCGACGCGCAAGGCGGCGCGCCGCTGCCGGCGGCCGACGCCGAA
This sequence comes from Burkholderia sp. BCC1996, assembly GCF_905339955.1. Lineage (NCBI taxonomy): Bacteria > Pseudomonadati > Pseudomonadota > Betaproteobacteria > Burkholderiales > Burkholderiaceae > Burkholderia > Burkholderia sp. BCC1996. The sequence goes on from NZ_CAJPHM010000012.1 coordinate 158,597, forward strand.
GGATGGCTGGACCACGACGGCGCGCGCATCTGGCACGCGTCGTTCGGCCACGGCCCGCCCGTCGTGCTGCTGCACGGCGGCCTCGGCCACGGCGGCAACTGGGGCAACCAGGTGCCGGCGCTGCTCGCGGCCGGCTACCGTGCGATCGTGATCGACAGCCGCGGCCACGGCCGCAGCACGCGTGACGATCGCCCCTATTCCTACGAACGCATGGCCTCCGACGTGCTGGCGGTGCTCGATGCGCTGCGCATCGGGCGCGCACGCTTCGTCGGCTGGAGCGACGGCGCATGCGTGTCGCTCGTGCTGGCCGCCCGCGCGCCGGCGCGTGCGGCGGGCGTGTTCTTCTTCGCGTGCAACATGGATCCGGGCGGCACGAAGGAGATGGTGCCGAGCCCGCTGATCGACCGCTGCTTCGCGCGGCACCGCAAGGACTACGTGCGGCTGTCCGCGACGCCGGACCGTTTCGACGCGTTCGTTGCCGCCGTCAGCGAAATGATGCGCACGCAACCGGATTACAGCGCGGCCGACCTCGCGGCGATCGCCGTGCCGGTCGCGATCGTGCAGGGCCAGCACGACGAGTTCATCCGCCCCGACCATGCAGCGTATCTCGCGCGCACGATTCCGGGCGCAACGCTGACGATCCTGCCGGGCGTGAGCCACTTCGCGCCGCTGCAGCGGCCGGCGCGCTTCAATGCCGCGATGCTGGCGTTTCTCGACCGCTTGCCGGACTGACACGCGCGGGACCGGTTCACGCGCCGCATAAGATTTTCTTTAGGCTCGCGCAACATATCGTCGATTGTCGGTTGGCGGCCGGCAGCGGATAGTCCTGCCTCGACGGGACGGCTGGCGCGGCGTCCGCGCGGCGCGGCCGAATCCGTTGTTCATGCAACCATATGAAAATCGAAGGAACCGCACCCATGCGATTCAACGCGATCCGCATCGCCGCGACCCTGTTCGTCGCCGCATGCGCCGCCGCCACGGCCGGCCGCGCGGCCGCCGCCACGCAGGACGAGATTCACGACACCGTAACCCGCCACGTCGCACCGCTGATGAAGCAGTTCGCCATTCCCGGCATGGCGATCGGCATCGTCGCCGACGGCAAGCCTTATGTGTTCGACTACGGCGTGATGTCGACGCAAACCGGCCAGCCGGTGACCGGCGACACGCTGTTCGAGATCGGCTCCGTCAGCAAGACGCTGACCGCGACGCTCGCATCCGACGCGCAGGAAAGCGGCGAGCTGTCGCTCACGGATCCGGCCGGCAAGTATCTGCCCGCGCTGTGGGGCAAGCCGTTCGGCCGCGTGACGCTGCTCGAGCTTGGCACGCACACGCCCGGCGGGATGCCGCTGCAGGTGCCCGACAGCATCCGCGACGACGCGGGCCTGATGCGCTATCTCGACGCGTGGCGTCCCGCGTACGCGCCGGGCACGCGCCGCACCTATTCGAACGTCGCGATCGGGATGCTCGGGCAGCTCACCGCGAAGGCGATGAATCGCGACTTCGCGGGGCTGATGGAACAGCGGCTGTTTCCCGCGCTCGGGATGACGCACACCTACATCAACGTGCCCGCCGCGCGGCAGGCCGACTATGCGCAGGGTTATACGCAGGACGGCAAGCCGATCCGGATGACGGGCGGCATGCTGTGGCAGCCGGCGTACGGCGTCAGGACGACGGCGGCCGACCTGTTGCGCTTCGTGCAGGCGAACATGGGGCTCGTCGAAACGGCGCCGCGGCTGCAGCGTGCGCTCGAACGCACGCACACCGGTTATTCTCGCGCAGGGCCGTTCACGCAGGACCTGATCTGGGAACAGTATCCGTATCCGGTCGCATTGCCGACGCTGCTCGCGGGGAATGCGCCGCCGATGCTCCACGACGCGACGCCCGCGACCGAACTCAAGCCGCCGCTCGCACCGCGCCCGGATGCGTGGATCAACAAGACGGGGTCGACCAACGGCTTCAGTACCTATGTCGCGTTCGTGCCCGCGAAGCGGCTCGCGATCGTGATGCTCGCGAATCGCAGCTTCCCGATCGAGGATCGCGTGAAGACTGCGTACCGGATCGTCGAGTCGCTGGGCGGCAAGCCGTAGCCTGGAGGCTCCTGCTTTGACGCGCCGCCGCCGATCTTCCCGCCCGGATCAAAACTCTTTTCACGATCCGCCTCTTTCGCCGCCCGCGCGCGGCATCGATACTGACGCGACAGGCCGCGTTGCGCAGGTTCGACGCGCCGCACGGCCGGCATCGACGGCCCGCGCCCATCCGACACCGGTGCGCGCGGGCCGACTCATTTCCGCGAGGCGCGGGCAGTTTCACGGCCTCGCCATCGGAGCGGTGGATGAAGGGCATCAAGGTATTCGTAACGGGCGCGGCCGGCTACATCGGCGGCTCGGTGGCAGCACGGCTGGTATCGGAAGGGCATGTCGTCACCGGGCTCGCGCGCGACGGCGAGAAGGCCGCGACGCTCGCGGCGGCCGGCATCATGCCGGTCATCGGCACGCTCGACGACATCGCGTTGCTGCATGCGTTCGCGAGCGACGCGGACTGCGTGATCAACGCGGCGAGCAGTGACCACCGCGCATCGGTCGAGACGATCGTCGCGGCGCTGAGCGGCTCGGGCAAGACGTTCCTGCATACGAGCGGCACCAGCGTGATCGCGGACGACGCACAGGGCGCGCACGGCGACGCGCCGGTGTTCGACGAAGCGACGCCGGTCGTCGCGCCGGCCAAGCCCGAGCGCCGTGCGATCGATCGGCTCGTGATGTCGGCGGCGACGCTCGGCATCCGCTCGGCGGTGATCTGCAACAGCATGATCTACGGCGACGGGCTCGGCATCCGGCGCGACAGCGCGCAGCTTCCGCTGCTCGCGGCGATCGCGCGCGAGGCCGGCGCGGTCCGCGTGATCGGCAAGGGGTTGAACCGCTGGTCGAACGTGCATGTCGAGGACGTCGCCGATCTCTACGTGCGCGCGATGCGGCACGCGGCGCCCGGCGCGCTGTATTTCGCGGAGAACGGCGAAGCGTCGTTCGCGGACATCGGCGCGGCGCTCGCCGCGCGTCTCGGTTTGCCGTCGGTCGTCGAGTGGGACATCGCCGAAGCCGAGCAGGTGCTCGGCCACTCGCGCGCGCATTTCTCTCTGGCGTCGAACAGCCGCGTGAAAGCCGTGCGCGCGCGGCAGGAACTCGGCTGGGCGCCGCAGCATGGCGCGATGCAGGACTGGATCCGCCACGACATGCCGGTCGCGGCCTGACGCCGCAGAATTGCTTCGCAGCACGCAGCACGCAGCACGCAGCACGCAGCACGCAACACGCAACACGCAACACGCAACACGCAACACGCGCCCTCCCGGGCGCGTGCGCCCCCCGGCCTGCGATCGCATTGATCGGACAATATTAGCCGCGCATTCTTGAATCTGAATCAACTATGATTCGCGCCGGCTCCCGCTTATCAAACGGGCGCTGCGGCACTATCGTGACGATTCTGAAACCGTCACCGATTCCCGACCATGAAGACCACCCTCGACGAGATGCTCGCATTCGTGACCATCGCCGATACCGGCTCGTTGACGGGGGCGGCGGACAAGCTCCACCAGCCGACGTCGGTGATGAGCCGGATCCTGCGGCGTCTCGAGGAAAAGCTCGACACGACGCTGATCCGCCGCACGACACGCCGGCTCGAAGTGACGGAAGAGGGCACGCTGTTCCTCGAATACGCGCGCGAGATCATCGCGTCGGTCGAATTCGCCGAGGAACAGCTCGCCAGCCAGCGCGAGAAGCCGGCCGGGCGGTTGCGCATCAACGCGGCGATGCCGTTCATGCAGCACGTGATCGCGCCGATGATGCCGGGCTTTCGCGAAGCGTTTCCGGCGATCGCGGCCGAACTGCATACCAGCGACGAAATCATCGACTTGCTCGAACAGCGCGCCGACGTCGCGATCCGGATCGGCGAGCTGCGCGATTCGACGCTGCACGCGCGCAAGCTCGGCAGCAGCCGGCTGCGCATTCTCGCGAGCCCCGCGTACCTGGAGAAGGCCGGCGTGCCGACGCGCGTGGCCGATCTCGCGGACCATACGCTGCTCGGCTTCGTGCAGCCCGAAACGCTGAACCACTGGCCGCTGCGCACCGCGGACGGCGACGTATACCGGATCCATCCCGCGCTGCAGGCGTCGAGCGGCGAGACGCTGCTGACGCTCGCGCTGAATGGCGCGGGCATCGTGTGCCTCGCCGACTACATGACGGGCACCCATCGCCGCGACGGCAGCCTCGTCGAAGTGCTGGTCGACGACACGACCGAATTTCGCCAGCCGATTCATGCGGTCTACTATCGCAACGCGACGCTGTCGTCGCGCATCGTCAGTTTTCTGGACTACTTGAGCGCACAGCTGAAGGAAGGCGGCGATATCGACTGAAGGGGCGCGCAAACCGCCGCTCGTCTCGTGCGAAGGGCGACGTGTTCGATCGATATCGGGCACGTCGCCCTTTTTTCATGGCGACCGACGCGACCAACGCGACCGATGCGCCGCACCAGCCGCATCGCACCAACCCGACTATTGTCCGAGCGCGGTCATCAGCCTGACCTGCGCGAGCATCTCGTCGGTGCGCGCCTGCGCGAGCGAATCCTCGGCCGCGAGCAGCGAGCGCTGCACCTCCAGCGTGTCGATGAACGCCGATTCGCCGCTGCGCCACGACCGGTTGATCTGCGCATAGGCATCGCGCGCATTCGACGCCGCGCGTTCGAGGCGCTCGGTCCGGCTGTGATCGCGGGCGGTTGCGGCGAGCGACGTTTCGACGTCGCTGACCGCGCCGAGCACGGTCGAGCGATAGGCGGCGACGGCCTGATCGGCCTGCGCGCGTCGCAACGCGACGATGCTGCGGCGCCGTCCGCCGTCGAACAGCGGCGCGCTCGCGCCGGCGCCGGCCATCCAGGCGAGCGAACGCGCGAGCGTCGCGCCGGAGAAGCCGTCGACGGCCGCGCCGATCACGCCGATCAGCTGCAGGTGCGGCCTGAGATCGGCTTCGGCCACGCCGATGCGCGCATACGCGGCGACGACCCTCGCTTCGGCGGCGCGCACGTCGGGCCGGCGGCGCAGCAGGTCGGCCGGCGTGCCGACGCCCGGCGCCGCTGCCGTCCACACCGGCCCCGGCGCGGGCGGATCGAGTTGCGCATAGACGTCCTGCGGCGTCGCCGCGGTGATGATCGACAAGCGGTGAATCGCGGCCTGCCGCTGCAACTGCAGCGCGGGCAACTCGGCGAGCGTGGTTTCCGCCTGCGCGGCGGCGCGGTCGACGTCGGCGATCGGCACGACGCCCGCGTCGAACAGGCGCCGCGTCGATGCCTCGGTGCCGCGCTGACTTTCCGCGTTCGCCTCGACCAGCGCGAGCCGCTGCTCGAGCCCGCGCACCGTCACGTAGGTGCGCACGGTTTCGTCGATCGTCGCGATCCGCACGGCCGCCGCGTCGTTCTGCGCGGACGCGATGTCGGCGTCGGCGGCCGACACGCCCTGGCGGATGCGCCCGAAGATGTCGATTTCCCACGCGACGCTCGCATTCAGGTCGAACGCATTGCCGGTCGTTGGCGTATCGGTCGGGAACGCCTGCGACGCGGACAGCCGCTGACGGCCGGCGCCCGCATTCAGATCGAGCGACGGGAACCACTGCGACGCGGCGCCGATCCGTACCGCGCGCGCCGCGTCGATGCGCGCGACCGCCGCCTTCAGGTCGAGGTTGTTGGCGAGCGCGCGATCGACCAGCCGGTCGAGAATCGGATCGTGAAAGCCGTGCCACCACGCGTCGGTCGCGGCGGCAGGGCCGGCGGCGACGAGATCCGCGTTCGCGTAGGTCGCGGCGAGCGGCGGCGGGGCGACGGTGGCGACCGGTGCGCTCGTGCACGCGGTCAGGACGGCCGCCGCGGACAGCGCAGCCACGAGTCGGATGAATTTCATTGCACCACCTCCGCGGCCGCCGCCGCGACGCCGGATTTGCGCGTCGCGAGCCGGCGGACCAGCACATAGAACACAGGCGTGAACAGCAGCCCGAAGAACGTCACGCCGATCATCCCGAAGAACACGGCTGCGCCGACCGCCTGGCGCATTTCCGCGCCGGCGCCTTCGGAGATCACGAGCGGCAGCACGCCGAGAATGAACGCGAGCGACGTCATCACGATCGGGCGCAGCCGCTGCACGCACGCGTCGACCACCGCGTCGACCAGCTCCCGGCCGTCGGCCTCGAGCTGCCGCGCGACCTCGACGATCAGGATCGCGTTCTTCGCGGCGAGCCCGACCAGCACGATGAAGCCGATCTGCGTGAGGATGTTCACGTCCTGGCCGAGCGCGCGCACGCCGAGCGACGCGGCCAGCAGGCACATCGGCACGATCAGCAGGATCGACACCGGCAGGCTCCAGCTGCCGTACTGCGCGGCGAGCACCAGATAGACGAGCAGCACGCACAGCGGGAACACGAGCAGCCCCGTGTTGCCGGCCGTGGTCTGCTGGTACGACAAGTCGGTCCATTCGAACGAGATGCCCGGCGGCAGCACCTGCTTCGCGAGCGTCTCCATCGTCTTGATCGCAAAACCGGAACCGAGGCCGGGTGCGGTATCGCCGTTGATCTCGGTGGCCGGATACAGGTTGTAGCGCGGTGCGCGATCGACGCCGAGCGTGTCGTCGATGCGCGTGACGCTGCCGATCGGCACCATGTCGCCGTCGCGGTTGCGCACCTTCAGGCGCCCGAGGTCGGAGGCCGTCACGCGGAACGGCAGGTCGGCCTGCGCGGTGACGCGATAGGTGCGCCCGACGATGTTGAAGTCGTTGATGTAGGTCGAGCCGAAATACGTTTCGACCGCATCGTTGATCTCCTGGCTCGGCACGCCGAGCATCTCCGCCTTCTCGCGATCGAGCTCGACGTGAACCTGCGGACTCGTCGCCGAGTAGGGCGTGTAGACGCCGACCATGCCGGGCGTGCGGTTCGCGGCGTCGACGAGATCCTGCGTCGCCTTTGCGAGCGCGGCCGTGCCGAGGCCGTTGCGGTCTTCGAGTCGCATCGCGAAGCCGCCCGTGCTGCCGAGGCCCTGCACCGGCGGCGGCATCGCGACGACGATCGACGCTTCGGTGATGCCCGCGAGGCGCTTGCGCAGCTCGGCCGCGATCGTGTCGATGGTGAGGCCCTGCGCCTTGCGTTCGGGCCAGGGCTTGAACACCGGGAACAGGCCGGCGCTGTTCGCCGAATTCGTGCCGGTGGCCGCGTTGACGCCGGAGAACACCGGCACGCGCGCGACGCCCGGCACCGACAGCGCGATGTCCTCGATCTTGCGCGCGACCGCGCTCGTGCGTTCGAGCGTCGCGCCGTCGGGCGTGCGCACCAGCACCACCAGGTAGCCGCGATCCTGCGCGGGAATGAAGCCCTTCGGGCTCGATACCAGCAGATAGCCGGTCGCCGCGATCAGCACGACGTACAGCACGCTCATCGCGGGGATGATCCGCACGAGCTTCCTGACCAGCGCGCCGTAGGCGTCCGACACGCGCTGGAACACGCGGTTGAATGCATCCGCGAAACGCTGCACCGCGCGCATGAGCGGCGCAAGCAGCGCGGCCGTGCGCGACGTCGACGCCGGCGCATCGTGCGCGGGGTCGTGCGCCTTCAGCATCATCGCGGACAGCGCGGGCGCGAGCGTGACCGACGTGAAGAACGAGATCGCGGTCGACACGGCGATCGTCACGCCGAACTGGCGGAAGAACTGGCCGGAGATGCCCGGAATGAACGAGGTCGGCACGAACACCGCGCACAGCACCAGCGTGATCGCGAACAGCGCGCCGCCGACTTCCTTCATCGTCAGCAGCGTCGCATCGCGCGGCGCGGCGCCGGCCGCCAGGTGCCGCTCGACGTTCTCGACCACGACGATCGCGTTGTCGACGACGATCCCCACCGCGAGCACGAGGCCGAACAGCGTCAGGTTGTTGATCGAGTAGCCGAGCACGGCCATCGCCGCGAACGTGCCGACCAGCGACACCGGAATCGACAGGATCGGGATGATCGAAGGCCGCCAGCCCTGCAGGAACAGCAGCACGACGAACACCACGAGCACGACGGCCTCGTAGATGGTCTTCACGAGTTCGTGGATGCTGTCGCCGATGAACGCGGTCGGGTTGTAGCCGATGTTGTAGACGATGCCCTTCGGGAACGCCTTGCCGAGCTCGGTCATCTTCTTCTCGACCGCGTCCATCGTCGCGACCGCGTTCGCGCCGGGCTGCTGCAGCACCTGCAGCGCGATGGTCGGGTGGCGCAGCATGTAGCTGTCGGTCGCGTACGCGAGCGCGCCGACCTCGATGCGCGCGACGTCCTTCAGCCGCACGAGACGCCCGTCCTGCCCCTGCTTGACGACGATGTCGCTGAAATCCTCGGGCCGCTTCAGGCGCCCTTCGAAGATCAGGTTCGGCTGGAACGCCTGGTTCGTGATCGGCGCCTGCGCGACCACGCCGCCCGCGAGCTGCGTGTTCTGCGCGCGCACCGCGGCGATGAGGTCGCGCGGGCTCAGGCCGAACGACGCGACGCGTTCCGGGTCGAGCCAGATGCGCATCGAGTATTCGCGCGCGCCGAGCGGGTTGATGTCGCCGACGCCGTCGATCCGCTTCAGCACGTCGGCGACGTTGCGGATCGCATAGTTCGACACGTACAGCGGATCGTAGCGCTGGTCGGGCGAGTAGATGAAGATCGTGCCGAGCTGCGTCGGCGACGACTTGCGGACCGACACGCCGCTGCGCTGCACGGGCTCGGGCAGGCGCGGCGTCGCGAGCGCGACGCGATTCTGCACCAGCACCTGCGCCTTGTCGACGTCGGTGCCGGGCTTGAACGTCGCGGTGATGTTCAGGCTGCCGTCGGAGGTCGCCTGGCTGTACATGTACAGCATGTCCTCGACGCCGTTCACTTCCAGCTCGATCGGGGTCGAGACGGTTTGCGACACGGTTTCCGCGGACGCACCCGGGTAGCTCGCCTGGATCACGACGGTCGGCGGCGCGATGTCCGGATACTCGGACACCGCGAGCGAGAAATAGGCCAGCGCGCCTGCGATGGTCAGCACGATCGACAGGACGATCGCGAGCACCGGCTGCTGGACGGACAGGCGGCCGAGGTTCATTGCGCGCTCCCGGTCGCGGTGCTGGACGAAGCAGTTGCGTTCGCAACTTTTTCGGAATTCGTCCCATTCGCCATCTGAGCCGCATCGATCGCGCGCGGCACCGCGTTGACCTGATCGCCGGCCTGCACGCGCTGGAAGCCGTCGACGATCACGCGGTCGCCGGCCTTCAGCCCCGCATCGATTTCACGCAGGTTGCCGAACAGGCGGCCGGGCGTCACCGGGCGCACCGACACGGTGCCGTTCGCGTCGACGAAATACAGCACGCGGCGCGTCGCGTCGGTCGCGACGGCCGAATCCGGCACGAGCAGCGCCGCGTGCGCGACGCGGCTCGACAGCGACACGCGGCCGAACTGGCCGGGGCTCAGGCGTCCGTCCGGATTCGCGACGCGCGCGCGCTGGCGTAGCGTGCCGGTCGAGTTGTCGAGGCGGTTGTCGACGAAATCCATCGTGCCCGACAGCGACGGCTTCGCGTCGCCCGGCAGCGCGATCGCCACCTGTCGCGACGACGCGCTGCCGCCATGTTGCGCGGCTTCGCGCGTGTAGCGCAGGTAGCTTTCCTCGTCGACGTCGAAGTAGATGTCGATCGGGTCCTGCGACACGATCGTCGTCAGCACCGTGGCTTCGCTGTCGCCGCCCTTCACGAGGTTGCCCTCGCTGACGCGCTTGCGGCTGATGCGCCCCGACATCGGCGCGACGATGCGCGTGAACGACAGGTCGAGCCGCGCGCGTTCGAGCGCGCCTTGCGCGCTCGTCACGTCGGCCTGCGCGCTTTGCACGGCCTGGCGGCGCTGGTCGTACAGGCTCTGCGCGATGGTGTCGGTCTTGATCAGGACGCTGGCCCGCTCGAAATCCTGCCGGCTCAGCTTCAGTTGCGACTGCGCGCGCTCGAGCGTGCCTTGCGCGGCCGTCACCGCCGCCTGGTACGGGCGCGGATCGATGACGAACAGCAGGTCGCCTTTTTTCACGGTCGCGCCATCCTGGAACGCGACGCGTTCGAGATAGCCGCTCACGCGCGGGCGCACGTCGACCGTGTCGACCGCTTCGAAGCGGCCCGTGTAGACGTCGACGTCGTTCACGTTGCGCGCGACGGGCGCGCTGACGATCACGTTCGGCTTCGGGGCCGGCGCGGTGTCGTCCGACCGGCAGCCCGTCAACGCGAGCAATGCGGCGAGCGGAAGGGCGGCCAGCACGGCCGGTCGCGCGAAGCGCTTCAATCCTGGGTAGCTGTTCATGTTGTTCGGGGTATCGAATGACGCGCACGGCGCCGGATGGTGCGCAGTATCGTGCGTGGCGCGCGATGGATAAACGGACGCGGCGTCATAAGAACTTGTACTGCGCAGTCACGAATCGCGCGGTGCGGCGACGATGCGCGCGGCAGGGGCGTGATGCGGGAAGCGGTGCGACGACGCGCGGCCCGAACGCCTGTTCAGGCGATTCGGGCCGGCGATGCGGAGGGGACGGACGAGCGGAGGCGCGTGGCGGGCAAGGTGCTCGCGCGCGCGTCGATGCCGCTCAATGACCGAGATAGATCGCGTCGCGGCCGTTGGTCGTCAGTGCGCGGCCGGATGCGCTGGTGCCGGTGCCTTCGCTGCCGTAGCCGGTCGTGTCGGCTGCCGGTGCGGTGTTCGATGCCGCTTGCGCGACGGCGTTTTCACGCACGCGCTTTTCGGCGGCGAGGATCGCGACCGGATACTGGTTGTGGTCCAGTGCCGGCGTATAGCCGACAGCCGCGAGGCGGGCCATTTCGGCTTTCACTTCGGCGCGGGTCAGCGGGCGGTCATGCTGCTGCGCGAACGAAACGGCCGGCGTGGCGATGATCAGTGCGGCAAGCGTGGAAGAAACGAGCGTTTTCATCAGGGGTACCTATCGGGTCGAGTGAACCGCAACCACGTCGTCGTCGTTGCGAGTGCTGCCAATATAGGTATCCCGACGCCGCGGAAAAACGGGCCGCCGGCGAAATCATTTTTGACCTGGAATCACGAATCGGCGGTCGATGCAAACGATCGAGCCCGCACACGGCGGCCGGCCGGTCACGCGCGCCCCATGATCCGCGCGCCGAGCGAGATGCCGAGTTCGGACAGCGACGCGCTGGTGGCGAGCTGAACAGCTTCCCAGCGCGACAGCGCGGCGTCGAACGCGTTGGCGGGCACGCCGCCGCGCAGCGCCTCGGCAAGACCGACCGCGTTGTCCGCCGCTTTCGCGACACCTGCGGCCGTATGCGGCCGCACGAGGCAGGCCGCGTCGCCGAGCAGCACGGCGCGGCCGAACGCCATGCGCTCGACCGCGAGATCGAGGATCGCCTGTGCGAACGGCGCCTGTGTCGCGTCGACGAGCGCGGCGAGCGTCGGTGCGAGCATCCGGCGGCCGGCGTTCACGAGTTCGAGCCGGTTGTCGTCGCGCATCGCGCCGGGCGGCAGCGAGCCGTCGCGCTGCATGCCGTCCTGGCCGAGAAACAGCGATGGCAGGCGATCCTGCGCGAGCCGCCGGTACCAGACCCAGTTCACGCGCCGCTTGCCGGGCGCGATCGCGCCGTCGCGGCCGGGCACCAGATAGGTCAGGAACAGATGGGCGTCGCCTTGCTGGAACGTGAAGCGCTCGCGCAGCACCTGCAGCACCGTGTCGGGAAGCAGGTGCTCGTCGACGAGCCCGCGCCACGCGACATACCCCGCGTATGCGGGCCGCGCATCGGGCAGCAGCTGCGCGCGCACGGCCGAGCGGCCGCCGTCGGCGCCGACCAGCAGGTCGGCCTGCTCGACGCGGCCGTCCGAGAAGTGCGCGAACACGCGCGCGCCGTCCTGCTCGAACCGGTCGAACGCGACGCCGGCGTGCAGGACGTCGGCGGGCAGCGCGCGCTTCAGCGCCGTATAGATCACGTTCCATGCGGTCTGCGTCTGCGGCATGTAGAAGCGTTGCACGATACGGTCGCGTTCGTCGACGTAGATCCGGTCGCCCGAATCGACGCCCGCGTCGCGCGGCACAGGCACGCCGCCGAACGCGAACGCGCGCTCGATCGGCGGCTGCAGCACGATGCCGCCGCCGCGACTGTCGAGATCGTTCGGCGATTGCTCGAACACCTTGACGCGCCAGCCGGCCGCCCGCAACGCGGTTGCCGTGAACAGTCCGCCCACCGATCCGCCGACGACGATCGCCGACGGGCCCGAAACATCGCTCATGATTGCTTTCCCCCGATGATTCGCCGCACGCGGCAGTTCAACCTTCCCAGTGCGCGAGGAAGTCGAGCAGCAACGCGTTCACGCGCTCCGGCTGCTCCTCCTGCGGCAGGTGTCCGCACTGCGCGATCGGCTCGGCGCGCAGGTTCGTCGCCATGCTTTCCCACACGGACTTCATGTCGAACATCTTGCCGACCGCATAGAAATCCTCGCCCCAGATGGCCATCGTCGGGCAGGCGATCGGGACGTCGGCGTCGACGAGATCCTGCTTCACGTCCTCCGCGTTCGCGCGATAGTCGGCCAGCGCGCCGCGCACGGCGCCCGGGCGCCGGTACGCACGCACGTACGTGTCGAACGCGTCGCCGGAGATCGCGTGCGGGTTGTAGCACCAGTCGGCGAAGAAATGGCTCAGCCACTCGGCTTCCTTGCCGGCGATCAGTGCCTCGGGCAGGTCGGGCACCTGATGGAACAGGAAGAACCAGTACGCGCGCGCGGTTTGCGCGGTCATGTTCTGCGCGACGATGCGCGTCGGCACGTTGTCCATCACGACGAGCCGGTCGACGCGCTCGGGGAAGTCCTTCGAAAAGCGCGTCGCGACACGCGCGCCGCGATCGTGGCCGACGAGCGCGATGCGGCCGATGCCGAGCGCATCGAGCAGGCCGGCTACGTCGCGCGCCATGTTGCGCTTGTCGTAGCCGGCGGCCGGCTTGTCGGTTTCGCCGTAGCCGCGCAGGTCGGGCGCGATCACGCGGTAACGCCGCGCCAGCGCCGGGATCTGGAAGCGCCACGCGAAGCTGGTTTCCGGGAAGCCGTGCAGCAGCACGACGACCGGCCCGCTGCCGGCATCGATGTAGTGCTGGCGGATGCCGTTCGCGGTGACGGTGTGATGCGTGATCGAAGGCGCGTCGTGGGTCATCGGGTGGTCCCTGTCCGGTTCGGTGTGCGCGCAGCCGGGAGGCGGGCGCAGATGCCGTTCGAGGATAGGCGAAGCGATCGGCGCGCCGGATAAATTGTTCTGAAATCGTCTGGCGGCGTGCGCCGCGCCGGATTACGCGCGCCGGCGGCGCCGGCCACCCGCGCCGGACGCGAGCTGCTTCAGCGTCGCGGGCGTGCCGTGGAGAAACGCATCGACCAGCCGTTCGATTTCGGTGTCGAGATCGTCGGGCACCGGCAGGCCGTAGACCCACTTGCGGACGCCGAAATAGAAGATGCTCGCGTGCAGGCTCCAGACCAGTTCGATTTCCGCGTTGCGCTGTGCCTCGGTCGCCGGCGTCGCAATGTCGTACTCGTGCCGCAACTCGCGCAGCACCGGCAGGAACACGCGTTCGCGCAACCGCGACAGGTAGCGAGTATTGAAACCCTCGCGGCTGAGCCCCGCGAAGATGAAGGTGCGGATCCATTCGCGCCGCAGGATGGTTTGCGCGTACGCGCGATAGAACGTGACGAGCCGTTCCTGCAGCGGGACCGTGCGGTCCGCGATCAGTTTTTCCCAGTCGGAGTTCCACGTGTAGATCTCGTCGTACACGCGATCGATCAGCGCTTCCTTGCTCGGGAAGTACCGGTACAAGAGCGGCTGGGTGACGCCGATTTGCCGCGCGAGTTCGCGCGTGCTGCCGGAAAAGCCGTGCGTCGCGAAGTGCTCGATCGCCTTCTCGACGATTTGCCGCTCGCGCGCTTCCGGCGCGAGCCGGCGGCCCGGCGTGACGGCGTTGCCGTCGGCGTCCGTCCCGCGCTCGCGGGCCGGCGTGCTGCGTTTTCTTTCGGTCATGCATCGGCTCCTGATGGCGCGCTTAAGCTATCGCTCGAAAAATAACACGATCGGACCGTGCGGGCCGATCGCTGCGCCGAGGTCGCTGCGATGCGAGAGCGTTTTCCTAAGCGTACCGCGTCGCGTCGACCCCGCAGTCCGGCCGGGCGTCCGGGCGGCATATTCAGGAAAATTCAGGGCCGCCGCCATGACATTAAGACGTTCCTTAACTAGTCTTGCTTCCGAACCGCCGTTGGGACCGGACGCCAGTCGGCGCCTCCGGGCCGTTCGGCGCAACCGGAGCGGAACATGTGTTATCTGAACTCGCCGGACGCAGGCAGCACGTGCGCCGGCGCAACCGTCGCCATCCAGGAACCCGGGCCATGCCGACGCAGCCGGTAACCGCGGCCGCGGCGCCCGATCACGTGCGCGGCGAGGACGTGTTTCTCGCGTCGATCGCCGGCTACGTCGACACGCTCGGCTTCGTCGCGCTGTTCGGCCTGTTCACTGCGCACGTCACCGGCAACTTCATCCTGATCGGCTCGGGGCTGGCCGGCGTCGGGCAAGGGCTCGTGATCAAGTGGCTCGCATTCCCCGCCTTCATCGCCGGCATCGTCGGCGCGCGCGTGCTCGACCACCGGATGCGTTCGCTCGGCCACGGCCCGCGCGCGCGTTCGCTGTATGCACTGCAGGCCGTGCTGCTGGCCGGGTTCATGCTGGCCGGCGTGATGGCGTCGCCGATCGCGGACGCCGACGCACCGCGCACGATCCTGTGCGGCCTGCTCGGCGCCGCGGCGATGGGCGTCCAGAACGCGCACGGCCGGCTGACGGCGCGCTCGGTCGTCGCCAATACGGTGATGACGGGCAACGTCACGCAGGCGGTGATCGATGCATTCGACTGGCTCGTGCCGCTTGCCGCGCCGGCCGAACGCGAAGCCGCGCGCGCGCGGCTGCGGCGCACGCTGCCGCCGGTCGCGGGCTTCGCGCTCGGGGCCGGCGCGGGGGCCGCAGCCTACGTGTCCGCCGCGTTCTGGGCGCTGGCGTTGCCGCTCGCGGCCTTGTGCTTCCTCGCCTACCGATCCGGCCGGCCCGACGACGGGCCGGCGTCACGCTGAATCCGCGCGCGGCGTATGGCCGCGCTTGTCATTTTCAAGGAGATTTCGATGATTGCACTGAAGTTGCGACAGGTACTGCGGATGATGGCCGCATCGACGGCCATGTTCGGCGCATTGCTGGCGAGCGCGCCGGCCCACGCGGACGAGACGCGCCTGCTCGATACCTCGTCAGGGAAGGTGCCGGCCGTCGCGGTCGGCCCGCAATACGACACGACGCACGTGTGCGTCGCGCCGGAAGACTTCGACCGCTTCACCGACAGCTTCGTCGCGACGTTCGGCGGCAAGAAGTCGCAGCAGGGCGTGTTCCAGGTCACGCCGACGCCGAGCCAGACGATGTCGCAGCTCGTGCTGACGCCGTTCGGCACGATTTCAGTGTTCGGCTTCAAGACGCCGATCCCGTATCCGTTCTGCGAGGAGCGCACCGGCTACCTCGTCACCGACATGGACGTCGCGATGAAATCGGCGCGCGCGCACGGCGCGGACGTGGTCGTCGACACGTTCCCCGATCCGATCGGCCGCGACGCGATCATCCGCTGGCCGGGCGGCGTGAACATGCAGCTGTACTGGCACACCCAGGCGCCGCACTACGACCCGCTGCAGACGGTGCCGGAAAACCGCGTGTACGTGTCGCCGGAAAGCGCGAGCAAGCTGGTGCACGACTTCGTCGCGTTCTCGCGCGGCAAGGTCGTGTCCGACGTGCGCAAGGCGCCGGGCATCGAGATCGGCCGGCCGAACGACACGTATCGCCGCATCCGCATCGAGTCGGGCTTCGGCAAGATGACCGTGCTGGCGACCGACGGCCGTCTGCCTTATCCGTTCGGGCGCGAAATGACGGGCTACGAAGTGCCGGACCTCGCCGCCACGCTGGAGAAGGCCAAGGCCGCCGGCGTGACCGTGCTGGTGCCGCCCTTCACGTCGGACGGGCGCGATGCGGCGCTCGTGCAGTTCCCGGGCGGCTACGTCGCCGAGATCCACGCGCGGTCGAAGTAATGGCGCATCGGGCGATGAGGTGGGCGTGGCGGGGCGTGCTGCCGGCCGCCGTGCTGGCGGGCGGCGTCGCGACATACGCCGGGACGGCGGCCGCCGCCGAGGACACCGTGGCGCCGGCGCCGACCTCGGCCTCGGCCGCCGGCACGACGTGCACCGCGAAGCGGCCCGCGGTGCTGTTCAACCGCTGGCAGGAAGACTGGTCGGTGCTCGCGAATCCGTGCGTGCCGCGCAAGCCGCTCGACGGGCTGAAGTACATCCCGCTCGGCGGCGACCCGTCGACCTACCTGTCGCTCGGCGCGAACCTGCGCGAGCGTTTCGAGCTGAACAACGCGCCGCTGTTCGGGCTCGGCACCGCGCACGACGACAACTACGTGATCCAGCGCGCGACGGTGCACGCGGACCTGCGCTATGCCGGGCATTTCCAGGCGTTCGTGCAGTTCGTCGATGCGCGGCCGTTCGGCAAAGACACGGTCGGTACGGTGGACAAGGATCAGCTCGACATCGAGCAGGCGTTCGTCGCGTATGTCGATCAGCTGGGCGGCGGAACGTTCAAGGCGCGTGTCGGCCGGCAGGAAATGGCGTACGACCTGCAGCGGTTCGTGTCGGTGCGGGACGGCCCGAACGTGCGTCAGGCATTCGACGCGCTGTGGGCGGATTACGAAATCGGCAACTGGCGGCTGATCGGCTACGTGACGCGTCCGGTGCAATATCGCAATGACGCGGTGTTCGACGACGTGTCGAATCGGCACCTGCGCTTCGACGGCGTGCGGATCGAGCACAACGCCGTGGGCCCAGGCGAACTGTCGGCCTACTGGTCACGCTATACGCGCGACAACGCGCGCTATCTCGCCGGCGCCGGCACCGAGCGGCGCGACGTGTTCGACATGCGCTACGCGGGCAAGTCTTCCGGGTTCGACTGGGACGCCGAAGCGATGCTGCAGACCGGCCACATCGGCCAGGACACGATCGGCGCATGGGCCTTTGGCGCGCTCGGCGGCTACACGTTCGCGAAAGCGCCGGGCACGCCGCGCATCGGCATCCAGGTCGACGGCGCGTCGGGCGACAAGCATCCCGGCGACGGGCGCATGGGCACCTTCAATCCGCTGTTCCCGAACGGCTATTACTTCACGCTCGCCGGCTACACCGGCTACAGCAACCTGATTCACGTGAAGCCGTCGCTGACGTTCAAGCCGGCCAGCAACGTGACGGTGCTGACCGCGGTCGGTTTCCAGTGGCGCCAGACGACCGCCGATGCGATCTACGGGCAGGGGATGCAGGCGGTGCCCGGCACGGCCGGCAAGGGCGGCGCGCGCACGGGCATGTATGCGCAGGCGCGCGTCGACTGGCTGGTCAATGCGAACGTGGCGCTGGCGGTCGAGGCCGTGCATTTCCAGGTCGCCGATTCGATTCGCGCGCTCGGCGCGCGCAATGCCGACTACGTCGGCATGGAGGCGAAGTTCGGCTGGTAACGCGGCAAGCCGCGCCGCGTCGCGCGGCTCACGGCTGCGCGCGTGCGAGCGCCTCGACGAAATCGATGAACGCGGTGACGCGCTTCGAGCCGCGCTGATTCGGCAGGTACAGCGCGGTCACGACCGAGCGCGCCGCATCGGGCGTGACGTCGTACGCTTCGAACAGCCTGCGCAGGCGGCCCGACTGGACATCGGCATCGACGAGCCAGTCGGGCAGCAGCGCGATGCCGGCGCCGTCGAGCACGGCCTCGCGCAACACTTCACTGTGATTCGATTTCAGGCGCCCGGCGACCAGCACCCGCGTCGTGCCGTGCGCATCGGCGAACGACCACGCCTGCTGGTCGCCGCCGAAGTGAAAGCGCACGCACGCGTGATCGACCAGTTCGCCCGGCGTTGCCGGCGTGCCGTGCGCGTCGAGATAGTCGTGGCTCGCGACGACATAGCGCTGGAACGTCGCGAGCTGCCGTGCGACGACCTCCGCGGAAGGCGCTGCTTCGCCGAGCCGGATCGCGACGTCGATCCGGCCGGCGACGAGATCGACGCGTTCGTCGGTGAGCTGCAGGTCGAGATCGAGTTTCGGATGGCGCGCGAGGAAGGCCGCGACATGCGGCGCGATGCGGCGCACGCCGTACGCGACCGGCACCGACACGCGCAGCGGCCCGGACGGCTCGTCGCCGCGATCGGAGACGAGCGCATCGGCTTCCGCGAGTTCCTCGAGCAGCCGCTTCGCGCGCGCGTAGTACATGGAGCCGGCATCGGACAGCGTGACCTGGCGCGTCGTGCGGTTCAGCAGCGCGGTGCCGAGCGATGCCTCGAGCGCATCCACCGCGCGCACGACCGACGAGGCCGCGAGGTCGAGACGGCGTCCCGCGCTCGAGAAGCCGCCGGCTTCCGCCACTTCCACGAACGCGCGCAGCGCGGAGAATTTGTCCATGTCGTCGCCTTTGTGCATGCCGCAACGATCCGTTGCGCGCCGTTCGCATTCTAGCGCCGGCCGGCAAGCGCTATCGTTGAAACTGCAATCAACAGGAGAGCGCAATGAATTCCGTCGAAGTCACGGTCACCTACGACCTCATCTGCCCGTGGTGCTGGATCGCCGAGCGCAGGCTCGCGGAGGCGATCGACGCAGCGGGACTGACCGATGACGTGAAGGTCAGGTTCGTGCCGTTCGAACTGAACCCGGCGATGCCGGCCGCAGGCATCGATCGCAAGGCATACCGCAGCGCGAAATTCGGCAGCTGGGCGCGCTCGCAGGCACTCGACGCGCAGGTGGCCGAGGCCGGCCGTGCGGCGGGCCTGGTGTTCGATCACGCGCGGATCGCGCGTACGCCGAACACCCGGCTCGCGCACCGGCTCGTCTGGTTCGCGCAGCAGCGCGGCAGTGCGGCCGCGCTCGTCGATGCATTGTTCGCCGCGTACTTCCGCGACGGCCGCGACATCGGCGATGCGGACATGCTCGTGGAGATCGCGGCCGGCGCCGGCTTGCCGGGCGACGCGGTGCGGGCGTTCCTCGCGTCCGGCGAGGGACTCGACGCGGTGATCGCGCTCGAGGCCGACGCGGTGCGCGCAGGCATCGCGTCGGTGCCGTCGACGCGCATCGGATCCACCGTCATCAGCGGCGCGCAACCGGCCGCCGTGTTTCGCGGCGCGTTGCTGGCCGCGCAGCGCGCGCATGACGCCGTAGCCTGAAGCGGTGCCCACCCTGAAGCACGGCCGGCGCCGTTCCGGCCCGGCTTCAGAACGTTTCATGTCCGGCTCAGGACAAGGGCGCGAGCGGCCGGTAGGCTCGATGTCGCGCGTACAGGCCCGGCCGACCGTCGGACCGGCAAGCGTCGCGCGACGTCGACACGCAACCGGGGGATCGGACATGAACTCACTGAAGCGGCGCATGCGCGCGCTGCGCGCGGGCGGCGTGCTGCTCGTCGCGTGGTACGTCGGCCTGCTCGCATCGACCGCATCGACCGCATCGACCGCATCGACCGCATCGACCGCATCGACCGCATCGACCGCATCGACCGCATCGGCCGCGTCGGTCGCCTCGGCGGCATCGGCGGCATCGGCGGCATCGGCGGCATCGGTCGCATCGGTCGCATCGGTCGCATCGGTCGCGTCGACCGCCTCGGTCATATCGACCGCATTCGCCGGCCAGCCGGGCGACGGCACTCAGCCGCCGGGCTTCTACCGGCAGAAGCTCGGCGACCTGACGATCGTCGCGCTGTCCGACGGCACGCATCCGTTTCCGGTCGATACGGTTTTTCGCGATGTGTCGAAGGACGAGATCCGGCGCGATCTCGACCGCGCCTTTCTCGAGCCGCCGGTGCAAGGGTCGATCAATGCGTTCCTGGTCGACACGGGATCGCGGCGGATTCTGGTCGATACGGGCGCCGGCGTGCTGTACGGCGACTGCTGCGGAAAGCTGCTCGACAACCTGCGCGCGGCAGGCTACGCGCCGGAGCAGATCGACGAGGTGCTGCTCACGCACCTGCACAAGGATCATGTCGGCGGCATCGTGACGGACGGGCGGATGACCTTTCCGAACGCGGTCGTCCGGGTGAACGAGATCGAGGCGAATTACTGGCTCGACCCGGACCACAAGGCGCAGGCGCCGGCGTTCCTGGCGTCGTTTTTCGATGCGGCGGCCGCGTCGGTCGCGCCGTATGTCGCGGCCGGCCGTTTCAGGACGTTTCGTGGCGAAGCGACGCTCGCGCCCGGCGTCCGCGCGGTGCCGATGCCCGGCCATACGCCGGGCCATACGGCCTATCTGATCGAGAGCGGCGACGCCGGGTTGCTCGCGTGGGGCGACATCGTGCACGTCGCGGCGATCCAGTTGCAGGATCCGGATGCGACCGTCCAGTACGACAGCGATGCCGATGCGGCGCGCCGCACGCGGCGCGACGTGCTCCGGCGCGTGGCCGGCCGGCGCTATCTGGTCGGCGCCGCGCACATCGCGTTTCCCGGGCTCGGGCACTTGCGCAGGGACGGGGAGCGGTACGACTGGGTGCCGGTCAACTACGACGCGACGCCGCTGCGCTGACCGGATGACGTGCGCGACGGTGTCAGCGCGTCATGCCGCGCCGCCATGCGCCGGGCGGATGGCCGACGATGCGCGCGAAGATGCGGTTCAGGTGGCTCTGGTCGGCGAAACCGCAGACGGCCGCGATTTCCGCGAGCGTCATGTCGGTCGTCTCGATCAGCTGGCGGGCCCGGATCACGCGCTGCTCGAGCAGCCACTGATGCGGCGTGCGCCCCGTCGTGCGCGAGAACGCGCGGATGAAATAGCCGCGCGACAGATCGCATTCGCTCGCGACTTCCTCGATCGATACGCCGAGGTTCGCCTTTTCCATCAGCAGTTCCTTGGCGAGCGCCGTCTTGGCCGGCGACAGCAGGCCCTTGCGCTGCAGGTCGCGCGCCTGCGCATTTCCGTAGCGGCTGGCGAGATGCGCGCCGATCGCGACCCCCATCTGCTCGACGAACAGCGTGTTCAGCGCGCCCGGCACGTCGAGGCTGTCGGCGACCGCGTGTGCGAGATGGCCGAGCACCGGGTCCTGCACGTCGGGCGCGCAGGTCAGGCCGCCGATCGCCGTGCCGTCGTGTTCGCGGCCGAGGCGGTCGAGATAGCTGTGCGACAGCTCGATCAGCACGAAATCGAACTTGCCGTACAGGTCGGCGCGGAAATTCCGGGAAAAGTCGCGAATGTAGATCGAGTCGTGCTGGAACCGCCGCTCGGATTTGCCGGCGCCGCCGTAGATCGTGCGCCGGTGGCCGTCGTTCAGCGACACGCCGATCAGGAAGCCGCGATCGCTGGCGGCCATCTCGATGCGCTCGAAGTGTTCGTCGCGCATGCATTTGCGGTGGAGCGTCAGGCCGCCGACCGACCGGTCGATATCCTTGGACAACAGGCTCGACACGCATCCGAGCGTATCTTTCGGCACCGCCGCGGGCACTGCGGCGAAAGGATCTGACATGACGGAACGTCCTTCAATGGGGTACGGCATACGAGCAGTTTTACGTGCAAGTTTATACGGCACACACATCCGGCTCAGCATAACTTGAATAAATGTCCGCTTGCTGACGAAAAAATCGCCGTCCGGCCGGGCGCCGGCGCCGACGCTCGACCTGCTGGCGGAAGCGACAGGTCGAACGATATCGCCCCATTTATATCCGCGCGGCCCGCGTATCCGCCGCGGGCCGAGGCGGCGGGCGCCAGTGCATTTTCGTTCAAGATTTTTATCGATATGGCGTTTAGACTCGGGCCACTTTTTGAGACTTTGCGCCCGCCTGCCGTGCAGCCGGGCGCGGACTCCCGCCCCGGTGAACCGCGTGTTCACATGGCGGTCATCGTGGGGAACCTGGAGGCGGCCATGATCCAGATCGGGAATTTGTCGGTGGATTTCGAGCAGCGCGACATACGCGACCACGGTGCGTCGTTGCGTATTGGCGCGCGTGCGCTCGACATACTGGAAGTACTGCATCGCGCGAACGGCTCCCTCGTATCGAAGGACGACATCATGGACGCGGTGTGGCCGGGCCTGATCGTCGAGGAGAACCGGCTGCAGGTGCACGTCGCGACGTTGCGCAAGGCGCTGGGCCCGAACCGCGACCTGATCAAGACGGTGCCGGGCCGCGGCTACCTGCTGATCGCGCATCCGCCGGTCGCGCACGCGGTGGCACCGCGCGCATCCGAGGTTGCGCCCGAGGTTGGGCCCGAGGTTGGGCCCGAGCCGGCCGCGGCACCCCATCCGGCGCCGCTCGTCGGGCGTCAGACCGAGATCGGGCAGATCGTCGACATGCTCGAGCGGGCATCGGTCGTCACGCTGGTCGGCGCGGGCGGCATCGGCAAGACGAGCCTGGCCGAGCGCGTCGCGCATGAACTGCGCGGCCGCGCCGGCGAGCGCGTGCTGTTCGTGGAACTGGCGCGCGCGGCGACGCGCGACGACGTGCTGCGCGCGATCGGCGCGGAACTCGGGCTCGACGCGGATGGCGTGCCGGCCGTCGAACGGATCGGCGAGGCCTTCGCCGCGTCGCGCGGCCTGCTCGTGCTCGACAACGCGGAGCACGTCGTCGACCTGGCGGCCGACCTCGTCGAAACGCTGACGTCGCACGCCGCGCCGCTGCGCGTGCTCGTGACGAGCCGCGAGCCGCTGCATATCTCGGTCGAGGCCGTGTTTCGCGTGAGTCCGCTGGCGGTGCCGGACGCCGATGCGGGCGTCGACGAGATCGCGCGCCATTCGGCCGTCGAGCTGTTCCTCGCGCGGATTCGCGCGGCCACGCCCGATTGCGCGGTCGATGCGGCCGGCATGCGGCTGATCGGCGACATCTGCCGGCGCCTCGACGGGCTGCCGCTCGCGATCGAGCTGGCCGCCGCGCGGGTCGCGACGCTCGGGCTCGAGGTCGTCGCGGCGCGTCTCGACGACCGGCTGAACCTGCTGACGGGCGGGCTGCGCTCGGCGTTGCCGCGCCACCAGACGCTGCGCGCCACGTTCGACTGGAGCTACGTGCTGCTGGATGCGGCCGCGCGGTCGCTGTTTCGCCGGATGGCCTGCTTCGTCGGCCCGTTTACGTTCGATGCCGCGCGTGATGTCGCGATGGACCCGGGCATGCCGTCCGCCGAAATGATCGCGCTGCTCGGCGAGCTGGTCGCGAAGTCGCTGGTGACCGTCGAGTTCAACGGCGCGCAGGCGCGCTACCGGCTGACCGAATCGACCCGCGCGTACGCGCTCGAAAAACTGCACAACGAAGGCGAGTTCGACACGGTCGCCGCACGTCATGCGCGCTACGAACGCGAGCAGGCGGATGCCGCGATGGCGGCCCAGGCCCAGGCCGCGCATGCGGCCAGCCTGGGTGCCGGCGCGGGCATCGCGCCGCTGCGCGAACTCGCGGTGGCCGGGCCGCCGGCCGCGGAAATCGACGCGCTGGCGCATGCGTTGCTCGAACCGGCGCGCATGCGCGAAAGTTCGATCCCGGCGAGGCGCGCGCTCGACACGCTCGATGCCGGCGCCCACGGCGCCGTCGACGCGGCACGCGAGATGCGCCTGCGCGCGGCCTACGCGGCAGCGCTGCTGCATACCGACGGCGATACGCACACGGCCGCCGCGACGTGGGACAGGACGCTCGGTCTCGCCGGCCGGATCGGCGACGAGGCGTTCGACGCGCGCGCGCTGGTCGGGCTGTGGAACACGATGCTGACGCGCTCCGACATTCATGAATCGCTGCGCTACGCGACGCGCTTCGAGCGGGCCGCGGAGCGGCGCGGCGACCGGCCGCAGCGGCTGCTGGCGGACGCGATGGTCGCGACCTCACTGCATTACTTCGGCGAGCATGCGCAGGCGCGCGAGCGGCTGGAGGCGGCGACGGCCGAGCTGGCCGTCGCCGGCGAGCCGCCCTGTGCTCAGGCGGCGCTGGGCATCGACGTCGCGACGCTCGGCCGGACGATGCTGACGCGGCTCGTCTGGCTGCAGGGCGATGCGGAATATGCGATGCGGCTGGCCGCGCAGGCGGTCGAATGCGCGCGCCGCAGCGGCTCGGCGCCGGCATTGTGCGTCGTGCTCGGCGCCGCGGCCGTGCCGATGGCGTTGTCCTACGGCGATCATGACGCGATTTCCGATTATCTGGAGACGCTGCGCTCGACCGCCGATGCGCACGGCTTCGACATCTGGCGCAGCCATGCCGAATGTCTCGCCGGGCAGTTCGACATGCAGGCCGGCCATCCCGGCGCCGGGCTCGCGCGGCTCGAGCCCGCGCTACGGCGCATCGAAGCGAGCGGCTTCCGGCGCCTGCTCGCGCCGCTGGTCGTCGCCTACGCGGAAGGGTTGACGCGCACGGGCCGCGCGGCCGACGCGTGCACGAAGCTCGACGCGACGCTCGCGCGCTGCCGCGCGCACGGCGAGCATCTGTTCGTGCCGGAACTGCTGCGCGCGAGGGGGCTGGCGACGCTCGAACAGGCCCGCACCGCCGACCCGGATCTCGCGATCGCGTGCGAAGCCGACGGGCACCGTCACCTGCTGATGGCGATTCATGCGGCGAACGGCCAGGGTGCCGCGATGTGGGCGCTGCGCGCGACGCTGGACCTGGCCGATCACCTGATCGAGCGCGGGCGCACCGCGCAGGCGTCGTCGCTGGTGGCCGACCTGTCGGGGCATGTCGACCCGCAATCGCGGGCGTTCGACGTGCGCCGCCTGGCGCGCCTGCAGAACTTCGTTCGCCCGGAGACGGCTGCGCCGACGGGCCTGACGCGCAGGCGACGCGAGGCGGCGGATGCGATGCAGTCGGCGGCGTAACGGCGTGCCGGGCCCGCGCCGGGCGCCGTCGCGTCCGCGCGCCGCGGCGCGGCGGCCTGATCGTGCAATGTTCAAGGGGGAAGGGATGGTCGGTGTATCGTCAAACCGGGTGCATGCCGCGTGCGGCCGCATGCCGGCGTTCGGCGCGAGCAGGGGGGGCTGACGGTGCTCGACACGACGGCATTCGCCGAAGCGGCGGACCTCATCGTCTACAACGGCAAGATCGCGACGCAGGATGCGCGGCAGTCGTTCGTGACCGCGCTCGCGGTGAAGGACGGCCGGATCCTCGCGAGCGGCAGCGGCCGCGACGTGCTGCGCCATGCGCGCGACGGCACGCCGCGCATCGACCTGAACGGCCGCACCGTGATCCCGGGGCTGAACGATTCGCACCTGCACATGATCCGCGGCGGCCTGAACTTCAATCTGGAGCTGCGCTGGGACGGCGTGCCGACGCTGGCCGACGCGCTCGGCATGCTGCGCCGCCAGGTGCTGCGCACGCCCGCGCCGCACTGGGTGCGCGTGGTCGGCGGCTGGACCGAATTCCAGTTCGCGGAAAAGCGCGGGCCGACGGTGGCCGAGCTCAACGCGATCGCGCCCGACACGCCGGTCTTCATCCTGCACCTGGGCGACAGCGCGCTGCTGAACGCGGCCGCGCTGCGCGCGATCGGCTACGGCCGCGACACGTCCGATCCGCCCGGCGGCGAGATCCAGCGCGATCGCCTCGGCCGGCCGACCGGCATGCTGATCGCGCGCCCCGACATGGGCATCCTGCATGCGGTGCTCGAGCGCGCGCCGAAGCTCGGCCACGACGACCAGATCAATTCGACGCGGCATTTCATGCGCGAACTGAACCGTTTCGGCGTGACGAGCACGATCGACGCGGGTGGCGATTTCCAGGCCTATCCGGACGACTACGCGGCGGTCATGGCGCTCGCGAAGCGCGGCGAACTGACGGTGCGCATCGCGTACAGCCTGTTCGTGCAACAGGCGGGGCGCGAGCTCGACGACTACGCGCGGTGGGTGACGCTGGCCAAGCCCGGCGACGGCGACGCGTTCCTGCGGATGAACGGCGCCGGCGAACTGCTGGTGTATTCCGCGGCCGATTTCGGCAATTTTCTCGAACCACGCCCCGACCTGCCCGACGCGCTCGAGGCGGAACTGGCCGCCGTGGTCCGGCTGCTGGTGCGGCACCGCTGGCCGTTCCGGCTGCACGCGACCTACGACGAATCGATCGGCCGCTTCCTGAACGTGCTGGAAGCCGTGAACCGCGAGCTGCCGTTCGACGGGCTGCGCTGGTTCTTCGATCATTGCGAGACGATCTCGGATGCGAACATCGCGCGCATCGCCGCGCTCGGCGGCGGCGTGACGGTCCAGCACCGGATGGCGTTCCAGGGCGAGTACTTCATCGCGCGCTACGGCGCGGAAGCGGCCGCGCGCACGCCGCCGATCCGCGCGATGCTGGCGGCCGGGCTGCCGGTCGGCGCGGGTACCGATGCGACGCGCATCGCGAGCTACAACCCGTTCCTGTCGCTGTACTGGATGGTGTCCGGGCGCACCGTCGGCGGCACGGCGCTTTATCCCGAATGGAACCGGCTCGGCCGGATGGAAGCGCTGCGCCGCTATACGGTCGGCAGCGCGTGGTTTTCGAACGAAGACGATCGCAAGGGCGCGCTGGTGCCCGGCCAGTACGCGGATTTCGCCGTGCTGACGGACGACTACTTCACGATCGACGAGGCGCAGATCAAGACGCTCTACTCGGTGCTGACCGTCGTCGGCGGCAAGGTCGTGCATGCGGCCGACGAGTTCGCGCCGCTGGCGCCGCCGCCGTTGCCGGTCAGCCCCGCGTGGTCGCCGGTGGTCGAATTCGGCGGTTTCGGCCGGCGTCGTCCCGCGGCGGCGTCGCTGCGCGCGGCGGGCGGCGGCAGCGCGGATGCCGCCCGCGCGGACGCCGGTGCCGTGCGCGGCCCCGCGGTGCGTTTCGCGCGGCGCCTGCAGGTGGCTGCGCGGGAAGTCGTCGAGCAGTGCGAAGCATTCGGTTATCCCGGCGTCGCCTCGTAGGCGGCAGGTCGGCGGGCCGGCGCGTGCGGCCCGATGAACAGACAATTTTCCGCCCCGGCGCGGGGCAGAAGGAGACGAGATGAGTGGAGCGCCGACGTGCGCACCCGCCGATGACGAAGTCGCCGGCGTTCGCATTCCGCGGACGCCGATGGCGATCGAAGCGGCCGAAGCGGCGTGTGCATCGTTGCCGCCGGTGCTGACCGGTCACGCATGCCGGGTGTTCGTCCTGGCGTCGCTTGCCGCGCGCCGTGCCGGCGAGACGCTCGATGCCGATGCGCTGTACGTGGCCGCGATGTACGCGAACATGGGACTGAGCCCCGCCTATTGCCGCTCGAGCGCGCGCTACGAGGTCGACAGCGCCGATGCCGCGCACGCGTTCCTGCTGCGGCATCACACGTCGCAGCGCCAGCGCGACGACGTGTGGCGCGCGATCGCGCTGCATACGACACCCGGTGTGGCCGCGCGCGTCTCGCCGCTGGCGTGCGCGCTGGCCGAGGCTGTGGCGGCGGACCTGATGGCGAGCGGCTTCGACGCGTATTCGGTGGACGAGCGTCGGGCGCTGCTCGCCGCGTATCCGCGCGAAGAAGGGTTCGGCGACGCGTTCCTCGATGCGGTCGCACGTGGCGTCGCGCACCGGCCGGCGTCGACGTTCGGCACGTGGAGTGCCGATGTGCTCGAGCGTGCCGACCCGGATTTTCAGCGGCCGAATTTCTGCGGGCGCGTGCTGGGCGCGCGCTGGAAGGACGTTTGACGGCTTCGTTCCGGAGCCGGCGGCGCGAGCTTGCCGCGGCGGCAGCTTGGCCGCTGTTGCGGTGCATGGGCGTTCAGGTGCTCAGGCGCTCAGACGTCCAAGCGTCCAAGCGCCCAAGCGTCCAAGCGTCCAAGCGCCCAAACGCCCAAACGCCCAAACGCCCAAACGTTCAAACGTTCAAACGTTCAAACGTTCGCGCCCGCCGCGTCATGACGCGCATAGTCGACGTATCCCGCGCGGTCGCCGCCATACCAGCCGACCGGCTTCGGCGCGGCGAGCGGCGCCTTCGCCGTGATGCGCTCGACGAGGTCGGGGTTCGCGATGTAGGCGCGCGCGAACGCGACGAGATCGGCATCACCCGCATCGATCAGCGCATTCGCGGCCTCCGGCGCGATGCCGCCGTTGACGATCAGCGTGCCGCGATACGCGTTGCGCGTGTTGGCGACGATCCGCGGCAGGTCCGGCTCGCCGCTCCAGCCGTTGGTGTCCGCCGCGTGCAGATACGCGACTCCGGCTTCGTCGAGCATGCGGCCGACGTACGCATACGTCGCATCCGGATCCGCGTCGCGCACGTTGTTGTACTTCGCGTACGGCGAGATGCGCACGCCCACCCGGTCGAGCGGCAGCACGCCGCCCACCGCGTCGACGATTTCCTCGAGGAAGCGCGCGCGGTTCGGGAGCGAGCCGCCGTAGCGGTCGTCGCGGCGGTTCAGCGTCGACGACAGGAACTGGTGCGGCAGGTAGCCGTTGGCCGCGTGAATCTCGACGCCGTCGAAGCCGGCCGCCTTCGCGCGCAGCGCCGCCTGGCGGAATTCCTCGACCGTCGCGGCGACCTCGTCGGTCGTCATCGCGCGCGACGGCGTCGCATGAATCTTCGTGTAGTAGCCGTTCTGCAACTGCGCCCACACCTGCAGCTGTTCGAGATCGTCGTTGACGCCGGACGGCGACAGCGGCGCTTCGCCGCCGAGCAGCGTCAGCGAGCTGACCCGGCCGCCGTGCCAGAGCTGCGCGAAGATGCGCCCGCCGTTCGCATGAACTGCGTCGGTGACCTGTTTCCAGCCGGCCGCCTGCTCGTCGGTGACGAGCCCGGGCGTCAGTTCGAACGCCGCGGAGGCCGGGCTGACGTTGGTCGCTTCGGTGACGATCAGGCCGGCGGATGCGCGCTGGGCGTAGTACTCGGCCATGAGCGCGGTCGGCTGGCCGCGCGAAGGCGCGCGAGAACGCGTCATCGGCCCCATCACGATACGGTTGGGAAGCGGCAGGCCGCGCAGATCGTAGTGGCTGAGCAGGGAAGACATGAAGGATTCCTCTTCAGTGGAGCAGGGCGCCGCCGCATGTCGTCCGGTTGCGGCCGGTGCGGCGGCTGGCGCTGCGGAAAATCGGAGATGACGTGCCGGCAGCATTCCGGTGCGCGAAGCGCCCGCTCGGGATTCGCGCGTGAACCGGTGCCGGCGCCGGTTCAAGCCTGGGCGTGGCGTTGCGCGTGCGGCCGCCCGATCACGAGGTAGTGGGCGAGCGCGACGATCGGGAACGCGCCGGCGACGGCCGCGACGAGCGGCCAGCCGCCATGCTCGTACAGCGGGCTCGCGAGCGCGGAGCCGACGGCCCCGCCGACGAAGATGCTGGTCATGTACAGCGCGTTCAGGCGGTTGCGGCTCGCCGCATGCAGCGCGTAGATCTCGCGCTGGCCGAGCACCATGTTCATCTGCACCGCGAAGTCGAGCACGATGCCGGTGACGACGAGGCCGTACAGCCCGGCGCCGTGGACCAGCGCGACTGCGTACGACAGCGCACCCGCGACCAGCGCGATCAGCGTCGCCCGCACCGTGTGCCCGGCATCCGCGAGGCGGCCGGCGACGGGCGCCGACGTCGCGCCGATCGCACCGACCAGCGCGAACAGGCCGATGGCCGATTGCGACAGGCCGTAGTGACGCGTGAGCTCGACCGGCACGGCGGTCCAGAACAGGCTGAACGACGCGAACATCAGGCCCTGGTAGAACGCGCGATGGCGCAGCACCGGCATCGTGCGGACCAGATGCAGCAGCGAGCCGATCAGTTCGAAATAGGTCGCGCGGTGATCGGGCTGGCGCGACGGGATCGTCAGCGCGAGCACGGCCGTCACGAGCGTCATCAGCACGGCGGCGGCCGCGAACACGAAGCGCCAGCCGAACGCGTCGGCCACCACGCTCGACAGCGGGCGCGCGAGCAGGATGCCGAGCAGCAGCCCGCTCATGATCGTGCCGACCACGCGGCCGCGCGAATGATCGGGCGCGAGGTGCGCGGCGAGCGGCACCAGGATCTGCACGGCGACCGAGCTGAAGCCGATCAGCAGCGAGATCGCGAGGAACGGCCCGGGCGTATGCACCATCGCCGCCGCCGCGAGGCTCGCGATCGACACGACGGCGGTCGTGATCATCAGCTTGCGGTTCTCGAGCAGGTCGCCGAGCGGCACGATGAAGAACAGGCCGAGCGCGTAGCCGATCTGCGTCAGCGACACGATGAGGCTCGCGGTTTCGCCCGACATGTGCAGGCTGGGTGCGATGAGTTCGGTGATCGGCTGCGCGTAGTACAGGTTCGCGACGATCGCGCCGCAACTGAACGCGAACAGCAGGATGAGGCCCTGCGTGAGCTTGGCCGCGTGCCCCTGGGGCGCGAGCGGGGTGGATTCTGCTGACATGGTCGACTCCTTCGAAAGAGATGTCGGGTGCCCGGTCGTCGGGCGGATGATGCGGTGTGGGTCGCGGCGAAACGGAAGCCGCCGCATTGCCGTCAAGATTATTGATCGATCGATAACAAGGGAATACGGCCGCCGCGCAATCGAGCATTGCGCGGCGCGCAAAGGGGGCGGATCGCGGGCGGCGTCATGCGCGTCCGCCGCGGCAGGGATCGGCCGCGAACCGCATGCCGGTGACGGCGAGCCCGGCCGCGGCGGGCGCGCAGGTGGACGCCGGTGGCGGCGAGCCTGGCCGACGCGAGCGCGCAGGCGGACGCCCGGGGGCGGCCAGATGGCCGCGCAACGGTTCGCCGTGCGTGTCGGGAAAGGTGGCCAGGCGGCGCAGTACCGCGACCCCGCCGCCCTGAGCGGGCGACGGCCGGTCGCGACGTTCGTGGACGGCGGCCTCGCGGCCGATGCAATTCAGCGTGACGGCGGCAGCCAGGCCCGCGATGGAGCCGCCGGCGATCGCGATCTTCATGATGGCCTCTCGTCGCGGGCCTCCGGCGCGGATATCGCGGATCGCGAAGCCCATGAAACCAGTCTGGATCGCGCGGGCTGAATTGTCCTAAAACGCAGCCTTAAATCACTTGATTCATGCGCTGCGCGATGCGGGCGGCCTTCAGCCGCGCTGGCCCTGCAGCGTCGGGATCTGCGCGAACAGGCCGGCGAGCCAGTCGACGAAGACCTTGAGCTTGACGGGCGTGTGGCGGTTGGGCGGATACAGGATCGAGATCGGCCGCGGCGGCGTGTTGAAATCGGTCAGCACCTCGCGCAGGCGTCCCGATTTCAGGTACGGCTCGACCAGGTACAGCGAGGTCTTGATCAGGCCGATTCCCGCGACGCCGCATGCGATGTAGGTGTCGGCGTCGTTGACCGCGACCGTGCCGCACATCTGGATGATGCGCGTCTCGCCGTCGACGACGTAGTCCCACGGCCGCGGCCGGCCCGTATCGGCCGACATGTGGCTGACCGCGATGTGCTGCGCGAGGTCGTCCACCGTATCGGGTGCGCCGCAGCGCTCGAGATACGCGGGGGCCGCGCAGGTGCAGGTGGTGAGGCTGCCGATCCGTTTCGCGACCAGCCCCGAGTCGTCGAGCGCGCCGATGCGCACGACGCAATCGACCCCTTCGCCGACGAGGTCGATCTGCCGGTCCGTCACGCCGAGTTCGACCGAGATGCCCGGATGGGCGGCGAGGAATTCGGGCAGCGCGGGCACCATGATCTGTTTCGCCATCGCCGGCGGCAGGTTCACCTTCAGGCGGCCGCGCGGCACGTTGCGCGCCTGCGAGACGGCCGCTTCCATGTCGTCGATCTCGCGCAGCACGCCGACGCAGCGTTCGTAATAGGCCTGCCCGTCCTCGGTCAGCGAGATGCGTCGCGTCGTGCGGTTCAGCAGCCGGCAGCCGAGATGCTGTTCGAGCGTGCTCAGCAGCGCGGACACGCGCGGCGTCGTGAGCCCGGTGGTGTCCGACGCGCGCGTGAAGCTGCCCGTCTCGACGATGCGCGTGAACACGCGCATCGAAAGCAAGGTATCCATCGTTCAGAAATCTCCAGCCTGTCGGGTTGCCGGCGCCGGTCCGTGCCGGCGCGGTCGGTTGTGAGGTGCGGCTATGCGTCGATCCGTTTCCTGAGCGAATCGCCGGCGAACGGCATTTCGCGCATGCGCTGGCCGGTCGCGTCGAAGATCGCGTTGGCCAGCGCGCCCGCGGTCGGCCCCATCGACGCCTCGGCCGCGCCGAGGAACGGCGCACCGGGGCGATTGATCAGATGCACCTTGATGCTTTGCGGGGCCGAGCCGAACCGCAGGATCGGATAGCTGCTCCAGTCGAAACTGCGAATGCGCTGCGTATCGTATTTCAGCGCCTCGTACAGTGTCCAGCTGGCGGCCTGCACGATGCCGCCCTCGATCTGGTTGCGGATGCCGTCCGGCGACACGACCTGGCCGGCGTCGACCGCGACTTCCGCGCGATCGAGCGTCACGTGGCCCGTCTCCGGCTCGACCGTGATCTCGACCGCGATCGCGACGTAGGCCATCAGGTTCTTGTACTTGCCGAACGCGAAGCCGACGCCGCGATTGCGCGCGCGCGGCGGCCGCGGCCAGCCGAACCGGGCCGCGGCGAGCTGGATCACCTGCCGCGCGCGCGGGTCCTGCATGTGGCGCAGGCGGAATTCGACCGGATCGACGCCGGCCGCGTGCGCGAGCTCGTCCATGAAGCTCTCGATGGCCCACACGTTGGTGTGCGCGCCGAGCGAGCGCATCGCGGAAGTCTGCAGCGGCATCGTCGGCGAGAAGTTGTTGACGATGTGCATGTTGGGCAGCGCGTAGAGCGGGATCGCGTTGCGATCGCCGCCGCCCTCGGGCTGCAGCATCGGCGTCGACGGCGCGGACACGAACGGCGGCTCGAGCATCCGCGCGGGCAGCAGCCGGCCGGCGTTGACGATGCGCTCGTTGTGCGAACTGCTCCATAGCGCATAGTTCCAGTCGACGATGCGACCGCCCGCGTCGAGCGACGCGCTGAGCTCGGTGACCATCGCCGGCGTGAAGTGGTCCCACGTATGTTCCTGCTCGCGCATCCACTGCACGCGGATCGGCTTGCCGGGCATCGCCGCCGCGATCAGCGCCGCATGCGCAGCCGCATCGTCCGCGCCGTTGTGCCCGTAGCAGCCGGAACCCTCGGTGTGAATGCAGCGCACGCTCGCCTTCGGCAGCGACAGCATCTCGGCAAGGGCGTCGCGCAGCGGGTACACGCCCTGCGAGTGGGTCCACACCGTCAGCGTGCCGTTCTCGAGATGCGCGACCGAACACGACGGCCCGATCGAGCCGTGCAGCAGGTAGTTCTTCAGGAACGTGGCGGACAGCGTCTTCGTCGCAGGCGCGGTGGGCGCATGCGTGTTGGCGATTTCGATGCGCTGGGTCGCGATCCGCTTGAGCTCCGCGTGGACCGTCGCGCGATCGGGCAGCGCGCGGCCGCCGGACCAGCGGCAGCTTGCGGCCAGCGCGCGCTGCGCGACGACCGCCTGCCATTCGCCGTGCGCGACGACCGCGAGCATGCTGCCGTTGCGCACGATCCGCACGACGCCTGGCATCTTCAGGATCGCGGCTTCGTCGAACGACTGCAGTGCCGCGTCGTATACCGGCGGCATCACGACGCGCGCGTGCAGCATGCCCGGCAGTTCCATGTCCTGCACGTAGCTGACGCCGCCCGTGACCTTGTTCGGGATGTCGACGCGCGGCAGCGACGTGCCGATCACGGTGAACGTGGCCGGGGGCTTCAGCGGCGAGGTCGGCGTCGCGTTGCGGTGCAGGTCGACGATGCGCACCGCGTCGCCGTAGCGCATCGTGCGGCCGTCCGGCGCCTTGATGACGGCATCGGCGACGGTGAGCGTGCGCGGATCGACGCCGAACTGCTTCGCCGCGCCGTCGACCAGCAGCCCGCGCACCTGCGCGGCGGCGTTCAGCAGCGCGGAGCCGCTGTCCGCCATCGTGTGGCTGCCGGCCGTCAGACCCTCGTCCGGCGACGCGCCGGTGTCGGCGGTCAGGAACGTGATCAGCGAGGGCTTCATGTTCAGTTCCTCGGCGGCTACCTGCAGCAACGCGGTGCGCACGCCGGTGCCGAGCTCGACCTTGCCGGTAAACACGGTGACCTTGCCGTCGGGCGCGATCTTGATCCACGCGTCGAGCAGCGGGTTGGTCTTGAGGCTGCCGGCCAGCGTTTCGGTGGCCTTGGCGACGTGGACGGCGGCGCCTTCGTCCGCGATCACGACTTCGGCGGCCGCGCGCGCGGCCGGCGCGAGGCTGAACGCGACGAAGAGCGCGCCGGAGACCATGAAGTGCCGGCGGCCTTCGTCGATGTCGTCGGGTGCGTTCATCAGATTCCCTTGCTGATCATGACCGGCGCGGCGGACGGTTCCGGCTCCGGCAGGCCCGCGACCTGGCGCACGGCGGCCAGGATCCGCATGTGGGTGCCGCAACGGCACAGGTTCGGTTCCATGTGGGTGCGCAGCTCGCGTTCGGTCGGTTTCGGGTTGCGTTCGAGCAGCGCCTGCGCGCGCATGATCATGCCCGCGATGCAGTAGCCGCACTGCGCCGCCTGGTGGTCGATGAACGCCTGTTGAAGCTTGCCCGGATGGTCGGCCGTGCCGAGGCTTTCGACGGTTCTGACGCGGCGCTCGCCGAGCGCGGCGACCGGAATCAGGCACGAGAACATCGGCTTGTCGTCGACGATCACGGTACATGCGCCGCATTGCCCGAGGCCGCAGCCGAATTTCGCGCCGTGCAGGTGCAGGTCGTTGCGCAGCGCGTACAGCAGCGGCGTCGACGGATCGATGTCGAGCGTGTGCCGCACGCCGTTCACGGTGAGGGCGATCATGGTGCGCGGTCCTCCTTTCTGAGCTTCGCGGCTAGGGTGTCGATGCCGCTCCATGCGGGGCGATCGGAATACGTCTCGCGCAGGTAGGCGGCGAGATCCGCGATCTGCGCGTCGTCGTACTGGTCGAGGTAGGACGGCATGTAGTTCAGCGTGTCCTCGCCATGCCAGCCGATGCCGTTGAACATCATCTGGATCGCGTTGCGCGGCGTGTCGGCATGGATGGCCGTGCTGAACGCGAGCGTCGGCCGCTCCCCGATCGACTGCATCGGCGAGACCGGCCCGTGACACTGCGCGCACGACGCCTGGAACAGTACGGCGCCGCGCTGCGCGGCCGGCGTCGTCGGGCCGTGTTCCGTGGCGGCCGTCGTTGCGGGACGCGCGGCGGCAGGCTTCTGGATGGACAGGATGTACGCGGCGATCGCCTCGACGTCTTCCGCCGGCACCGTCGCGAGATCGCGCGTGACCGGCAGCATCGGTCCGGCAGCCGCGCCGTGCTCGCTCGCGCGGCCGGTGCGCAAGTACGTGACCAGTTGCGCTTGCGTCCACGGCCGGGCCGCGTTGCCGAGCGTGTTGAGCGGCGGCGCGTCCCAGCCGTCGACGATGCCGCCGTCGAACGCCTTGCCGGCCTGTTCGCCGCCGATCGCGTTCAGCGGCGAATGGCAGGACGCGCAGTGCCCGAGGCCGTCGACGAGCATCTTGCCGCGATTCCATTGCGCGGATTGCGACGGATCGGGCTGGTACGCGCCCTCGCGCAGGAACAGCACGTTCCAGAACGCGACCAGCGGCCGGAAGTTGAGCGGGAAGATCAGGTCGTTCGCCGGCGTCTTCGTCTGCACCGGTTCGCGCGTCATCAGGTACGCGTATGCGGCCTCGATGTCCTGGTCGGACATCCGCGTGAAATGGATGTACGGAAACGCCGGGTAGAGCGGATGGCCGTCGCGGGCGATGCCGCTGCGCAGCGCCCGCGCGAACGCGGCCTGCGACCAGCGGCCGATGCCCGTGTCGGCATCCGGCGTGATGTTGGTCGCGTAGATCGTGCCGAACGGCGTCGCGAGCGGCAGGCCGCCGGCGAACGGCTTGCCGTCCTTCGCGGTGTGGCACACGACGCAGTCGCCGAGCGCGACGACGCGTGCGCCGGCACGAACGAGCTGCGGATCGAAAGACGTGCGCGCGGGCGGATCGACCGGCGCGATCGACGGCCGGACCATGATGCCGATGGCGACCGCGAGACCGACGACCGCGACAACCGCCGCGCCGAACCAGAGTCGTTTGTGCTTCATGCGTACTCCGCGCGAACCGGTTCATCCGGCGTCATGCAATCGGCGTGGCACGGGAACGGACGCCGGCCAGGCCGGTTGCCCGCTGCGGCGCGCACCGGTGTGGCGTAGCGCGCGGGCCGGTGTGCGCGGCCTGGACAGCGCGTGCCGGCGGTGGATGTCGCAGCCGGGGCCGCCGGATGGCGATGCGGCATCGCCGATCGATCCGGCCATGCGAGGCCTGTCCGGCCGCAGCGATTCGCGGCGGCAATCATGTCGTCACTCCTGGGGTGGGGCGCGCGGGCCAGAGGCCGCGCGGCGATTGATGGAGGCAGTCTACGCTGGCGTCGGCGGCAATTCCTGAAGCCGCGCTGAATCGTTCTGAACGGTGACGGGCGGCGCACGCGCACACGCCGGCCGTGACTTGCGCGCGAGCGGCGCCAGCGCCGGCGCGAGCAGCACGAACGTGAAG
The DNA here is from genome assembly GCF_905339955.1 of Burkholderia sp. BCC1996. Taxonomy (NCBI): domain Bacteria; kingdom Pseudomonadati; phylum Pseudomonadota; class Betaproteobacteria; order Burkholderiales; family Burkholderiaceae; genus Burkholderia; species Burkholderia sp. BCC1996. The sequence goes on from NZ_CAJPHM010000012.1 coordinate 195,111, forward strand.
TCGCCCACCTTCGTCCCTGCCGGCGGCGACCACTTTCTTGCAGCCGTGCGCGGGTCGAATGATGCGCGTGGCAAAACAGGCCGGCGCAGCAATGGCCGCGCCGTGCGGCATCAACCGGGCGGGTTCCGTCGAAGAACGCGGCCGCCGATGCCACAACGTCAGGATAACGAAGCAGAAAGGGAACACGGAACATCATGCAATGACCTCAGCGCGGCGAGCCGAGGCCGAACGATGCGGCGAGTTGCGGCCCTTTCTCGAGCAACGCGGTCACTTCCTCGCGCCGCCGCGCCGACCATTGCGCGAGCCGCTCGACGACATCGGACGCGTCGGCCGGCAGCGCTTGCGCGAGCGACACGGCATCGCCCGCCGCCTTCGATGTGCCGGATGCCGTGTGCGGGCGCACGGTGCAGGCCGCATCGCCGACCAGTGCGACGCGACCGTCGGCGAAGGCGGGGCTCAGCACGTCGAAGATCGCCTGGTTGAATGGCGCGCGTGTCGCGAGCACCAGCTGCGACAGCGATGCCGGCAAGCGCTCTTGCGCCAGTTGCCGCAGCGACGCAACGGTCTCGTCGGCAAGCATGCCGGGGTGCACGGACGCATGATGGACGTTGCCGTTCCGGTCGGTCAGGTGGCGGCGCAGCGCGGCGCGATCGGCTTCGTTGCGATACCACAGCCAGTTGAAGCGGCGCGTGCCCGGCACGAGCGAGCCGTCGAGCGCCGGAATCAGGAACGCCATGAACAGTTCGCCCGGCGCCTTGTGAAGCGTCATGTTCTCGATCAGCGGCGCGATCGCGGCGGGCTCGAAGCCGGCTTCGTCGACGATGCCGCGCCACGCGAGGTAGCCGGCAAACGACGGCGCATGGCCGGGAAACAGGCGCGTGCGCAGGCTCGAGCCCGCGCCGTCGGCGGCGATCAGCACGTCCGCGCGGATGCGTTCGTCGCCCAGGTGCACGTCGACCCCGCCGGCATCCTGCTCGAAGCCGCTGACCGCGCGGCCATAGCGGATGCGTCCGCGCGGCAGCGTGTCGCACAGCGACCGGTAGACGGCGTCCCACGACGAGAACGGCAGCATTTCGGGTTCGTCCCGCGTGACGCTGCCGTCGCGCTCGATCCAGCGACGCCGACGCGTCGGCACGCTGATCATCTGCCGGCAATGACGGCCATGCTGTTCGAGAAACGCCATCATCCGGCGCAGCACGGCCACGCCGCCGCCCTGGCCGCGCAGCGGGGACGGCGAGCGCTCGTAGACCGTCACGTCGTGACCGATGCAATCGAGCGTCAGCGCGGTCGCGAGACCGGCGATCGACCCGCCGGCAATGACTATCTTCATTCTGCGTGGTTCCTTGTTGGAAAAGCGGCATGGCGGTCCGGCTGCGCGGCGTGCCGACGGCTCGCCGGATGATGGCATGTCGGCCGGCGGGCTGCGCCGATCGTGCAAGCGTCGTCGCGCGAACGCGACATGGCGGCCCGATCGCGCTAGATCCGCAGCAGCTTTCCCGCATTGCCGCCGAGTATCAGCGCGCGCTGGGCCGCGCTCAGGTCGAGCCGGTCGAGAAAACGGACCGGCTGTTCGTAACCCATGTCGAAGCAGTAGTCGCTGCCGAGCACGAGCCGGTCGATGCCGACGTTCGCGATCAGGAAGTCCAGCACCGGCCCGGAGTGGGACACCGTGTCGTAGCTGAAGCGCCGCAGATAGCTGCTGGGCTTCTGCGCGAGCCGGCGCGTTTCGGGGCGCACGGTCCAGCCCGCGTCGAGGCGCCCCGCGACGATCGGCAACGCGCCGCCGGCATGCGGCAGCGTGAAGTGCAGGTCCGGATGGCGATCGAGCACGCCACCGAGGATCAGGTGCGCGGCCGCGATCGCCGTGTCGAACGGATTGCCGAGCAGGTTGCTCAGGTAGAAATCGCCGAGCCGTGCGCCGCCGACCGTTTGCTGCGGATGCAGGAACACCGGCAGGTTCAGTTGCGCGATGCGCGCGAAGACGGGTGCGAACAGCGGGTCGTCGAGATCGCGATTGTCGATGTTGGTGCCCATGTACACGCCGCGCACGCCCGGCAGCTGCGCGGCGCGCTCGAGTTCGTCGATCGCGTCGGTCGCGTTCAGCATCGGCAGCGTCGCGAGTACGACGAAGCGGGTCGGATGACGCTCGTAGACGCGCGACGCTGCCGAGTTCCAGTCGCGCGCGAGCTTCGCATTGAACGACCGGTCGGCCCAGTACGCCATCGGCACGCTGAGCGACAGCGCCTGGACGTCGACGCCGGACGCATCCATGTCCGTGAGCCGCGCATCGACGTCGATGAACTTCATCGGCAGCGGCCCGAGGCCGCCGGCGGGCGTGCGGAACGTGAACGACGCGTCGTCGCACGTGAACGACCCGCCGAAGCGCTTGCCTTCGCCGCCGACCAGATTGCAGAAGCTTTCCGGGTAGTAGTGCGCGTGGATGTCGATCGCGCGCGGCCGCTGCAGCGGCGCGGTGGCCGATGCGGCCGGCGTGCTCGCGGTTGCGGCAGCCGGTGCCGAACGGCCGGCCAAGGCCGTGCCGGCGAGCGCGGCGAACGTGCCGAGCAGGCGTCGCCGGGCCGGCGACGGGCAGCAGGTGCAGGTCAACGTGGGATGTCTCATGAGGATGTCGGCCCTTCGAATCGTGCGGCTCAGCCGCGTTGCGTGATGCCCGTTGTGGTGCCCATTTCGCACGCGACGAGCTGGGTGTCGAACTGCGCACGCTCCTGTCGCGCGCGGGCCGAGCGATCGGTGACGGAGAACAGGACGACGCCGGCGAACGCCGCCGCCATCGAGAACAGTGCCGGGTATTCGTACGGATAGACCGCATGCGCATGACCGAGCACCGTCACCCACACGGTCGGGCTCAGCACCGTGAGCGTGACGGCGGTGGCGAGCCCGAGCAGGCCGCCGAGCACCGCGCCGCGCGTCGTGAGCCCGCGCCAGTAGATCGAGAGCAGCAGCACCGGAAAGTTCGAGCTCGCCGCGATCGAGAACGTGAGGCTGACGATGAACGCGATGTTCTGCTTCTCGAACGCGATGCCGAGCAGGATCGCGAGCACGCCGAGCACCACGGTCGTCGCGCGCGCCACGCGCATTTCCTCCTGGTCGGATGCGCGTCCGCGGCGCAGCACGTTCGCGTAGAGATCGTGCGAGATCGCCGACGATCCCGCGAGCGTGAGTCCGGCGACCACGGCGAGGATGGTCGAGAACGCGACCGCGCAGATGAAGCCGAGGAACACGTTGCCGCCGACCGCGTGCGCGAGGTGGATCGCCACCATGTTCGCGCCGCCCGTCACGGCGCCGGACGCGTCGTGGTAATGCGGGTCCGGCGCGACGAGCGCGATGGTGCCGAAGCCGATGATCACGATCAGCACGTAGCCGACGCCGACGATGCCGGTCGCATGGAGGATGCTCTTGCGGGCAGCCTTGACGTCGCCGACCGTGAAGAAGCGCATCAGGATGTGCGGAAGGCCCGCCGTGCCGAAGATCAGCGCGAGGCCGAGCGACACGGCGGAGACCGGATCGGAGACCAGGCCGCCCGGACGCAGGATCGCCGCATGCTTCGGATGCACGCTGACTGCCTGCGCGAACAGTGCGTCGAGGCTGAAGCCGAAACGGCCGAGCACCATGAACGCCATGAACGCCGCGCCGGCGAGCAGCAGCACGGCCTTGATGATCTGGATCCAGGTGGTCGCGAGCATCCCGCCGAAGAATACGTAGACGACCATCAGCACGCCGACGACGAGCACCGCGACCGTGTAGTCGAGACCGAACAGCAGCTCGACCAGCTTGCCCGCGCCGACCATCTGCGACACGAGATACAGCAGCACGATGACGATCGAGCTCGACGCCGCGAACGCGCGGATCGGCCGTTGCCGCAGGCGATAGGACACGACGTCGGCGAGCGTGTACTTGCCGAGGTTGCGCAGCGGCTCGGCGATCAGGAACAGGATGATCGGCCAGCTCGCGAGAAAGCCGACCGAATAGATCAGGCCGTCGTAGCCGCTCGTGAACACCAGCGCGGAAATGCCGAGCAGGGATGCCGCGGACATGTAGTCGCCGGCGATCGCCCAGCCGTTCTGGAACGCGGTGATCCGGCCGCCGGCCGCGTAATGGTCGGCCACGCTGTGATTCTTGCGCGCGGCCCAGCGCGTGATGACGAGCGTCGACGCGACGAACAGCAGGAACATGCCGATCGCGACCGGGTTGTGCCCGTGTGCGATCGCCGCGGGGCCGGCCGCGAACGCCGGTGCCGTGCCGGCGGCGGCGATCGCGGCGAGAAGCAGGCGTTTCATGGCGTGTCTCCGTGACGAAGGGACGCGACGAGCGCGTCGTGGACCGAATTGGCCTGGAATACGTACAGCGCGACGAGCGCGAACGTGACGACGAACATGCCGAAGCCGACCGGGATGCCCCACGGCGTCGGCCGGCCCGGCACGATCGGCTGGCCGAGCAGCGCCGGCGAAAACGCGAGCGTCAGGATGAACGCGAAATAGAGGGTGAGCATGACGAGCGTCAGCGACCAGGCGAGCAGCCTTCTGCGCCTGACGAGCGCGCGAAAACGGGCGTCGCGCAGCAGCGGATGGGCGGCCTGCGCCGGCGAGTCATGCGCGGGCGCGGTGCCGGCGGTGGCCGGAAGCGGGTGGTTCACGGTGTCTCCTCGATGGATCGAATGTCGCGGCCGGGCGTCGGGCGTCGCGCGTCTCGTGCGCGGCGCCCGCCCGTGCCCGGCTCGGAAATGCGGCTCAGAAATGCGGCGGCACCGCGGTTTCCCGCATCACGACTTCCGGCGTGCGATAGCGCTCGGCCATTGCGCGCTCGGTGTCGTTTTTCAGTTGTGCCTGCATGTACGCGCCGAGATGGCGCGCGTGCTGCACGATCGCGACGCCGAAGGCGGTGCGCGTCTCGCTGTATTCGCACAGCGCGTCGAGCGTGTCGGCGCGCGTGGCGAGCGACGCGACGAGCGCGAGCGCATCGCCGGCCGCCTTCGTGACGCCCATTCCGCAGTGCGGCCGCGCGACGAACGCGGCATCGCCGAGCAGCGCGATCCGGCCGAACGCCATGCGCGGCACTTCGAGGTCGTAGATCGGCTGGAACAGCGGCTGCGTCGCGCGTGCGACGACTTCCGCGAACTGCGGCGCGAGCAGCGCGTCGGCCGCGTCCTCGAGATCGGCGAGGACCTCACGCCGGATCAGCGTCGGCGGAATGCCGCCGGCCCACAGCTTGCCGGTCTCGTCGGTCAGCAGGTTCGGCAGGTCGGTGTCTTCGCGCGTCGCGCGATACCAGACGAAGTTGTAGCGGCGCTCGCCGGGTTGCGTGCTGTTGCCCTGGCCGGCGACCGGGTAGCCGAGGATCTGTTCGTGCGGCGGCAAGCCGAACGCGAACTTGTCGAACAGGCTCGCGTGGGTCGCTTCCGACAGCGCGGCTTCGTCGACCAGCCCGCGCCATGCGACATAGCCCGCGTATTGCAACTGCGCGTCCGGCAGCAGCCGCTCGCGAATCGCGGAGCGGAACCCGTCGGCGGCAATGACGAGATCGGCATGCACGACCGAGCCATCGGACAGCGTGATAGACGCGTGCTCCGGCCCGTCCGCGACGTCGGTCACGACGGCGCCCGCGTGATAGTGCTGATCGGGCAGCGCCGCACGCAGCACGTGGTACATCTTGCTCCACGCGGTGAGCGTCTGTGGCAAGCGCCGTTCCGATTCCACGGCTCCGTCCTGCGACAGCGTGATGCGCGACTCGACCTTGACGCCGATCGACGCGTCGATGCGCACGCCCGCGGCGAGCATCACGTCGAACAGTTCCGGATGCGTGACGATGCCGGCACCACGGCCCGACAGCGCCTCGGGCACGCGTTCGTACACGTCGACGTCCCAGCCGTTGCGCAGCAGGAGGTTGGCTGCGAACAGCCCGCCCAGCGAACCGCCGACGATGGCGGCCTTGCGTTTGCTTGCAGTGATGTTGTTCATGTCAGTCTCCGGTGGATGCGCCGGCCGATGCGGCCGCGTCGGGAAGCGCGAGGCCCTCAACCTCAGCGGCAGGGAAGTTGAGTTCGATCGTCACGCCGGACGGATCCTCGATGAAGACCTGGTGCAGGCCGAGGCTGGGCACCGTGCGGTCGCGCCACGGGATGTTCTCGGCGCGCAGCGTGCGCCACGTCGCCTCGACGCCGGTCGCGAGGAACGCGATGTGGTCGACGGTGCCGGTGCCGGCGGCCGGCAGCGGCTTGTCGCCGAGATAGGCGGCAAGGCCGTCCGGATTGGACGGATCGACGCCGATGATGTGCACGGTGCCGTAATCGGCTTCGTCGCCGCCCTTGTAGAGCCATGCGCCGGGAAAGTCGAACGGCGGACGATAGCCGCGTTTGAAGCCGAGCACGCGTTCATAGAACCGGCACGATTTCTCGAGATCGAGCGTGCGGATCGAGTAGTGCGCAAGTCTGGATACAGGCATGGGACACCTCGTGTTTATCAGTCGATAAGTTATCGTTCGATAAATTCTAGTGGAAAAGATCGGCAGGACAAAGCCGCGATCGAGCGGTGTTTACCCGCAGTGGAAATGGGTGCCGGATGCCGGCGCGCGATGCGCTACGACGCGATTTCGCCGGCCATGACTTCGTCCGCGTAGCACCATACCCAGCGCTCGCCCGGCTCGATCGAACGGGCGAGCGGATGGCCGGTTTCGTGGAAATGCCGGCTCGCGTGGCGATTCGGCGACGAGTCGCAACAACCGACTTGCCCGCAGCTCAGGCACAGGCGCAGATGCACCCACCGGCTGCCGGACTTCACGCATTCCTCGCAGTAGTCCTTGTCGGTGTGCAGGACGCGCGCTTCGCCGAGGTGACTGCAGGTGGTAGTCATCTTTCGCTCCGATGCCGGCGCCGCAGAGCGCTCGCAGCGCGGCCGGCACGAAGCTGCAAGCGGAGGCGGACAGGATTCATTGTGGACGGTCGTGGCGCGAGCGGACCTTAATTCTTATTAAACGTCGCGGCGCGATGGCGACGACGACGTACAGTCGCAAGTGCGGCCGGGGTGCAATGTCGCGGTGCGGTCGCCGGGAGGGCTTCATGACGCAGTCTCAGCATGTCAGGGTAATCGGTTTGCCGAACAGCAGGGAAGCCTACGCAATTCGCGATTTCCTGAAGCGCGGCGTGGTCGAGTACGCGTGGTGCGAACTGACGTCCGACACCGACTGCGTGCGCGAGCTGGGCATCGCGCCGCTGCGCGATGTCCGGTTGCCGGTCGTCGTCTTTCCGGACGGAACGTGCATGTACCAGCCGACGCTGCCGGAGATCGCCGCCAAGCTCGGCTGGGTCGCGCGGCCGCGCTTCATCGAGTATGACCTGTCGATCTACGGTGCCGGCCCGGCGGGCCTGTCGGCTGCCGTCTACGCGGCATCGGAAGGGTTGCGGGCCGTCGTGATCGAGCGCGATGCGGTCGGTGGACAGGCGGGGACGAGTTCGCTGATCGAGAACTACATGGGATTCCCGGACGGCATACCCGGCGCCGAGCTGGCCGAGCGTGCGCGCCAGCAGGCGGTCAAGTTCGGCGTCGAGCTGCTGATGATGCGCGAGGGCGTGCATGCGACGTTCGTCGACGGCAAGATTCGCGTCGACCTGGCCGACGGCTCGATTCTGACCGCGCGCGCAAATATCTGCGCGACCGGCATCGAATACCGCAGCCTCGGTCTGCCGGACGAACAGCGCTTTCTCAACGCGGGCCTGTTCTATGGCGCGGGCTCGAGCGAGGCGCCGATGTGCGAGGGCAAGCACGTGTTCATCGTCGGCGGCGGAAATTCGGCCGGGCAGGCGGTGATGAACTTCGCACGGCACGCGCGTGGAGTCACGATGATCGTGCGCGGCGCATCGCTCGCGGCAACGCTGTCGCGCTACCTGATCGACCGGATCGAGCGCATGCCGAACGTGACCGTCCGCTACGGCACGACCGTCGACGCGTTGCAGGGCGACGGCCGGCTCGAGGCGATCGTGCTGCGCACGGAAGACGGCGCGCGGGAAGTGCTGCCGGCCACGCACCTGTTCGTCTGCATCGGTGGTGCGCCGAACACCGAATGGGCGAGGGACACGAACATCATTCGCAACGAGAGCGGCTACCTGGTCACGGGCAGCGACCTCTACGACTGTCCTGCATTCGGGCGCGTGTGGCCGCTCGAGCGCCGGCCCTACTATCTCGAAACGAGCGTGCCGGGTTCGTTCGCGGCGGGCGACGTCCGGTCGGGCTCGGTCAAGCGGGTGGCGTCGGCGGTCGGCGAAGGGGCGATGGCCGTGACCTTCGTCCACCGCTTCCTGAGCGAGGATGCGCAGCGGCAGGGCGCAGCCTGAGCCGTGCGGCGCTGGCGCCGCGATGCGTTGGCCGCCGGTATCAGCCGCGCGTCGACACCGGCAGCCGGAACGTCATCACGGTACCGTGCCCGTCGCGCGGCGCCGCTTCGAGCGTGCCGCCATGCGCCTCGATGATCGAGCGGCAGATCGCGAGTCCCATTCCCATGCCGTGCGATTTCGTCGTGAAGAACGGATCGAAGATCCGGTTGGCGATGTCCGCAGCGATGCCGGCGCCGCGATCGGCGATGCGGACCACCGCATGGCCGTCGCTGACCTGCGACGCGATTTCGAGTTCGCGCTGCGTGACGAGTCCGTCCATTGCGTCGAGTGCATTGGTGACGAGGTTGAGGATCACCTGCTGGATCTGGGTGCGGTCGGCCATCGCGCAGATGCCGTCGCAGTGCAGTTCGGTGCGCAGCACCACCTGCTTCGCGTCGATTTCCGTCTCGGTGAGACGCAGCATGTCGCGAATCAGGTCGTCGATCGCGACCGGCGCCAGCGCGGGCGGCGTTTGGCGCGCGAGCGATCGCAACGCGCGGACGATGTCGGCCGCGCGCACGCCGGATGCGCGGATGTCGTCCAGGCTCGCGAGCGCCTCGCCGAGATCGGGTTGCGGGCCGCGCAACCAGCGCATGCCCGCGCCGGCGCTCGACACGATGCTCGTCAGCGGCTGATTGATCTCGTGCGCGATCGATGCGGCGAGTTCGCCCATCACCGTCATGTGCGCGGTGCGCGCGAGCTCGGTGCGCGCGTGCCGCAGCGCGGCCTCGGTCTCGACCCGGCGCGCGTTCTCGTCGATCAGTTCCGCGTAGAGCCGCGCGGATTCGAGCGCGTTGGCGGCCTGCGGCGCGAGCACTTCCAGCATCGCGATGCGCCGCGGCGAGAACACGCCGTTGCTCAGTGCATTCTCGAGATAAAGCACGCCGACCAGCGCGCCCTGTTTCAACAGCGGCAGGCAGAACAGCGAGCGCGTCGGGTGCGCGCGCAGGCTGTCGACGTGATCGGGCACGCCGTCGCGCTGCGCATTCGCGAGCACGATCGGCTTTCGCGTGCGCGCGACGGTGTTCAGGATCGACAGCGGCACATCCTGTTCGGTGGGTTCGCTGCGGGCGATATCGACGATCACGTCGCTGCCCGCGATGCGCGCCACCGCCTCGATGGTCAGCCGGTCGTGCCGGGTGAGCAGCAGCAGGCCATGGCGCGCGCCGGCATACACGAGCATGTTGCGCATCAGCGTCTGGATCAGGCGCCCGAGCACGATTTCTTCGGATAACGAATGGGCGGCGCGCATCGCGAGCGCGAAATCGAGATCCTCGCGCGCGGGCGCGGCCGGGCCGCCCGGCGACGGATCCATCACGAGGAACGGATGCTGCGCTTCCATCGCCCGCGTCTTGCCGGTCGCGCCCCAGCGCCGGTAGCACGCATGGGCGAGCCGCAACTGATGACGGGCCTGGCCGCCGAGCCCGAGCGACGCGGCATGCTGCGCGGCCCGCTCGTGCGCGAGCGCCTGTTCGTGCACGAAGCCGTGTTCCGCCGCGAGGCTGGCCGACGTTTCGTATTGCTGCATCGCGACCACGTGCTCGCCGCGCACGCACGCGAACTCGGCATCGATCAGCGCGAGCTTGTTGAGAAACGTTCCGGGATTTCGCTCGCTCCACACCGCGAAGCGGGCGCGCTGGGGCGCGAAGCGTTCGAGCATGCGTTCGGGCGGCGTTGCGCCGTCGTCGCATGCGATCCCGGCCAGCACGCTGAACAGGTGGAAATCGGCAAGCATGATGTGCGCGGGCGTCGACCATGCACTCGACGTAGCCGCATCGAGCGATGCGCGCGCCGTCGCGGCGTCGCCGAAGATGAAGGCCGCCTGGCCGGCGAGCACGTCGGTCCAGAACGCCAGGACCGACATCGGGGTCCGCGATGACGCACGGGCACGCCAGCTGCCGATCAGCCGGTCCTGGCCGAACTGCAGCGCATCGATGAATTCGGATTGTGTGGAGACGAGGTCGGTGATGTCGTCGTAGTGCGCGCCACGCGCGATCTCCAGCAGCGGGTCGATTTCGGCGCGGATCGCGGGCAGCGCCTCGCCCATCGACAACAGATCGCTGACGATGTGATTGCAGCTGTAGCACATCCATCGCAGCTCGGCGCTCGCATTGCCCGCGGCTTTCGCATCGCGTGCGCGTTCGAGTGCGTAGGACAGCGGCTGGGTCCAGACGCTCACCTGGTCGAGCGCGATCAGCGTGGCGGAGCGATAGCGCTCGAAGCCGTGGCGATCGACCAGCGCGAGCGCGACCCTGGCGAATTCGAAGCCGTCTTCATACGCGCCGTGGTGCTCCGCGATGCTCACGCCGTACCACGCGAGCCCCTGCACCGACGCGGCGGTGACGCCGTGGCGCAGCGTCAGCCGCACCATCGTCGCGAAATGCAGCAGCATCAACCCGCCGCTCGGATAGAACATCGCGGCTTCGAGCGCGGTCAGCAGTGCCATCGTGGCTTCCACGCGCGTGTCGGTCATCACGGGCAGGTCGACCAGGTCGGCGATGTCGCGGCCGTCGAGCGCCGCGCGCACCGCATCGCAGGCCGCCGCGAGATCGGCCTCGACCGGCTCGGCGGGCAGTTCGACGCCGAGCAGCGCCAGCCCGGCCAGCGCGACGTCGATGGCTTGCCGGTAGTGCGCCTCCACCGTGAGCTGCGCGGCCTTCAGCCGATGCGCCTCGGCGCGGTCGGCGGGCGTGCGCGTACGTGCCATGAGCGTGTCGATCGCGTCGGACGCCTGTGCGGTTTCGCCGGTCGCGAGCAGCAGGCCGCTGCGCAGGATGCCGATCCGGCTGGCGAGGCCGTAGTGTTGCGACCAGGCATGCGGGCCGAGCAGCGATTGCGCCGACGCAAGAAACGACAACGCACGATCGCGCGCGGCGGCCGTGGCCGCGGCCTCCGCGGCGTCGGCGAGCGCACCCGCGTATGCGAGCGCGAGCGTGTCGTCGAGCGGCACGCCTTGCGCCAGTTCGATCTGGGCGGCGAGCGCCAGCAAGGAGTCCGGTGACGGCGGGTTCGCGCGCGCGAGCATCGCGGCGGCGATCCGGGCGTGGCGCGGCGCGCGCTCCGGGCGCCCCGTGAGTGCGTAGACGGCCTCGAGGATGCGGTCGTGAGCGAAGCGCCAGCGGTCGCCGGAGAGCGACACGAGACCCATCCGGCGCGCCGGGTCCAGCCAGAAGCGGAGTTCGGCCAGCGTTTTGTCGGCGGCCGCGCGCAACAGCGCTTCGTCGATGTCGATGCCGATACAGGCCATCAGCGCCAGCAGCGTTCTCGTTTCGTGCGGCAAGCGCTGCATCCGGACCGCGAGCAGGCTCACGACGTTCTCGGTCTCGTGGCGCGCCTCGATGTCGTCCGCATTCCATTGCCACGCTTGCCGCACCGGATCGTAGCCGAGCAGCTGCTCGTCGATCAGCGTGCGCAGCAGCTGCTGGATGTAGAACGGATTGCCGCCCGTCCTGCGATGAACGATGTCGCCGAGCCCGGACAAGCGGGCCGGCGCCTCGCCGAGCATGCCGGCGAGCATCCGCGTGACGTCGGGCGTATCGAGCGGTGCCAGCGTCAGCGACGCGACGCGGGCGCGATCGAGCTGCTCGCGCAGGTGCCGGAACGCCGGCGCGTCGTCATGCGGCGGCCCGCTTCGATAGCTGGCGACGATGCAGACATGGGCCGGCGGATCGAGCGCGATCGATGCGAGGAACGCGAGCGTCGCTTCGTCGGCCCACTGGATGTCGTCCAGTGTCATGACGAGCGGCTCGCCCGGCGCCGCGAACGCGCGGAATGCATTCACGACGATCTGGCACAGATGGAATTCGGGAATCGCATCGGTAGGGTCGAACGCGACGGGCTCGACGTCGAGCAGCCACCCGGTTTCCGGGAAGATCGCCGCAAGAAGACTGGCCTGCCGACCCACGCAGTCGCGCAGCCGCGCGGCGATCGCCGCGATTTCGTCGTCGCGCCTCGCCAGCGCACTGCCGAACAGCGTGCGCAGCGCCTGCAGCACGGGCGCATACGGCCGCGCGGGCTGGAACCGGTCGACCGTGGCCGACGCGAACCAGGCGGTGCGCGACGCGGCGCGCGCATGACGCACGAAGTGTTCGGCGAGCGCGGTCTTGCCGACGCCGGCCGGTCCGCCGACCAGCACGAGGGCCGACTCGCCGGTGCGCGTGACGCTCTCCAGGATCCCCTCGAGCAGATGAATTTCCACGTCTCGGCCGACCGGCAGGTCGAGCGTGTGCAGACCGGCGAACGGATCGCAGCCGCCGAGCGCGAAGGGCTCGACGCGCCCCGCGGCGAGCCAGTCGTGCAGGATCCGTTCGAGATCGTGCTGCACCGCTTCACAGGACGGGTAGCGATCGGCGGGTTCCTTGGCGATCAGCTTCAGGATCAGATCGTTCAGGATGGCGGGCACGTCGCCGCGAAACGCCGTGGGCGGCGACGGTTTGATCGCGACGTGCGCGTGGACCCAGTCGGACGTCGACGCGGCCTTGTAAGGCATCGCGCCCGTCAGCAGGCGGAACAGCGTGATGCCGAACGCGTACAGGTCGGCGCGCTCGTCGACGCACGCGCCTGCCGAGACTTCCGGCGCGGCGTACGCGGCGAAATCCGTGCGCATCGTGCGGTCCGCCGCCTGTTTCGTCGCGCGCTCCCGGGCATGGGCGAACGAGCGGAGCATGACGGTGCCGTCCGCTGCGATGACGAAACTGGTCGGCTGGAGATCGCCGTGCAGCCAGCCGCGCCGATGCAGTTCCCCGAGCGTGCGGGCGGCGCCGATCGCCGTTTCGAGAAAGGCGTCGAGCGGCAGCCGGACGTCGGTCAGCGTGTCGAACGCACGCACGTCCAGGCGCGGATGAACGAGCACCGGGCCGTCGGCCGCGCGGATCAGCGCCACCGGCAAGAGCGCCCAGGCCGGGTCCAGGATCCCGTTCAACGCATGTTCCTGCTCGAACTGCCGGCAGCGCTGGTCGAATTCCCAGCCGGTCTGGCACGCCGGCCACACGCGCCCCGTCGCGCGGTCGGTCAGGTCGAAGGTCAGGACGTCGCCCGAGCGCACCACGTTCGACAGGCGGGCACGCGCGAGCCATTCGGCATCCATTCGGTTCGTGTCGTCCGGGTTACGCAAGGGCTGATTCACGGTGGGGCGGCGGGCTGGGTGGAGGAGGTGGAAGCGGCTCGCGATGCGGGATCGGCCGGGCTCGGTCGCGCGCGTTCGGGCCGCGACCCGTGCATTGTCCGACAGCCCGCGGGATTTTGCAGTACCCGCCGCGCCCTTGAGCCCCGGCGGCCGGCCGGGGCCGGACTTAAACCTATGGATAATATTCGCGGCGCCGGTTGCGACCTACGATACGGTCACGCCTTCCGGCATGCATCGGCATGGCCGGACGGGCAACCCAGGAGCGCGTCGCCTCGCGAGGCGGCGCGAGGTGGCAGGCAGCATAAGCGAGTGCGGATCATGTACACGTTCGGACGGGTGACGGTTTCCCTTGAATGCCGCGAAGTCTGTGTCGACGGGCAGCCCCGGTATATCGGCGCCCGGGCGTTCGAGATCCTCGAACTGCTGGTGAAGGCGGCCGGCCGGCTCGTGTCGAAGGACGAGATCATGCAGGCCGTGTGGCCGAACACGATCGTGGTCGAGAACAACATCCAGGTCCACGTCTCGACGCTGCGCAAGCTGTTCGGCGGCAAGCATGGGTGGATCCGGACCGAATCGGGCCGCGGCTACCGGCTCGCGCCGCCGGCCGACCATGCGCACGGCGATCGCCCGCCGCTCGCGTTCGACTCGGCAGGCAATGTCCGCGCGAGTGCTACGCCGCGCAAATGTCCGATGATTGGCCGGGAGCAGGAAGCGGCCGAGCTGCACGGGCTGCTCGAACGCGAGGCGCTCGTCACGCTGGTCGGTCCCGGCGGCGTCGGCAAGACGCATCTGGCGCTGGAAGTCGCGACGGCCTGGTCGATGGCGCACGCGATCGAGATGGTCCGGGTCGACCTGGCCGGCCTGCGGGCCGACGCGACCCTGGCGTGCGCGGTGCTGGACGCGTTCGACCTGCCGGGCGGCCCGGGCGCGGGTCCCGCCGACGTCGTCCAGGCGATCGGCGAGCAGCGCGTCGTGCTCGTGTTCGACAACGCCGAGCAGTACGTCGACGAACTGGCCGACCTGAGCGAAGCGATCGCGGACGCGAACCCTGGCGCGATACTCGTCGTGACGAGCCGGGAGCCGTTGCGGGTGGCGGGCGAGCGGGTCTATCGCGTCGGGCCGCTGTCGTTGCCGCCGGCCGGCGCGAACGCCGACGACATCGTCGCGAGCGGCGCGGTCCGGATGTTCCTGGCGCGCGCGCGCGCGATGGGTACGGATCTTCCGGCGGACGCGAAGACGCTCGACGCGATCGCAACCCTCTGCCGCCGCCTGAGCGGCCTGCCGCTCGCGCTCGAGCTCGGCGCGGCCCGTGTCGCGTCGCTCGGCATCCAGGGGCTGGCGGCGGATCTCGACAAGTCGGTGCTGTCGCTGTCCGGCGGCCTGCGCACGGCGCACCCGCGCCAGCAGACACTCAGGGCCACCATCGAGTGGAGCTATCGGCTGCTCGATGACATGGAGCGCACCGTGCTGTGCCGTCTCGCGGTGTTTCCGGATGCGTTCCGGCTCGACGCGGCCTGCGCGCTGGCCGCCTGCAACGAACTGGGTGCGGACGAAGTGCTGGACTGTCTCGTCAGCCTGGCGTCGAAATCGCTGCTGGTCGTTCATTCGGTCGGACTGTCGAAGCGCTACTCGCTGCTCGAGGTCGTGCGCGCGTATGCGCTCGAGAAACTGGCGGAATCGGGCGAAGCCGGGCGTCTCCACGCGCGCCGCGCGTCGTTTGCGGCCGACCCGCACGCGGACGCGCTGCAGCCGGCGCCGGCCGTGCCGGTCGCCGGATCGTGGGCGTGACAGCCGGGCTGCGCGGACCTGGCGCGCAGCGGCGGCGCCTGTCGATGCGGCATGAACCGCACGGCGCTCACCTCGATTGACACCATTTAGGTTTTTATTTCATGGCCCTTGTTTGCATCATCGATGACGATGCGTCGGTCCGAAAGAGTCTTGCCAGCCTGCTGAAATCGGCGGGCCATACCGCATTGCCGTTCGCGTCGGGCGAGGAATTTCTCGCGACCGGCCCGCTGGACGACGCGGCGTGCGTGCTGCTCGACCTGAAGATGAAAGGGATGGGCGGTCTCGACGTCCAGCGCCTGCTGGTGCAGCGCAACGCGGCGCTGCCGGTCATCCTGATGTCGGCGCACGGCGACGACGAGTCGGTCCGCCGTGCGCTCGCGCAAGGCGCGGTCGCGTTCCTGCGCAAGCCGTTTCCATCGGACGACCTGCTCGACCTGATCGATCAGGTCGCATCCGGCACACCGCCCGCGTGAGCGGCGCGTCCGCCGTCATGCCGCGCGCGCCGGCGTGTCCGCCCGGACTTTTCTCGGTTTATCATTCGATAATGAAGCGGATGCCTACACGAGGAATGCGATGGCGAGCACGCCGGATATGACTTCGAACCGTCACCAGGGCGCGGGCGATCCCGCGCCGATCGTCTATGTGGTCGACGACGACGAAACGCTGCGGCGCGCGCTGAGCGCACTGTTGCGTTCGGCCGGGTTTCGCGTCGAGACGTTCGCGTCGTCGCGCGCGTTCCTCGCATTCGAGCGGCCCGACGTGCCGAGCTGCCTGATCCTCGACGTGCGCCTGGCCGACGAGAGCGGGCTCGCCGTCCAGGAGGAAGCGGTGCGCGCGGGCATGAACGTGCCGATCCTGTTCATGACGGGTTACGGCGACGTGGCCACCACCGTCAAGGCCATGAAGGGCGGCGCGCTCGATTTCCTGACCAAGCCGTTCGACGACGACACGATGCTCGATGCCGTCGGCCGCGCGCTGGCCAGCGACGGCGAACGCCTCGCGCGCGAGCGTGCGCTGGATGCGGTGCGGCAGGCCTATGCGTCGTTGACGCCGCGCGAACGCGAAGTGATGAGCCAGGTGATCGCGGGCCTGATGAACAAGCAGATCGCGGCGAATCTCGGGCTGCAGGAAATCACGGTGAAGGTGCATCGTGCGCAGGTGATGAAGAAGATGCAGGTCCGCACGCTGCCGGATCTCGTGCGCCAGGCCGAAGCGCTCGGCGTGCGCCCGGCGGGGGCGGGTGGCAGAGCGGGTGACTGAGCGGGTGACCGTGCAACAACGCAAAAAACGTTAGGTAAGCTTAAGAGCGGCATGAAAGCGTCTGACGCCGTTCCGGCGAACGCGCGGCGCGCGTTCGTGCAGCGTCACAAGCGTCCGGCGCGACGTGCGTCGCCGGACGACGCCGAAGCCGGCGGCGTCCATCCGCCGCCCAGCGCGCGCACCAGGCCGATCGTCGCGATGGCGAGCGACTGGCGGCTGTGAATCAGCTGGCGTTGCAAGCTCAGTGCATCGCGGTCTGCGTCGATCACCTCGAGATAGCTGACGTAGCCGTGCGCATAACGGCTCAGCGACAACCGCGCGGCCGCCTCGGTCGCGTGCGCCGCGCTGTCGTAGCGCGCGATCCGCTCCTTCTGCGCGGCGATGTCGTTGAGCGCGTCCTGAACCTCGCGCAGCGCGCCGAGCGCGGTCGCGCGATAGTTCGCGTCGGCGAGGTCCGCGCCGGCCGTCGCGGCGGCCACCGCGGCGTCGCGCTTGCCGCCGTCGAACAGCGTTTCGGCGACGCTCGTGCCGAGCCCCCACAGCGAACTGTTGCGATCGAGAAACGTGCCGAGATCGCGGCTCGCGAAACCGCCCTGCGCGGTCAGCGTCAACGTCGGCAGCCACGCGGTGCGGGCGACGCCGATCTCGAGCGACGCCGCGTCGGCACGGCGCGCGGCCGCGTAGACGTCGGGCCGTTGCGCGAGCAGCGCGGACGGCAGCCCGGGCGGCACGTCCGGCACGCGCACGAGCGATGCGCTGGGCGCGACGGCGAATGCGGTCGGCGACACGCCGGTCAGCACGGCGAGCGCGTCGACGAGGTTCTCGCGCAGCCGCCGGCTGTCCGCGAGATCGGCGCGTGCCGTATCGAGGTCGGCCGACGCGCGCAGCGCGTCGAGATCGCTCGCCGCGCCGGCCCGCACGCGCGCGGCGATCACGTCGAGCGCGGTGCGGCGCAGCTCGATCGCGCGCGCGAGCGTCGCGAGATCCTGTTCGACGAAATGGAGCGTCAGGTAGTCGGCCGCGACGTCGGTCGCCACGCGCAGGCGCACCGCCGCGCGATCCGCGTCCGCCTGCAGCACGTTCTGCCGGCCGATCTCGGCGTCGCCGCGCAGGCGGCCCCACAGATCGACTTCGTAGCTCGCGGTGAACGGCACCGACCAGTTGTGCATCGTGCGTTTCGGCAATGCGTTGTCGACCGTGCCCGACACGCGCGAGCGGCTGAACGACGGCGCGACGCCGACGGTGGGCGCCAGCGCGGCTTCGCGCACGCCGAGCAGCGCCTGCGCCTGGTCGACGCGCGCCGCGGCGGCGCGGAGGTCGTAATTGCCGGCGAGCGCGGCCTCGACGAGCGTGACGAGCGGCGGCGCGCCGAACCATGCGGGCCACTCGGCGAGCGGCGCGGCGGGTGGGATCGCCGCGTCCGCATGGCGGAACGGGGCCGGTCCGACCGGTACGGGCGCAAGCGGCCGCGGCGCGATCGTGCATGCGCTCAGCAGGCAGGCCGCGAACACGGCGGCGAACGGGGCGGCGATGCGGATCATGGCTGCGCGCGCTCGGGTTGCAGCGTGACGACGACCGACAGGCCGGGCCGGATGCGCGGCTCGGTCACCGCTTGCCCGTCGAGCAGGATCTTCACGGGCACCCGCTGCGTGACCTTCGTGAAGTTGCCGGTCGCGTTGTCGGGCGGCAGCAGCGAAAACTGCCCGCCGGTCGCGGGCGACAGGCTGTCGACGTGGCCGCTGAAGGTCCGCTCCGGCAGCGCGTCGAAGTGCAATTGCACGGCGTCGCCGGTGCGCACGTGCCGCAGCTGGGTTTCGCGGAAGTTCGCGACCACCCACGGGTGCGGCTCGACGAGCGTGAGCAGCGCCTGGCCGGGCGCGACGTGCTCGCCGGTCTCGACGGTCTTCTTGCCGACATAACCGTCCGACGGCGCGACGACGGTCGTGTATTGCAACTGGAGTTCCGCGTCGCGCAATTCGGCGTCGTTCTGGTTCGACACGGCGGCCGCCGCCTGCCACGCGGCCTGCGCGCTGCGCCATTGCGCGTCGGCCGCGTCGATGCGCGCGCGGGCGGACTTGCGGGCCGCGTTGGCCGCATCGAATTCCTGCTGCGACAGCCCGCGCGGCGTTTCGCGGGTCAGCTCGCGGGCCCGCGCGTAATCGAGCTCGGCCTTCTCGGCATCCGCATGCGCCGACACGCGCGTCGCGTCGGCCTGCTCGACCAGCGCCTTCGCGCGGCTCGCATCTGCGTGGGCCTGCGCGACGCGCGCCCGCTGCAGCGCGACACGCACGTCGAAATCGCGCGGGTCGAGACGCACGAGCGGCTCGCCCGCATGCACGAACCGGTTGTCGTCCACCAGCACGCGCTCGACCGTGCCGGCCACGCGCGGCGAGATCACGTGCAGATGGCCGGTCACGTACGCGTCGTCGGTGCCGCGTTCGTGCGCATCGTATTCGTAGACCAGCAGCGCGACGAGCAGCAGCGCGCCGGCGGCGATCAGCACGACCGGCCACTTGCGCGAACGCGCGGCGGGAACGGACGGCGAGTCCGGCGGGTTCGGGGTCATGGTCGGGATACTCCATCGTACGGACGACTTTCTTCGTATCGCGCTATGCTTGCGCGAGCCTCATATGCGGGAGCCGCTCGACGATGAACACCACGTTCGCCCCCGGTGGCGTGACACCGGGGCCGGCCGCCGCGCCGGCCGCCGACATACCGACGTTTCGCTCGATCGCCGCGATCGCGTCCGTGCTGCTCGGCGCGATCATCGCGACGCTGACGTCGCGCATCACGTCGCTCGGCCTCGCCGACGTGCGCGGCGCGCTCGGCGTCGGGTTCGACGAAGGCGCGTGGATCAACACGGCGTTCACCGCGTCGCAGATGTTCGTCGGCCCGCTCGCGATCGCGGCGGCCTTCGTGTTCGGCACGCGCCGCGTGCTGCTGGCGGGCGCCTCGGTGTTTCTCGTCGTCGAAACCGTGCTGCCGCTGTGCACGAACTTCGGCACCTTCATCGCGTTCCAGAGCCTCGCCGGCTTCGCGTCCGGCGTGTTCGTGCCGCTGACCGTCGGGTTCGTCGTCCGCACGCTGCCGCCGCGGCTGATCCCGTTCGGCATCGCCGCGTATGCGATGAACCTCGAGATGTCGCTGAACCTGTCCGCGACGCTCGAAGGCTGGTACAGCGAACACCTGAGCTGGCGCTGGCTGTTCTGGCAGAACGCGCTGCTGACGGTGCCGTTCATCGTCTGCCTGTTGCTGTCGCTGTCGAACGAGCCGGTCAAGCGTTTCGTGTCCGGCATCGACACGCGCGGCATGCTGCTCGGCGCCGGCGGGTTCGCGTGCCTGTGCATCGCGCTCGACCAGGGCGAACGGCTGTTCTGGTTCCAGTCGCCGCTGATCGTCGCGCTGCTGTGCATCGCCATCCTGATGATTGCCGCATTCCTGATCCACGAACTCACGTCCCGGCAGGCCGGGCTCGATCTCGGCTACCTCGCGCTGCCCAACGTCGCGTTGCTGATCCTGCTCGTCGGTCTCGTGCGCTTCACCGTGCTCAACACGAGCTTCATTCCGTCGGTGTTTCTCGCGAGCACCTACGGGCTTCGCCCGCTGCAGATCGGCGATACGCTGCGCTGGATCGCGATTCCGCAATTGCTGTTCGCGCCGTGCGTCGCGTGGCTGCTGCAGCGCGTCGATCCGCGCCGGCTGATCGTCGCCGGTTTCCTGATGGTGGCGGTCGCATTCGCGCTCGGCGCGCGTCTCACGCCTGCGTGGGCCGAGCCCGACTTCATCCCGTCGCAACTGCTCCAGGCGCTGGGCCAGACGATGGCGCTCACGTCGGTCATCTTCTTCTTCGGCAAGCATGTGACGGCCGAGCACGCGCTGACGTTCGGCGCCGTCGTGCAGACGACGCGCCTGCTGAGCGGGCAGCTCGGCACGACGTCGATCGCGGTGATCCAGCGCATCATGGAGGCTACCCATTCGAATCTCGTCGGTCTGCATGTCACGCTGTCTGATCCGCAAACGCTCGCGCGGCTGCGGGCTGGCGCGGCGTCGCTCGTGTCGCACGGCGCCACCTTCGCCACGGGCGACCAGGCGACCTATGCGCTGCTCGACCGGGCGGTCCGGGTCCAGGCGACCACGCTCGCGCTCGCGGACAATTTCCGGGTCGCGATGGCGTTCGCCGTCGCCGGGGTGTTGATCGGCATCCTGCTCAGGCCGGCGCGCGCGCCGTCGCCATGAGCCCCCGGCATCGCGCAGCGACGATCTTAGCGATCGCGCTCCCCGCGACGGAATCGCGTCGGCCTGAAAATTCCTGAATCTTCCTGAACGGCGCGCCGGCGCCAGGGCCGCGCGCGCCGTGCCGCAGCGCTTACGCCTTCAGGAACGCGAGCAGTTCGGCATTGATCAGGTCGGCATTGACGACGCACATCCCGTGCGCGCCGCCGGGGATCACCTTCAGCTGCGCGTGCTTCACGATCTTCGCGGACAGGCGCGCCGAATCGTCGATCGGCACGATCTGGTCGTCGTCGCCGTGCAGGATCAGCGTCGGCACGTCGATCTTCTTCAGGTCCTCGGTGTAGTCGACCTCGGAGAATTCCCTGACGCACTGATACTGGCCGTACACGCCGCCCATCATGCCCTGCGCCCAGAACGCGTCGATCGTGCCCTGCGACACCTTGACGTTCGGCCGGTTGAAGCCGAAGAACGGCACCGCGAGATCCTTGTAGAACTGCGAACGGTTCTCGGCGACGTTCTTGCGGATGCCGTCGAACACGTCCATCGGCAGGCCGCCAGGATTCGACGCCGATTTCACCATCTGCGGCGGCACCGCGCCGATCAGCACGGCCTTCGCCACGCGCTTCGTGCCGTGCCGGCCGATGTAGTGCGCGACTTCGCCGCCGCCGGTGGAATGGCCGACGAGCGTGGCCTCGCGCAGGTCGAGCGCATTCATCAGCGCAGCCAGGTCGTCGGCATACGTGTCCATGTCGTTGCCCTGCGACGGCTGGCTCGAGCGGCCGTGACCGCGCCGGTCGTGCGCGATCACGCGGTAGCCGTGCTGCACGAGGAACAGCATCTGCGCGTCCCACGCATCGGCGCACAGCGGCCAGCCGTGCGAGAACACGACCGGACGGCCGCTGCCCCAGTCCTTGAAGTAAATCTGCGTACCGTCTTTGGTGGTGATCGTGTTCATCGCATGGGCTCCTTGATGGGCGGAAGCGGCGTGTTTGGGGGCGGCGGCGGCAGCGGCCGGCAGCGCGGCGGCGGCAACGGCGGTCGCGCCGGCCAGCAGCATGTCTCGGCGGCGCGCCGAGGGAATGGCGTCGTGATCTGCGGGACGCATGAGGACTCCTTGAACGTGCGGTGCAATGGTGCCGCGTTGGATTTGAAGGGTTTCGGATCTGTCCGCGAGCGGCGCTCGCGCGGGCAGCCGGCGCGTTCGCGTTCGCGCGCCGGCAGGCACGCAAGGGCACGAACGAACGCCGACAGGAGGCTATCCCGCGACCGCGCGGCGCGTACTGAAATCGTGCTGAATTGTCGTGAACGCGGCCGCCGCGCGCCGCGCGAGCGCGCCCGCCAGAAAAATTAAGCCCGGCGTAAAGACTCTTCAGCGGCGGCCCGTTATCGTCGGCATCAGGTCATCCCGTCGCGGGTCTTGCCGGTTCGCGGCGGCGGATGACGCATCGCGATGCGTGCGGGTGCGAGACATCCGGCCCGTCGCCACTTGCCCGGATACGCCGCCATGGACGCCTTCAATCGCTGGGAACACGTGATGACGCTGCTCGACCCGTCGGCCGCGGCGCGTCACCACGCGCCGCCGCCACTTCGCGACCCGGACGCCGCGTGCCGTCGCCACCGCGACGAAGTGCCGGCCGCGTCGAGCGACGGCATGCGCCGCCGGTGCGCGATCGTCGCGGCCGAGCGGCAGACCGACTCGTCGGTCCTGATATCGTGGAGCGATCCCACGCGCTTTCGCTACGACGAGCAGCGCTGGATCAGCGCCAAGTCGCGCGGTCTCGGGCGCTGCGCGCTGACCGGCATCACGATCCGCGCCGGCGATGCGATCTACAAGCCGCAATGGCGCGGCGCGAAGCGCCCGGCGAACTATCGGGAAGTGATCCTCGCGACCGAGCTGAACCGCTTCATCGCCAGGCTGTCGCGGTCATGACGCGGCAGCTTGCGCGCCGTCCGTCGGCACCGGCCGGCGGACGCCTTTGCACCACCGGGGGATCCGCATGAGCACGTTCACGACACGCGACGGCGTTTCGATTCACTACAAGGACTGGGGCGCCGGCCGCCCGGTCGTGTTCATTCACGGCTGGCCGCTGAACGCGGACATGTGGGACGTCCAGATGCATCATCTCGCGTCGCACGGCATGCGCTGCATTGCCTACGACCGGCGCGGCTTCGGCCGCTCCGGCCAGCCGTGGACGGGTTACGACTACGACACGCTGGCCGACGATCTCGCGACGCTGATCGAGACGCTCGGGCTGCGCGACGTCACGCTCGTCGGCTTTTCGATGGGCGGCGGCGAGGTCGCGCGCTACATCGGCCGGCACGGTACGCGGCACATCGCGAAAGCCGTGCTGATCGGCGCGGTGACGCCGCTGGTCGCACGCCGCGACGATCATCCCGACGGTGTCGACGTTGCCGTGTTCGACGGCATTCGCTCGGGCATCGTCGCGGATCGCGCGGCGTTCCTCGAAAACTTCTGGCCGCTGTTCACCGGTTCGAACCGGCCCGCGTCGACGATCTCGCGCGCGGCGCTCGACTGGACCACGTTCATGGCGTTGCAGGCCGGGTTGAAGGGCACGCTCGATTGCGTCGGGGCGTTTTCCGAAACCGATTTCAGGGCGGATCTCGACCGGTTCGACGTGCCGACGCTCGTGATTCACGGCGACGACGACCAGACGGCGCCGCTCGCGCTGACGGGCGCCGCGACCGCGAAGCGCGTGCCGCGAGCGACGCTGAGTGTCTACGAGGGCGGGCCGCACGCGCTGTATCTGACGCACGCGCAACGCCTGAACGACGAACTGCTGGCGTTCGTCCGCGCGTGATGCGGCGGCGGAGCGACGCGGCGCGGCGGACACTGCCGGCTGCTCGCGCTCACTCCGCCCATTTCGACCCGAGCACCAGGCCGCAGAAATTCGTCCGACGATAGTCCGGGTCGCAACGCTCGAGCACGTCGGCGACGACGTTGCCGAACGCGGTCTCGGGGCGATGCGCGGTGCCCGCGGCGAGCGCCTCGAGGAACAGCTCCTTGAAGCACGGGCCGCGCGGCCACGCGTGCACGATCTCGTCGCGTTCGGCGCGGTTGACTTCGTCGAAATGCAGCGCGAAGAGATCCGTCTCGATGCCCGCGCCGAGCAACGCGGTCAGGGGCGTCATGCAAGGATGGACGCCGAAGCTCGTGTGCAGCGCGATCGCGCGCCAAACCTCCGCCGCGTCTTCCGCGGCGACGCCGTATCTGCCGAGGAACGCGTGCGCGACGTTCGCGCCGTCGACTTCGTAGCGCCGGCGCGAGTGCCGGTGGCGTTCCGTCAGTCCGATGTCGTGGAACAGCGCGGCGACGTACAGGAGTTCGGCCTCGAAGGCGATGCCGCGACGCGTGCCGATGACCGATGCAAACGCGAACACGCGCATCGCATGCCGGAACAGGAGTTCAGGCCCGCTGGCGCGCACGGTCGCGGCCGCCTCCCGCGCGAGCGCGCTGTCGGGAATCGGGATGCCGGCGATACGGTGCCCCATGGTCGTCCTCCTCGCGGCGTGACGGCGCTCGCCCGGTGCCCACATCGTCTCGCGCCGCGCGGCTGAATGTCTTGAGCGCGGCCTGAATCGTTCTGAACGGAAAAATCGACCGTTCGGCACATCTGGAATCGGTTCTGCCGAAATGTCGCGAGTCATTTTTCCCGAAGTGGAAATGCAATTCATTCAAATCGCCACGGCAAATGATCGGGTTGCAGAAACGAATCCGGAATGACGAAGTTCTGTCGCATGAAACGGGTTCATCGGTGAATCACTATTTCGCGCATCAACGGCGTGCCTCGGCCGCTCGAGGTTTTCATCGATTCAAAAAATTTGTCCATTGGGTTCTGATAATTTGAATCATTGATCGGAGCGAATGCCGTAGCATTGGCAACGCGGCGGTGTCATTCCTGACAGGGCATCAACGAATGGAAACGATTAGAAATTCACATGATCCGGATTGGAACGCTTCACGTCTTTCTCGACAGACGTGAAATTCGCTCGAACGGCAAACTGCTGAGAATCGGCAGTCGCGCATTCGAAATTCTCGAACTCCTGATTCGGGCGAACGGCGCATTGGTATCGAAAGACGAGATCATGCAGCGCGTGTGGCCGCACACGGTCGTGGAGGAAAACAACCTGCAGGTGCACGTCGCCGCGTTGCGCAAGGCACTCGCGGAGGACCGGAACCTGATCGTCACGGTGCCGGGGCGCGGCTACCGGCTGGTTGGCGGACAAGCCGAGCGCTCGGCGCCCGTGCGTCGCGCGACGTCGCGGCTGGCGCTTGCCCCGACGGAACTCATCGGCCGGGAACAGACGGTCGCCGAGGTCCTGGCCGCGCTCGACACCGCACGCGTCGTGACGCTGGTCGGTGCCGGCGGCATCGGCAAGACGCGGGTTGCGCTCGAAGCGGCGATGCGCGCCGAAGCGAGCTTTCCGGATGGCGCCGCGTTCGTATCGCTCGCCACGGTGGCGTGTCCGCAATTCGTGCCCGACGCGCTGGCCGGCGCCTTTGAGCTCGTGCAGCCGGCGGGATCGCTGACGCTCGAAGCGGTGCTCGCCAGCGTCGCGCATCGGCGCATGCTGTTGGTGCTCGACAATTGCGAGCATCTGCTCGACGCTGCGGCGCGGATCGCGACCGCGCTGACCGAGGCGGATGCCGGCCTGTGCGTCCTCGCGACGAGCCGCGAGGCGCTGCGCATCCAGGGCGAACGACTGTGTCCGGTCCCGCCGCTCGAGGTGCCCGGCGAGGGCGCGGACGAACGCGAGACCGCGGGCGCGAGCGCGGTGCAGCTGTTCTCGGCGCGTGCCCGCGCCGCCGACCCGCGCTTTCCGCTCGACGAACGCAGCCTGTCACTGATGGCGTCGGTCTGCCGGCGTCTCGACGGCCTGCCGCTCGCGATCGAACTGGCCGCGGCGCGCGCGGCCGTGCTCGGCATCGACGTGCTCGCCGCGCATCTCGACGACCATTTCCGGTTGCTGACCGGTGGTTTTCGCACGGCGTTGCCGCGTCATCAGACGCTGCAGGCGATGTACGACTGGAGCTACCGCCTGCTCGGCGACACGGAACGTTTGCTGTTGCGCTGGCTCGGCGTGTTCCGGGACGGCTTCTCGATCGACGCGGTGCGGGAGATCGTCGGCACGAAGGGACTGACCGACGCGGATCTGCTCGACACGATCGCGGGCCTCGTGTCGAAATCGCTGCTGAGCCTGGAGAGCACGCACGGCGCGCCGCGCTACCGGCTGCTGACCACGACGCGCGCCTATGCGCTGCAGCAACTCGAGAACAACGGCGAATGCGCGGCCGCCGCGCGCGCGCATGCGAACTACTTCCACACGCTGTTCAGGCTGGCGCCCGGCGACACCGGCGGGCGGCTCGTCGAATCGCGGCTCGACGTGATCCGGCGCGAACTCGGCAATCTGCGCGCGGCGCTCGACTGGGCGTTTTCGCCGAACGGCGACGCGCGGGTCGGCATCGCGCTGGCGGCGGTCGCGGTGCCGTGCTTGTTCGACCTGTCGCTCGTGGACGAGTGTCGCGAACGGGCGCGCACGGCGCTCGACGCGATGCGCGATCTCGACGACACGCCCGCGTGCGCCGACGCGCGCGTGCGGCTGCTGGCCGCGTATGCGGCCGCGCTCGCGCACACGTCGGGGCCGACGCAGATCGCGCACGACGCATGGTCGGCGGTGCACGCGCTCGGGTTCGAGTCGGGCGAGGCCGAACTGCCGCCGCGCGACGCGTAGCGCGGCGCGCCGACCGCGCATTCAGAACGTTTCAGGCCGAACACAGGACCCGGCCGGCCGGCGCGTCTACATTGCATGCGCGGGGACTGTCCGCTCATCGCTGTCGCGACGCCACCGACTGCCGGCGCAGGGTCCCCGCCCGTCGCGAAGCACGCCCTCAGCCCATTCCAGCATGCCGAACCTGTCCGTCACGGTCGCTTACGGCGCGCCGATCGTTCTTGCCGACCTGATCGCCTGGCGGCTGCTCGGGCGCGGTCGTTCGACGACGAAAGCCGTGTGGCGCTGCGCATCGTTCGCAGCGTTGACCTACGTGCTGTTCTCGACCGGCGTGAGCCCGCTCGCGGTGCCGCCGTCGCCCGACAGGTTCGACCGGCTCGCGATCCAGGTGATCGGCGTCGCATGGTGGCTGCAGTGCGCGCTGGTGTTCAGCCTGATGCTCGATCATCTGCTGCTGCCGCGCGCATGGCGCAACCAGCGGCTGTTCCACGATATCGCCGCGGGCGCCGTGTTCGGCGCGGCCGCCGTCGCCGCGCTGGGCTACGTGCTCGGGCTGCCGCTCAGCGGCGTGGTCGCGACGTCGGGGGCGGTCGCCGTCATCCTCGGGCTCGCGGTCCAGAACACGCTGAACGACGTGTTCTCGGGCCTGGTGCTGAATACCACGCAGCCGTTTCGTCTCGGCGACACGGTGGCGATCGGCGCGCTGGAAGGGCGCGTCGTCGAAAGCAACTGGCGCGCGACCAAGCTGATCGACAGCCTCGGCAACCTGGTCGTCGTGCCGAACAGCGTCGCGGCCAAGGCGGCGATCGTCAACCTGAGCGAACCGGCGAACGTGTACGGCGTGACGCTGACGATCGAGCTCGACCCGCAAGCGCGGCCCGCGGTCGTCGTCGATGCGCTCGCGCATGCCGCGGCCAGTTCGCTGGACGTGCTCGCGAGTCCGGCGCCGATCCCGGTCGTCAAGGCGTTCAGGACCAACTCGATCGAATACGAACTCGTCTGTTACGTCGACTCGCTGCAGAAAAAGATCGACGTCCGCAACCGGCTCTACGATCTGGCCCACCGGCATCTCGCTGCCGCGGACGTCGCGCTGCGCCCGCTGACGGGCGCACCGGCGGCACCCGGTCCGGCGTCGCGCGGGCAACGCCTGCTGCGCGCGGTCGAGCTGTTCAGGCAGCTCGACGACGCGGACCTGGCGATACTGGCCGATGCGCTCGCGTCACGCGTGTTCAACAAGGGCGAGGTGATCTACGCGTCGAACTCCGACGCGCGCCTGCTGACGATCGTCGCGGCCGGCGTCGCGGCGGTGTTCGTGCCCGGCGCGACGGGCAACACGGAAGTCAGGCGGATGGCGCCCGGCGACGCGATCGGCCAGTCCGTCGTGCTCGCCGGCACGCAGCTGCATGCGAGCGTCTACGCGGTGACGGCCGTGACGTCCTATCAGCTGAGCAGTCGCGACCTGTCGCCGCTGCTCGCGAGGAAGCCCGAACTGGGGCGGCTGATGTGCGAATCGCTCACCGAGCACATCGCGACCGAGGAGAAGATGAGGATGCCGCCGGCCGCGAGCGCGCATGCGTCGTTCAGCCTGATCGAGTGGCTCGAGAAGGAGATGAAGCGCCTGCACGATTCGTTCGGCTGACGCGGCGGGCGGCGGGCGATGGCGGTCGCGGTCGCGAAGGGGGCGGGCTCAGGCGAGCGCGGTGAACCGGTCGACGAGATCCGGGCGGTCGAGTTGTTCGACCCACCAGTGCAGCGCGCGTCCGGCCTCGTCGCCGCGCCACGCGAGGTAGCACTGGGTCGTGTCGCGCATGCCGGTCACCTGGCGTGCGACCAGCTTGCCTTGCGCGATCGCGCGTGCCGCGATGCACTCGGGGAGCGTGCCCACCGCGAGTCCTTCGCACTGAGCGGCCAGTTTGGCGGCGAGGGTAGGGACGGCGAGATACGGCTGCCCCGCGTCGACGGCGATCGAACGCGGCGGCAGCTCGCGGGACGTATCGGAGATCGCCGCGCCGCGATGGGCGACGACCGATGCCAGCGACAGCGGTTCCGGCAGCGCCGCGAGCGGGTGGGTGGGGGCGACGGCGAACACGTGCCTGAGCGTGCCGATCGGCCGTGCCACGATGTCCGGCAGCTCGGGCGGCTCGCCCGTGGCGCCGACGACGAGATCCGCGCGGCGCGAAATCAGCGCATCCCAGGTGCCGCCGAGCACTTCGGTGGACAGTCGCAGCCGCGTGTCCATCTCGAGACCGTAGAACGTGTGCACGTACGGCCACATCGCCTCGAACGGCAGGATCTCGTCGACACAGATCCGGACCTCGGTTTCCCAGCCCTGCTGCGCACGCTGCGCCTTGCGTTCGAGCTGTTCGGCGGCATGCAGCAGCCGGCGGCCCTCTTCGACGACCACGCGCCCCGCGTGCGTGAGTTTTGCGCGGCGTCCGCTACGGTCGAACAGCGCGACGTCGAGGTCGCTTTCGAGCTTTTGTACGAGGTAAGTCAGCGCGGACGGCACGCGGTGCAGCAGTTCGGCGGCTTCGGCGAACGTGCCGGTGCGGTCGATCGCGTCCAGTGCTTCGAGCGCTTCGAATGACAGCTTCATGGCGAATTCCACGGAGGGACGTCGGGCTGCCATGTTAGCGTCAAGCGCCGCTCGATCCAATACCGTTCAGGACGATCCATCGCGCGGCCGGGCGGCGGGATGCAACGGCATGGCGCGGGCCACGCCGCGTGGCACCGCCGTGATCGAAGGAACACGACGGCGTGGCGATGCCCGCGGACGGGCATGGCTGCATCCGGTCAACGGGCGTGCGTCACGTCGGCGTCACGTCGGCGTCGAATCGCGGCGCGTCGCGGCGGTGTCGGGTGCGTGGGCACCGGGCAGCGCACCGAACATGTGCTGGCTGCACTTCGCATCGCGCCACGCGGTGCCGAGCCGGATACCGCTGAACATCCGCCGTGCGACCGGCAGGATCTGTTCGCCGGCCAGGATGCCCAGCAGGCCGACGAGCGCGACGATCGGCGGCGCCGGCGACGGCACGCCGATCAGCGCATAGACGATACCGGCGAGGAGGCCGGCGAACAGCGAGGCGGTGTACGGTTTCATGGGATCCGGGTGAAATGGCGGCCGTGTAAAAAATACGGATAACTACCGATCCGGCGTCGCTTCGGCAGTCCGCGACCAGCCTATCAGGTCTTCGCGTTCACCATGGTTCGGTTCAACGAAATTCAGATCTTTTAAGCCTGAGCGTCGCGGCCCGCGCGAATCAGAATGATTAATTGGCGTGATCGGGAATTTGCGTATTGAATGATGCCGGCTGGCTGTCGAATCTCCCGGCACAGCGTATTGGCTGCCTCCCGCATGGGTCGGCGAGGCAGGCCGCATTTTTCTCCGCGTCAAAGGACATCACCGCCATGAGCAACCCGAAGCTTGAAGTACTCACTCCGCACAACAGCCAGCTGATCTTCATCGACCAGCAGCCGCAGATGGCGTTCGGCGTGCAGTCGATCGATCGCCAGACGCTGAAGAACAACGTCGTCGGCCTCGCGAAGGCCGCGAAGGTATTCAACATCCCGACCACGATCACGACCGTCGAAAGCGACAGCTTCTCGGGCCACACGTATCCCGAGCTGCTCGACGTGTTCCCGAACCAGAAGACGCTCGAGCGCACGTCGATGAACTCGTGGGACGACCAGAAGGTGCGCGACGCGCTCGCCGCGAACGGCCGCAAGAAGGTGGTCGTCTCCGGCCTGTGGACCGAAGTCTGCAACACGACGTTCGCGCTGTGCGCGATGCTCGAAGGCGACTACGAGATCTACATGGTCGCCGACGCATCGGGCGGCACGACGCAGGCCGCGCATGATTTCGCGATGCAGCGCATGGTGCAGGCCGGCGTGGTGCCCGTCACGTGGCAGCAGGTCCTGCTCGAATGGCAGCGCGACTGGGCGCACCGCGAGACGTACGACGCCGTGATGGCGATCGCGAAGGAGCATTCGGGCGCGTACGGCATGGGCGTCGACTACGCGTACACGATGGTCCACAAGGCACCGCAGCGCACCGCGACGCCGCACGAGTCGATCCCGGCCGTTCCGGCGAAGTAAGCGCGGACGGTCTGCGACCGTCGATGCCGGTGCGGCGGGTTCGATGCGAACGCGCCGCACCGGCGCCGTTGCCGCGGACGGCGGACCGTGAACGAATCACGGATGCCGTCCGCGGCGTGTTGGCCGGGACGTCAGGACCTGCTCTCCAACCAGTCCGAGAAATTGATCGTATGGAACCCTATCTGGTTTCCCTTGGTGCGGGCTTGCTGATCGGTGTCATTTACAGCGCCATCAAGGTGCGCTCCCCGGCACCGCCACTGATTGCCCTTGTCGGGTTGCTCGGCATGGTGATCGGCGTGCAGGCCATCCCCACCCTCAAACAGCTCTTTGGCTTCTGATCGAAGCGAGGTGATGCATATGACCGCAACCGGGACTCAACCGGATCTGATCCTCCACAACGGACGATTCACGACCCTCGACCGCGCGAACCCCGTCGCGACCTCCGTCGCGATCAAGGACGGCCGCTTCGTCGCGGTCGGCAGCGACGCGGAAGTCATGCCGCTCGCGGGCCGCGCGACGAAGATCGTCGATCTCGGCGGCCGCAGCGCGCTGCCCGGCCTGATCGACAACCACTGCCACGTGATTCGCGGTGGCCTGAACTACAACATGGAGCTGCGCTGGGACGGCGTGCCGTCGCTCGCGGTTGCAATGGACATGCTGAAGCGGCAGGTGGCGATCACGCCCGCGCCGCAATGGGTGCGCGTGGTCGGTGGCTTTACCGAACACCAGTTCGCCGAGAAGCGCCTGCCGACGATCGAGGAACTGAACGCGGCCGCGCCCGATACGCCGGTGTTCATCCTGCATCTTTACGATCGCGCGCTGCTGAACGCGGCCGCGCTGCGCGTGGTCGGCTACACGAAGGACACGCCCGAGCCGCCGGGCGGCACGATCCTGCGCGACGCGGCCGGCAATCCGACCGGGCTGCTGCTCGCGAACCCGAACGCGACGATCCTGTACGCGACACTCGCGAAGGGACCGAAGCTGCCGTTCGAATACCAGTACAACTCGACGCGCCACTTCATGCGCGAA
>NZ_CAJPHM010000013.1:0-215114 GCF_905339955.1 Burkholderia sp. BCC1996
GCCCGCGCGCTCACTCGCATACGCGGGGTGCTCCAGCAAATCGTCAG
Source organism: Burkholderia sp. BCC1996 (assembly GCF_905339955.1). Classification (NCBI taxonomy): domain Bacteria; kingdom Pseudomonadati; phylum Pseudomonadota; class Betaproteobacteria; order Burkholderiales; family Burkholderiaceae; genus Burkholderia; species Burkholderia sp. BCC1996. The sequence continues at coordinate 48 of NZ_CAJPHM010000013.1, forward strand.
TCAGCGGCAAGGCCGGGAGGCCCGCCATGTCGGTCGGCGTGTCCATGTCGCGAAGTATAACAACATATTTTTCGTTGTTGTCTATCATTGCACACCGAACCGAGACGGACATAGAGATTTCTGTTTTTTGTTGTACGCGACGGTGTCGCCTCGCTATGATCAGACACGAAGCGCACACGCCTCGCCAAGCATATTTCTGCATGGACGCCCTTGTGATAAGGGTTTTCGGGCGATTCAGTAGGTGGCTTGATGCGCATATCGCGCATCAAGCGCCATATTTGATTTGAGAATATATGTTGCGTCAGACGTCACGGCCTGATCTGTCTCGACCGTGACTCCGCGACACCGCAACATTCAATTGAAGAGGAATGGGATGGTTCAGATCGTCCTGAAGGGCGGCGTTTCCGTCATCGAATCTGATGCCTCCGGGGGCGAATACGGCCGGCCCGGAGCAGCTCGACGTGGAAGCGTGCGTATCGGCCAAACCGTCGTGCGAGAGGTTCCCGAAGCGATTCTGTCCGTGCTCCGCGACCAAAGCGCACCCGTCGAAATCGCCTTGCTGGCGACCTGGATTGATTCGTCCGATACGCAGGATGCGGCGCGCGATGCCCCCTCAGATCCTCACTGGCGTTATGCAAACCGGCCGGACGCCCCCGCACGGGTCACGATCCTGCCAGCCCGAGTTGACGCCCATTCCCGGTTACCAGACGCCGTGACGCCGCCAGTGGGCACTGCCGTCACAGCCACCGGAGCGTCGCGTAGGGAGGCCACAGCCATAGATGCCACGCCGTCTCCGACGACCGTGCCAGCCCCGGCACCCCCCTCCGCGTTCGCCAAACTAGCCGTGACAGCCTCCACGGCACGGCCAGCCGCTCGCGCCGTTTCCCGGTCCACGCCACGCGTCGCGTCAGCCTCCGCACCCGCATCGACTGGCTCGACCAATCTTGTCGGCATGGCCATGCACGGCACCTCCAGCCGCCATGCAACGCCGCCTACCGACTGCGATTTCTGAATCCTGAGATCGACCGAGGCATCGCTCCATGACCTTTCACCCATCCGACACGCGCGGCACCGACTCAAGCGCGCAAATGGCTGGTGCCGGGATCGATCCTGACGATCCGGACGTGCACCTGCAGCTGCCCGACGACGAAACGCTTGTCCTTTGCGCCACCCTGAATCATGCGGAGCAGGCTCGTGCGCTGGCAGCCGCCACACCGACCACCCACCCGAGCGCCGTGCCTGGCGCCAACATAGGCGTCCCTGCCGCGCATCAAGCCGAATCTCCTCTGGTTCACCAATTGCTGAACCTGCTGCAGGCCGGCGATTTCTATTACGCCGTCCACCAAAACATCTGGCAGGCCCTCTCCGCCCTCTATGAAGGCCAGCGGCCGCTCGACCTGCTGTCAGTCGCTGCTTTTGCGCGCGCCCGAAACCTCGACATCGGCGACAACACCTATCTGCCGACCGTCTTCACCCACCAGCTGTTCCGTCGCATGTCCGCAGAGAGCGTGCTCGAAGCCGCGACGCGGTTGCGCGGCATCGCAACCCGCAGGCGCGCACGCGACGCTTTCTTCCAGCTGTATCTGACCGCGCAGCAGTCTGGCGAAGCCCCCGAGATCCTACTCGAGCGTGCGGCCGACGAAGTGGCCTCACTGCAGCAACGGAGTGTCACGAACGAACGAACCATCAAGCCGATGTTCGATCCGATGTTCGCGGTGGCCGAGGAGATCATCGAACGTCAGGGAACCGACAGTGCGGACGTACCGCGCGACGGCGCTCTGACCGGCATTACCCGTCTCGATCAGGAAATCGTCTGCCTCGACGGCCTGACCTACATCGGCGCGCGGCCAGGCATGGGCAAGACGGCCCTCATGTTGTCGATCGCCGACTACAACGCATCGCTCGGACGACCGGTGGCGATCTTCGAGTTGGAGATGCCCGACCGGAAAATCGCCACCCGCTACCTGGCGTCCCGCAGCGGTATTGCGCTGCACCGCCTGCGCTCGGACAACAACCTGCGCGAGGATGAGCAGCAACTGCTGCTCACCACCGTCGGGCAAGCGCACGGGCGGCCGCTCTACATCGACGATTCAGCCGGACTCGCGCTGCCTGCATTGCGCGCCCGCATTCGTGAGTTCGTTCGCCTGCACCCGAACGCCGTGATCTTCGTCGACTACCTGCAGCTGATCCAGCTGCCCGCCGAATGGAAGGTCGACTCCAACGCCGCAGGTGTCATTTCGGGCGCGCTTCGGGATCTTCAGCGCGAGCTGGGCGTGCCGATCATTGTCCTGTCCCAGCTTAACCGCGCCCTCGAGCAGCGCGCGAACCGCCGCCCGATGATGTCGGACTTGCGCGAGTCCGGGAATCTTGAGCAAGACGCCAACAACATCCTCTTCATCTACCGGGACGAGGTCTACAACCGCGATTCCCAAGAGCAGGGCATCGCCGAGATCATCGTCGGCAAGGCTAGAGACGGCCAGCTCGGCGCGACCATCCCGGCCCGATTCCGTGGTGACGTGCAGCGCTTCGAGAACATCGCGGCGCCTTACGACGATTGACGACAGACGAATAACCGACATCGCCCCATCGATCACATCTATCCATCAGACTCACGAGTCCACCATGAGCTACAACCCCTCCGGCGACGTGCTGATCGGCATCGACTACGAAAAATGGCATAAGTCGCAACAGCAGGAACCCATCTACTGGCGCGAATCGGCCATTTCGAACGCGCATGTCGGCGTTGCTGGTACCTCGGGTTCCGGCAAGACGCATTGGATCCGCGAGTTCGTCTCGCACATGCCTGAGGGAGTGGAAGTCGATATCTTCGACTACCACGACGACATTCGTGTCGATGGCGCAGGGGAAGTCCTGTTCTCCTCGAGCAACCGGTACGGTTTCAATCCGCTCGTGCTGAATCCCGACCCGCATTACGGCGGGGTCACGCGCTGCATCAAGGACGTGATCGAAGCGATCAACAGCACTTCGCGTCAGCTGGGGCCGCAGCAGGAACGTGTGCTAACCAATCTGCTGACCGACGTTTTCGCCCTGCGCGGGGTATACGAGCGCGACCCGCGCACCTGGGTCAAGCGCGAGGCCTCGGACGAAGAACTCGAGCAGATGCGAGCGGAACGCAAGTGGAGCGACATCAACCAGTGCTATCCGACGCTGCGTGACGTCGCGAACTTCGCGACACGCAAGCTGAAGGCACTCTGGCTCGGATTCGAGGACCGTAAGGAAGGCCAGCAGGCCCTCAACGCGTTTGACGATTACACGAAGACGGTCGTCGCCCTTCAGCGTGCGCGCACGAATGCCGCCAAGGCCAGGGCGGAGGTCGAGGGCGATGAGGGCCTGCTGACGAAGCTCGCGGACGCGAAAGAAAAGGCCATGACGGCCTATCACAACTTCCTGTCGACCATGGAGACCGGCCGCGAATTCGACGAGGTCATGAAGTACAACTCGAAGGAGGTACTGCTCTCGGTGATCGGACGCCTCGAAAACCTGATCAGCACCGGCCTTTTCACGCCGCGAACGCCACCATTCGGCAATGCGCGCATTCGCCGCTACCGCATCAAGCCGCTGGCACAGTCTCCCGACGAACTCAAGATGTTCGTGCGCTTCCGCCTGCATGCACTCATCCGCAAGCTGATGCAGCAGGGCGAAACCCCCGGGCACCGGCTACGCCACTTCGTTGTGCTCGACGAGAGCAAGAAATTCAACAGCGAAGACGCTGACAACCCGATCAATGTTTGGGTGAACGAGATGCGAAAGTTCGGCGGCGCCATCATGCTCGCCGGCCAATCGCCCGAGCACTTCTCGTCCGACTTCATCAAGAACGCCGGCACCTTGCTCCTGCTCAATCTGGCCACGGCCGACTGGGACGGAGCCGCGCGCAAGCTGAAGATCGATCCGAAGGCGCTTCGCTTCCTGCAGCCACGCAGCACCGCGGCTGTACGCATGCTCGAGATCGGCCGCCCTGCCGAATTCCGCGCCGTCCAGCTCGTCGCCTCACCGAACGCGGCAAACAACGGGGCCGCCGCATGAGCCCGTCCGCCTTAAACGCGCCTCGCAGGCGATCACGGCCCTCCGTGTTCCGGGTCTTTGCGCGAGGCATCGTGCTGCTCTGCGGCGCAGCCGCCTGTATGGCCTTCGCAACGCGCTGGAGCGCCGAAGCCATCTCACACCCTCGTACTCCCTATGGCACGCACATGCTGCAATGGGCTGTCGGTGCGAATGCCCTATCGGCAGCACTCGTCGTTGTCGCCGTCTGCTTGACCTATCGCGGTCTGGTTCACGCGACGGCTACGCTGCCGGATCCTCGCTAACTCGACAAGCAAGTCGGGTTGCACGCCCCCTTCGCGATCTGCCATGCTGGTCTCACGCGTAACGGTAACGCAACGCGGTTTTACCAGCCCCCACTCAACTGGTCTCACACCACTCGATGACCCAACCGACCCACTTCGATCGCGGCAACGCTTCCAGCCATTCCGCTGATGACCATGCGCGCAAGCCACAAGACGTTCAGCTGTTCGACTCTCGGCATGCCGAGGCGATCGAGTATGCGATGCGCGCGTTGCGTGAGAACGATGCGCAGTCGCCTCACCAGCTGTTCCAGCTCGCGCTCGCCCACGAACAACGCGCGTTCACCATATTCCTGGCGCGTACGCTAAAAGCGGTCGACCTGGGCGACGATATGGACACGCCGGCGAACGAGATTGGTCCCGAACGTGATCGCCCACGCGGCGACTGAGCGCCACCCTCCGTCATGGACACCATTCGTGCTCTGGGCCAATACCCGACTCCCGTATGGGTGGCAGAATTCCTGATCGAGCGACATTTCCCCGGCCTCGACCAACATGATCTCGTAATTGAACCCGCCTGCGGGCCAGGCGCGTTCCTCGGCGCGGTACCAGCGAACGTACCCGCGCTTGGTGTAGAGATCGACGTGCGCGTCGCCGACGTCGCCCGGGCTGCGACTGGTCGCCCCGTCATCACGGGCGACTTCCGCAGCGTGCCGCTCGAGTGCACGCCGACCGTAATCCTCGGCAACCCGCCCTTCAACCTGAAGGTGATCGATGGTTTCCTCACCCGCGCGTGGCACTTGCTCCCTGAAGGCGGACGCGTCGGGTTCATCTTGCCCGCATATGCCTTCCAGACCGCCGCGCGCGTCGCAGGCTACGCGGATCAATGGTCGCTCGAGCAGGAAATGATCCCGCGCAACATCTACCCGGGATTGTCACTTCCACTCGTCTTCGCGCGATTTTGGAAGGACTTCCGGCGCACGCTGGTCGGCTTCACGCTATACCGCGAGACAGCCGACGTCCAACGCCTCGCGCCGACATTCAGGACCGCGCTGGCGGCCGGCACCGGCCCCGTCTGGGCTAACGTCGTCGAGCAGGCCCTGGTGCAGCTTGGCGGGGTGGCAGACCTCACCCAGATCTACGCAGCGGTTGAGCCGAAGCGGCCTACCCGCACGCAGTTCTGGCGGGAGCAAATTCGTAAGGTTGTGCGCGCCCATGCGCGATTCACTTGCGTTGGAAGTGGACGCTATGCGCTTGCGAGCCGCGCCAACGCCGACCAGCAACTCGCAGATGGAATAGCATGCTGACACACGCACAGAAGAAGAATGCGGCCGACTTGATCCTACGCTTCGTGGATGTCGAACTCCATAATCTCGGCGAGCGCCGCTGGGTCGTTGGCGCCGGCGACAAGCGAGCAGGGCAAGTCGGCATCGAAGTCGCGACGATTGGCTTGAAGCATTCACCCGGATATGTCGTTTTGCTTAAGATGGATAACGGGACTGTGGATAGCTTTTCGCCGATGCAATTGTTTCCGGCGTAACGGGGAGGAATAATCGGCCATGACCAACGTGACTACGCTTCGGGCGGACGGTGAGGTTGAAAAACTAGCGCGCGAGTCAGCATGTCGGCTCGCCGAACGCTTCGGTGTTACGCAAGCCGAACTGCATGCCGCAATCAAGCCGCTGTTCTTGCTGATGCACGAGCACGGCATTGAAAGTCTCGCGATCAACCGCGACGGCACGAAAGCGCTTGTAACGGTCGACGGCAAACCGATGTGAAGCTTTGAATCTGGCCGTTGCAATCCGGAGACACATCGATCCGCGCACTCAGCGCACCTACCGCACGTCAACCGCTACCACCGTCGCCCATCGATCCGCCAATCCCGCGCGGCGAAACATTGCGTCCAGATCCGCTTGCGCCTCGGCGCGATGCCGGCCGGCAATCCACCACAGCTGACGCGCCGCGCGTAATTCCTCCTCCCGCCGGCCCGCGAGTGCCAGCAGCACAACCTGGCGCTCGAGCGCCGCGGGCGCGGCTGAAACATGCAGCGCCATCTGAATATCGCGCAGTTCCTTGCGGATCTCATCCGGCTGGCCTGCCGGTCCGAGCGGTTCCTGCATGGCCATGCCGAATTCGCCGAAGTTCGCGAAAAGTACCGATGGCTGCGCGACGTAGGCGTAGCCGCCAAACCAGCCGAACGCAGCCTGCGCGCGCGCATAGTCGGCCCGAACCCAGATACACCCGACGGCGCCGGCGAACACTAGCACGCCGAGCAGATGCGCGGCGCTCGCGTGTCGCGCGCGGTACCAGCCGGCCGCGTGGCACGCGGGGCGATCGGCGTGCGCCGGGGCATCACGCGCGTCGCAGAGGCCCATGATGAGCCCGGCGGGCAGCAGGAAATACGCGAACTGCTCCGGGAACTCAAGCAGCATGTGCACACCGAGCAGCGCGAGCAGCCAGAGCGACAGCACTTGTCCCCAGCCGGCGCCCGACCGATAGCGTAAGGAACGCGCGACGCGGACCACCCACGCCACGATCGGCACGAACACCACGATCGCGCCGAACAGGCCAGTCTGTGCAAGTACATCGAGCACAACGTTGTGCGCCGAGGCGGCCGGCTCCGCGAAGCCATAGCGGCCCGCGAGCGCAAGGAATTCAGTGCATAGCTCGCCCCAACCGGCGCCGAACCACGGATGCTCGCGCCAGACGTCGAGCGCCGTGAGCGCAAGCGCGCGGCGGTACCCTGACTCGTCCGCGGTCGCGAGACGGTGCATACCGTCGACGGCAAGATCGAGGCCTGCGTGTCGGCTGATCCATGCGGTGCCGACGTACGCGGCCGTCGCGAGGGCGGCCACAAACGCGGCCGCAATCACGCCCGTCCGAACCGCACGCGGCAGGCCATGCCTGCCGCCTCGGCCTATTCCTTCGAAGAGGCCCGCACCAACGGCGATCATGGCCATCTGGACGATGGCCGTGCGCGAGCCTGTCGCGGCCATCCCGGCGAAAATCACGGTCATCGCAAGCACGAGCGCGAAAGCGCGCGCGGTCGAGCTATAGCGCCCACGATTCCCCGGACTCTCCCAACCTGCTCGCCCGGCCAGCATCCATGCTGCGGCCACGCTCCACGCGAGGTACGTGCCCAGATGGTTCGGCTGGGCCAGATTGCCGTAGAGCCGCCGCGCACCTGCTTCCGCGGGATCGACGACCAGGCGCGAAACCCAGAGCCCCCAACTCACGTCGACGCGCAGCGCCTGCATGGTCTCCGCCCCGACGGAGAGCAGACCGCCGGCAAGCAGTCCCCACGCCAACCACGTCATCACGCGATCGCGGCCAAGCGCGGCCGCGGCCCAGCGTCCCGCGGTCACGGCGGCCAGCAATCCCATGCCGTACAGCACCGCCATGAGCACCAGCAACGGTTCATTCAGGCCTGCGAGACGCCCATCGCGCCACGCATTGGCATCGTGAACGAACACACCGTGGGCCGCAAGCATGAGGAACTGGATGCACAGGAGCGCCACCCAGCCGAACGGCAGCGCCGCGATCTTCGGCACGCTGGGCAGGTCCACATCCGCAAGCTTCCCGCCCCTAGCCTGCGTGCGCACCAGCAGCCATGATCCGAGCATGCAGGCCCACGTCAGCACGAACGCAAGCCACTCGGCATCGAAGCTCACGACAGGAAGCGCATGCCGACTGACGAGAAACGGCATGCTCGCCAGCGCAACGCACGCCACCAAGCACAGGCCCGCCCAGATTCGTTCCCACGGGATAGCGTTCCCACGGGCACCAAACCACCCACCCGACAGCCCAACACCGGCCCGTCCGGCGCGGGACGCGCCGGCGGGCGCTGCTTTCGGTATCGATTCCACTTGGTCAATCCTACCCACGAGAACGGGCCTCACAAGGTAATGACGCGCCCACGGGTTCATCATTCCCACGGGAAAGCGCGCCCGGAGGGAGTCGCGCGGAGGCGTAGCCGTAGCGCGGCGACCGCAGGGCGCGCGGGGTCGCCTCTCGCAACTCTGGGGTTCGGGGTTCGCAATCCCTCTCCATCACCCAAACCCACACAACATGCCCCGCGCCAGCGGCTTTCATAAGGCCATTCCCACATGATCCGCATCCCACGCGCGCAGAAGACCACGAGATCACCGGTCCACCGAATCAGATTCCCACGTGCGGCCCTACCCGATTGCACTGCTCCCACGGGCACGTCACGCCAACTGGCGCACTTACCCCTTGGCCCCTACCTCAGGGCCGGCTCGCTTGTTTGCTCCGCAAGGACCGTTGCCACATTGCTCTTCTCCTAATCGCTTTGCTCGCTCTCTTCAATCGCCTCGGTGACCTTTCGTATGAGACGCACCTCGCGATGGCCGGCCACGACGCACAATAGTCCGCACAGCAACGCCATGCCTCCCATCCACGCGAGCCCGTCGCCCTTGGCCCCATGCAGCAACCAGCCATCCAGCCCTTCCAGGATCGACATGATCCCCATGCCCACGAGGATCCCTGCGACGTATTCCGATCTCTTCGCATCCCCGAGCTGATCTGCTCCATGCTTCCGTTCCGCCCGGCGCCTCATACCCCGATGTCCCCGTCACGCCCATTGCTCCCATCACCACGCGGCCGAGAATTCGCCACGGGCAATGGTTCCCACTTGAACAGATGCGGGCGCTTCTCTGCGGCACGGCCTTGCCTCATGAGCTGCTCCATCGCGACCAGGCACTGACTGGCAGCCTCGCTCGTTTCAGGATTGGCATATGCCATCATGAAGACGCGGATCAGCTGAACCAGCTCGCCTTTCACGTTATGGTTGCGCCTCAGCGCCATCACGGCAAACTGCTCTAGCATCGCCGCCGGGGCACAAGCCAGATTGTCCAGGCTCGTCGCCTTGGCGATTTCCCGAAATGAACTCGTCAGCATCCACCGCCGCTCCTCGCTTGTGAGCGGAATGCCGTCAGGGGCGATCTCCAGACGCGGGAGAATCGCCATAGCTTCCTCGACCTTCCGGTCGATCAGCGCGACTTGCTCCTCGCTCCACCGGGGGTCCCGATTATCAAAGACGAAAAGCCGCGTCATAGCGCCACCGTGCCAGTGCACAACACCGCCACCAGACGCACGAGCGTCGGGTCACCTTCGGCACGCGCGGCATCGACGTGATCATTGAATACTTCATCCGCACCATCGAGGTCATGACCGCGGTCGATGACCTCACCCGTGTTGCCGTCATGCACTTCGTACCGCTCGACGTATAGCCTGGCTGATTGCAAGGTCATGATTCACTTTTCCTCGATTGCTGTACTTTGTCCACTTCCTATCGGCGTTTTGCGCTCGCGCGCCGGAATTTAACCCTGCTACGCACCGTTGAGGCCTTCGGCATCTTTGCGCCCATCGTCGAGCCCCAAGGACGGGTCCACAAGACGCGCCTGACGTTCTGCATCCGTCAGATGCTCTTGCCAAAATTCAACGCAGTAGCGCCCCATGTCGTCGACGTATGTTCCGCAATCTTCATCAGCATGCACCCGAAATCCACCTTCGTATTTCTGCTTCCAAGCCTCCGGCGGTATAAACGGATGCGCAGCCGGCATGACGGCCTGCACTTCGGCGACAAGCTGCGTATCGTTGATCGACTCAGCAAATCGCCGAATGGCACCCAGTACAATTGCGCGATCCGCGTCGCACTTCGCACGATCAAGGCCGAGGGCGAGCAGTCTTTCACTCATGGCGAATTTTTCCTATTCACCGGAATGCTGGGTCCTGAGCTGCGTTGCCGCAGTTCGACCAGCGTCCGTGATCCAGTAGTAGGTCAAGTATTGGGCCGCCGCGATTGCAAGCCGGCGGCTCGTTGCGTGGCCGCGCCTGACCAGGGCGCGACCGCTTTTGCTATCGAGTGCGACCCCGGGCGCCTTGCCCGCAACCCCGGTCACCTCAATCCTAGCCCGGTCAAACACGACGAACCATTCCGGTGCTCCGTTCACGTAGAACGTCTCAGGCTTGATTTCCCCCGTGTCCACGCGAGCAAGAAGCCGCAAACAATCATCGACGGGTAAAGTGTATGCAGCCATGGCGCCTTCTCTGGTTTCCGTTGTCAGGGGTCTATGTACTCGACCGGCTTCCCAAATTGATGGGCGGCAGCAATGTTGTGAGCGATCGGTGAAATGACAGCGATCCCCGCCGCGATTAATTCGCCCGCCTTTCGGCAGACCGCCACCCGTCGCGCTTCCATCACCGACTTGTCGGGATGACTGTATGGTGAAGCGAGGTAATGGAGCATCGCTTTCCCTGTTCACTTGTACAATTCAACGATGTTTAAAATTCCGTCAAACTGAAGATTCGGAAACTTCTCTCGCCACGCGCGCAACTCACACTCGAGATCTTCGGGTGGGGTTAAACGTTCGCGTCGCTCGCCGTTTTGCGCCGCGAGCATGGCACGGTAGGCCTCAGCGATCGCCGGGCCAAGACCAGGACACTGTGTTGCTGCCCCGCCCGAGGTGCAGATACGCACACCCTCGATCGTTCTGCCATGCTTCGGCGCAACCTGCACGTACCAGTCGCCGTTGCCTCCGGGGAAGATTACGAGCGCACGCTGCTCGACGTCGGGAAGATCGCGGTCGTCAGTCACGTACATCGCCTTTGCGAGTTCAGTCATCGCACTCTCCTGACGGATTCGTTTTCCTTGTTACGGCTGAGCTATCCGTCCTTGCCGGTCGACGATTTCGATGTCCTGTGCGTCGCCCTTTAGCCGGAAACGAAATCCGGCTCGCCAATCGAGCGACGAACCGAATGCGTCAATCCAGTTGCTCGCGTCGCCCTTCGAGCGAAAGCCGCGCATGAAATGCGTCGTCGCACCCTGCCGCACAAACCAGCGGCACCGCTTCTGCACGGGAATCATATTGATATTCAGCGTGGGCATCGTTTTCCGCTCAGCCAACTATGTTGCTTTTGCTTGCCGATCGCACGAGTCGACGCGATCTTTTGCTTGCCGATCGCACGAGTCGTCGCGATTGAACAACCTTGCTTGCCAACAATCACTACGCCGCCAATTCCATGTCCTGATCAGGCTGCTTCGGATACGGGCACCCCGGGCGGAAACCTCTTTCCAGTTGGCGTCTGCGCGGCCCCTTGGCAACAGCCCACGCATAGCAATGGTTACCCGCGTGCCGAACTGTCTTGAAGATTCCGCAATTGAGCACGCGTGCGACCCATTCGGCTCCGTCCTCCCCAAATTGGCGAACGGGCGCACCGACTTGCTCCAACATACGCTGAGCGGATTCCCAGCCTGACTCTCCGAGTCGAATCTTCGAAAGCGTCCTCGGACTTAACACCCGGCCGTCCGGCCCGATGTGCAGCGTCCTCGGGCTCCCGCGCCCCATGTAACGGCCATTGTGGGCCTGGTAAATGATCCCGACGTGCCCAGGCGTCATCAGCATTCCCGATGCGTCGCGGCGGGCGACCGGATCCGAGTAGGAAACGACCGCCTTCAGATGAGGCCTCTCACGGCGCAGAAGCTTGAATGCCTCGCCCAACAGATACGTTTCCGTGTTTCGTGGCGCCGCGTCGAGCAGCACGAAGCGCCCCAATTCCGTCCCTTCACTGGCAGCCAGTCCCGTGTAAGCGGGGATCACCCGCTGGTTCATCGGGACGCTGAAGACGGCGACTCCCTCGAGCGCTGCATTGACACCGAAAAGCCCCACGCGAAAGACCGCTGCTGGGTAGCTCCGACTGTAGTGATGAGCGTTGACGAATTCACGCGCGACCGTTTCATTGATGAAGTCGACTGAATATTTTCGACGATCGAATTCCTCATGCTGACCAGGCATCAGGAACAGACCGCGACCATCACGCCATCGCTGGCAAGGTGCGAGTAACGAGCGCGTCATGGATGCTCACCTGTTCGAAACTGTTCTGGAACGTAACACGATTTGGCATCCTGAATTAATGCAATCTAGGAAGCATCTCTTGCGTGACGCGATCGCGATGCCCGTAGCGGGCGCCGATCTCGACCGCGTGCTGCATCACCTCGCTCACCTGCAGACGTGGCATCTGATTTACCCACTGGAATTTGGCCAACGCGCACGCACGCGTCAAAGCCGGATCCACCGCGATCACATCGCCCTCACGCACACGAATCCACAAAGCGAACCGTTCATCGTCAACCAGTCGGCTGAACTCCTCGGCACGCCAAGCAATGGAAAGCAACGTCACTTGCGGTATTCCTTGCCCATAGAGCGAAGCACGTAGTCGGCGAGCAGCCTCAACCGGATCCACTCCCGATTTCAGCAGCTTCAGATGAAACTCCACGCACGACTCGAACAGATCTTCGTCGACCGGCTCGTTCATGTCATCGAGCGACGGCTGGTTGCGCACGAACGACGCAGCGCGATTCATAGGGCCCCCGTTGAATTTCGTATTCCTGTTGGTCACATTACCGGGCGCGCGGGGGGCATGCAACATGGCATACCCCCCGGAAAAGCTCACCACTGGGTCGTCAGCATCAGGCAGACTTAGCCACCTCGACCGTCGACATGCGAGTCGTCAGCGCCACCCTCTTCATCTGAATCCGGCGCTCCGAGCGTCTCTCTCACCGCGGCCTCCAGTGCCGGGAAGAGAGCATCCGGCACCTGCCCCGCGAACTGCTTGCGACGGTTCTTCGAGACCACTCCATCATTGTCGAGGCACATCACGATGAGTCTCGACAGGATCGTGTTGCGCACATCGAATTTCGCCTCGATGATGCGCTTCACTTGGTCGTAGTTCTGCAGGTAATCTGTCTCCCGACGCAACTCGACCTCGAGTGCCTGCTGTGCCATCGTCTGCACGAATTTCACCGCCGGCGTCGCGTCCCAGTAGCGATACATGGCCCCATGTCCCCTGAACTCGAACGCGTACTGATCGTCGTCGATCCACTTCACGCGCCAACGATCGCGCGCCGGCTTCGAGAAAGTCGTCAGCGACGCCAGGTAATCAGCCTCGTGATGCTTCATCGCCACAGACACCGGCAACAGCAGACCATTCTCGAGTTGCCCGGAGCTGCATAGTGCGTGATGGATCAGAAAACGCGACAGACGGCCATTGCCGTCCATGAACGGATGGATATAGACGAAGCCGAATGACGCCACTGCCGCGGCGACCAGCGGGTCGGTCTGGCTCGGCAGCGAATTGGCCATGTCCATCCATCGGTTCATCAGGTCCTCGACCATCTCCGGTGGCGGCGGTACGTAGGTCACCCCCGCAGCGCCACGGGAGCCATTCGCCAAATGGTTCTGCTCCGTACGGAAGATCGCGGCTTGGTCGAATGGGTTCGACACACAGGTGTTCTGCAGCTCGACCAAATACTCCTCGGTCAGAATCCGTCGCTGATGAGCTTGGCGCAGCACATCCACGAAGCGCTCTGCACGATCCTCGGAGGGCGTTTCTCGCTCGATGGCGAACGAACTCTGCGTCTCGTGCAGATAGGCCCACGAAATCGCGCGCTCAGTCAGCTCCGCAGGCAGTTCGTCCATGAAGCGCTTGGCTCGTCCCAGAATGTCTGAGTTGAGCAGCGCCTCGATCTCCGGAGTGCGCTCGACGGTCGGGCAATAATCCAGTGACCCCAGGCCATTGAAGTCCACGCGCCAGCGCGCGTTGCGCTGAGAAGGTCCAGTCACGTAACGCTCGGGATCGAACAGCGGTACGGTCGCGCCCCCAGCATTCGATTCCACAGGCAGGGTTTCCTTCGTGAAGGCTTCCCACAGGAAGGCTGCCTTGCGCAAATACAGTCCATTTGGAGACTCGTGTAACGCCTCCAGTAACGTATCGCCAGGAATCTTGGGGAGGGCCTCGGCCAGAACGGCAAGATTGGTGCCCTCGTGCTTGAGCGCGAACAGGATGTGATCCAGCATGCCGGCGGGCGTCGGCGCGTCCTCGCCCGTCGGCGCGATCGTGCGTGGCACGGCCAGGCCGTCAGCCAGCTCGGTCAACCGCGTCACCGGCTTCACGCGGGCGATTCGCGCCGGCGGCAGCGCCGTCAGATCCAGGCTTCGCCGCACATATTCATATCCGACTTCTCGCGTCAGCGGCTCCATCGCGCGCCCTCCATCATTCGGCTCCAGCGCCCGGCGGGCACCATCAGAAAATCTTACATCTGCACAGTTTTTTTTACAAATCCATCATTTCCAACATTTTTGTTTACATGATTGGGCGACTCTCGCCAATCGCCTCAGGCATCCAACCCCAATAAATTCTTACCACGTCACAGTTTTTCTTAGAAAATTGCCACTGTGCCCATTTTTTCTTACCCAACACTCCCTGAACGTCCCTCGACTTCGCACAGAAAATCTTCATGGGTCACAGATTTTTTGTCGGAATCTCGATCCACACCGTTTTTTCTTACAAAATCAGATCAGACGGATCTGCTCTCCCGTCACTGAACGCCCCTCGATGTCTTCGTCGAGCGGTGCCAGCATGGGATCGTCTACCGGCGTCTCGTCGAACCGAGACGACACCTCTTCGATATAGGCGGCCAGCTCATCGGACAGATCGAAGAAATCCCCCGGAGCCAGCGCCACGCCACGGAACAGCGTCTGCGTCGCCCCAGATTGCTCGCCTTCATCGAGCTGGCCGAAGCCGCGAAGCTCAAGATCCTTCTCGGCCAGCGCAAAACCGTCCCGAATGCTTGCCACGGCGTCCAAGCGCGCGCGGGCATCCTCCGACAGATGCGCGGCGTCCTCTATGAACATCGCGAACGCACCGCGCCCGCCCTGCCGAGCCAAGCGCCCGCGCAACTGGTGCAACTGGGCAAGGCCAAACCGATCTGCGCCCACTACCACCGCCAGACGGAGATCGGGCAGGTCAACCCCAATCTCAACAATGGAGGTCGCCACGAGGATCAGTTTTTCGCCCGACCGGAATTGCTCGAGTGTCGCGCGCACCGCGTCCTCGCTCATCTGGCCATGAAGCACAGCCACCTTCGTCGGGAACGCTGATTCGATTCCAGCCGCAGCATCCAGCAGGGCGCGCGTCGCGCGATGCTCACCTGCGTCATCCTGGCTCGACTCGATATCGAGCTGCCCCCGCGGGTCGCCTTTCTGTTTTGCGGCACCCTTCTTCCCGGCTTTGCCGCCCGAAGCTGGCAAAGCCTTTTCCACTGACGGGTAAACGAACATTGAGCGAGCACCGGTCG
This sequence comes from Burkholderia sp. BCC1996, assembly GCF_905339955.1. NCBI lineage: Bacteria > Pseudomonadati > Pseudomonadota > Betaproteobacteria > Burkholderiales > Burkholderiaceae > Burkholderia > Burkholderia sp. BCC1996. Next base: position 15,504 of record NZ_CAJPHM010000013.1, read on the forward strand.
CCACCGCATGCGACAGCCATTTATTGATGCGCGCGCGGTCACCCGCGGCGCCGTCGAGCACCCCGGACCAGATCTCCTTTTCAACCGGCGCCTGGCGCAACATGAAATGATCGATCCCGCTGAAGTGCGCCAATGCCACCGTGCGCGGAATCGGGGTCGCGGTGACCTCGAGCACATGCGTCCACGGTCGCACGATTCGGCGGCGCTGCTCGACCGACAGGCGATGCTGCTCGTCCACGATCAGCAGGTTCGGCACGTAGTCGCTGCGCGCGGCTTCATTCACCAGGCCGACCGTGCCCACCTGAATCGCGCTGGGCTCGCTGATACGATCTCCCGTCTGCGCGCGCACGATCTGGGCTTCCGGAAACCGCCGCAGGAGTTCGTGCGCGATCTGGTCTGCGACGATCACCGTCGGCGCGACAATCGCCACCCGGGCACCCGCCCGCCATGCAGCCACGGCCGGCAGCAAGTAAGTCAACGTTTTGCCGGTCCCCACATCTCCCGTTAGCAACCCGTTCATTGGCCGGCTATCCGTCAGGCATGCCATCACCCCTTCGATCGCGTCACGCTGGTCTTCGGTCAACGGCGGATTGACGAGCGCCATCTGCTCACGCAGCTCCGTCCCATCGACTGGCAAGGCTGCGGCCTGGTGTGGTCGCCGCACGTTCTCGCGCATGGCATTGCACTGCACTGCCAGACTGGACACCCGAGCGGCCAGCGCCTGGGACCGCAGCCCGTCCTCGGCGTTCTCCGGCGCGTGCAATCGTCGCAGCAGCGCGACGAGCGAAAGATCCGGCGCCCCGACGCGCGCCATCACGACCTCCTCGGGCCAACCGATCGTCTTGACGATCATCTCCCGGCACACCTCGTAAGCCGCCGGGCTTTCGACCACGTCCTGCATGTCGCGCTCGATGCGCTCTGCCGCCACCTTGCCAGGGATACCACGGTAGCGCGGCCGCACGCGGCCCACCCATTTGGGATCGACGGTTTCGAGATCCTGCAGGTACAGATTCCGGCCGAAACGCTTGGCCGAGACGATGAGCGCCAGCGGATCTCCCTCCTGTTTATCCTTCCACGCCCAGATGTTGCCGAACACACCGAGGTATGCGACCTCTCCACGCGCGTCGCGCAGCGGAATGTCGAGCCGACGCGTTGTGTGCGAAAAGCGTTGATCCTCCGGCATGGTCGGCTGCTGAACCTTGTCGCCCGTGAAGGCCCGGATCAGTTCCGGCGCGCACATCGACACGGTCATCAGACCGCGGTTATCCCCCAGAGACGACCACTGGGTGTGCACTACCCGAAGATCGTCGTAGCCAGTCGGACAGACCATCAGCATCTGCTCGGCCGCTGCCAATCCCAATTGTCTGTACGTTTCCACGCGCCCCCCCAACCTGATCGCAATGCCAAGACCGCGCAACGCCGCGCCAAACGGCCGCCCAGCAATTTTGCAATATATTTTTACATCAATTATTATGTTGCGTAAACTTTGCGGCCACGATTGCCTGTCGCATGCCTCGCGCAATCGATTCTCGGTGCGACCTCGATTGGCTTCAGCCGACTTCACCCACACGGAGGCCACATGGCAGAGAAGCGCGACGTCGTCGTATACCTCAACGACCCCAAGGATCCCTCGCCGCTGATGTTCAGCCGCCTGATCCGGGAAATCGAGCAATCGAAACAGGCGCGCGCCCCGGCCACCCAGTGGATTGCGTTGATCCGCAACATGACCCAGAAGGGCGTCAAGCAGGCGGAAATTGACGAGACCGGCGTACTCGAACGCTTGAACGACGGTGACGCGTCACGCGTGCTGACACGTGATCAGGTCAAGGAATTCGCCGAAGAAAAGCTGACGACGGTCAAGCAGGTCACCCTCGCGCGGCCGCGCTGGGCGTCCTGGCGCTGGCCGGGCGGAGACTATGCGGAAACGCTGTTTATCCTGAATTCCCGCCGGGACAACATCCTCGACCGCGTCGAATCAATCGAGTTCGAGCTGGAACAGATCAACTTCGACATGGATCGCCTGATGGAGGCAATCCCCCTCGACGAGGAGCGCAAGCGACTTCTAACGCTTGTGGATCACGTGCCCGACTTCACCCAGCACCATTTCAGCAGCGAAGTCGACGGACGGCTGGGCAAGAATTTGATGGCGCATGCGCGCTACACCGTTCGCGACCACATCTTCTTCATCGAGGAAGTTCAGTCCGACTGGGCTCAGAAAGGCCGCCGCTCCGAGTGGAACGGCATCCCGAAGGGGCCGTATGTCACGAACACCGAACTCTGGGCTGGCCTCGTCCTGCGACGCCTCCTTCAAATGGCCGCGCGCCAGCCGCAGATCAACGAGGTCGCCTGGATCACGGGCGACATGCGCAATGGCGGCCGCGCCGGCGGCAACGACGGCCTGAACGACTTCTACGGCAAGATCATTCCCAAACTCGCCGACAAGGTCATCGGCAAGCTCGGCAAGGTCGAGCCGCGCGAGATCATCTTGGGCGACCAGCCGAAAACCGTGCTCGGCATCAACATCACCGATGCCCTGCGCGAGAAACTCGCTGGCGAGCTTCCGCTGTACGCGCACGGCTATGCCCTGCACCCGGCTGAACTCGACGGCGTCAAGCTCGACGCACGTGCAGCGATGGTCCGTGAGCGCTTTGCCAGAGTGATCGGATCGGCTGGCTCGCTGCAACTCTGCACGACACTACTCGACGATGCACCGGATCATTTCGGCGAGGCCCGACTGAACGGCGCCACCGGGTCCTACCGCGATCGCCTGGTGAGCGTATGCCTTCGTGCCGAAGACCCCATCTCAGTCCTCAACCACGAGTCGTTTCATCTGGCGTGGGACCGCCTGCTATCCGGTCAGGAGAAAGCTGTGCTGACACACGCCTTCGTCGAATCGGGATCGCTTGCTCGCCGCGTGCAAGAACTCGCCCGTGATCATTTCGGCGAAACGGCGTACGAAGCATGCGCCACCTCGATGGAGGAACGCTGTGCCTATGCGTTTCAGCTCTGGGCAAGCGACAAGCTCACCCTCGACATGCAGGCTTCGCATCAATTTAGAGCGACTCAGTCGATCTTCGAGAAAATCCGAGAGGCGCTGCAAAGCGTCTGGCGCTTCGTGAGTGGCGAGCGGTCAGCAAAACGCGAGACGCCCGAAAAGATTTTCGCCGACCTGGACCATGGGCGACTGGCGCATGAGCATGCACTGCGCGAAGCGCAAGGTCGACAACAAGAGGGATCCACCGATACCGAAGATGCACTGCGTCCGGATGACCTCGAATCGGCCGCCGACAGTTACGCTTCGCCGGCACCAATAGGCTGATCGATGTGAACGAGATTTGATTGCCTTGCGCGTTCAGCGCTCGCTGTGACCATGGGTCCGTCTGGGTGCGACGGTCCGCACGCCGGCGCGCAGGGCGTAGCCTCCTCCGGTCGACGCCAGAGGCTTTGCCGCACGATTTTCCAAACACTGCGGAATTCAATCGCGCTTTCGATGATGCGGTTAATTCCGTATGCCCGCAATGTCCGCCTGCTCACGTCGAGGGCAGGTCGGGATCGGGCGACGCTCGAACCTTACTTGACCAGTAACACTTCCACTTCCGCGCGACCCAATGGTCAAGCAATCGTCGTGTGGGCTCCGTACAATCGACCACTTCCCCGTCTACCATCAGCTGAGGGATCCGTCGAATGAGCACCACCCCGCCCACCATCATGCGCCTGACCCTGTGGGTGGGGGCCGTCGAGCCACCGGCGCCCCAACAAAAACAACCGCCCGAAGGAGACCAAAAAACATGAGCATTGATCCCAACCTGGTGAGGATCTTCAGCGACGTGCTGCGCAAGCAAGGCGTCGAGGTCACCAAGGACACCGTCGATCAGATCAAAGAAACCCTGGGCTACGTCCCGCGGATTGGCGTGTTGGGAAAGACGGGCGTGGGCAAGTCCGCCTTGTTCAACGTGCTGTTCGGCCACGACGTCGCCAAGGTCAGCGACGTCTCAGCGTGCACCCGCCAGCCCCAGCAAGTGCTGCTGGAAATGCAGGGCAACCTCTCCGGGGTGTTCCTCGTGGACCTGCCCGGCCTGGGCGAAAGCGTCGAGCGCGACGAGGAGTACAGCGCGCTCTACAAGAGCGTGCTCCCGGAGCTGGACCTCGTACTGTGGGTGGTCAAGGCCGACGACCGCGCCTTGCTCGCCGACAAGAAGTACTACGAGACGATCGTCGAGCCGGAGATCGGGCGCAACGCCACGCCCTTCCTGGTGGTGGTCAACCAGTGCGACAAGCTCGAACCAATCGACGACTGGATCCGCGAGGAGCGCCGCCCGGGCCCCGAGCAACTCGCCAACATCGAGCAGAAACGGTCGGACGTGGGTGCCCTCTTCAACTTGCCCACTGCCGAAGTCTGCACCGTGTCCGCCACCCGCCACTGGCAGCTCACCGAGATGGTCGACAGCATGGTCAAGTTGCTGCCGGACCGTGCGAAGTTCGGGTTCGTGCAGGGAACCGAGAAACAGCACGTGTCAGACCATGCCAGGCAACTGGGAAACGAAGGCGCGGTGAAGGCGGTGTTGAAGACGATCGGGATAGCGGTGGGGGCGGCCATCCTGGGTGTGCTCCTGGCCAGCCTTGCTGCCCGCGCCGCTGATCGCGACTGAATGAAAATGCGCCCCCGCACGGTCCGAGGGCCGGCCGATCCGGAACCACGTTGCCGGTTTGGCCGATCACATTCGCCGAAATCCGCGGCCGGACTCTTGAGAGCCGTGGCGGATCACAAACAACATGAGGTACAGCCAGTTCAGTACACTCAGAACCACTTGCTGGTCCAAAGCCCCGGACCCGTGACATTCACTTCAGCGCGAGAGCAAGCAAGATAGAGGAGAGCGCGTTCGGCCGGGTCCGACACGTCCCCACGGAAGTCCTGCGCCAGCGTGACACTCTCCCAACGCATCCCCTTCGCGCGCTCTGGCGTTGCATAGATCTCCCGGCACCCGGGATCATCCATGCGCGGCACGGCATTACGCAGAATCCTCAGCGCGATCTGCGGCGTGCTTTCTGCATACTTCTCCACGATCTCGGTCAGCACGAGCAGCTGTTGGTTGTGAGTATGGATCGCAAAGTCCTTCAGCAGGGCGTAACTCGAGAACGCGGTTACGTCATCAGTCCGGGACTGGCTGCTCATTTCATCCGACGGCAGGGTCATGGTCTCGTCGCAACCCTTCCAGAGATAGTAAATGGCGAATGCACGTGCAACGGCGTCGCAGCCCCCGACCCAGTGCACGCCCTCGCCCATCGTCTCGAACGCCATGGAGAGCAGCGTCGAATCCCAGCGAGCGATCACGACTGATTTCTGGACGTTGAAGCGCGACAGCGCAAGAAAATCGCAGCCCCCTTTCAACAGCAAGGGAGACTGATCCAACCCGGCCTTGGCCAGCCCCGCAGGGCTCCCCGCGGCCACCAAATTGCACAGGTCCGCAACTTCGGGGGTCATCCGGAAGGATTGATTCAGGATGGTCACCGGGCCAAGTCGCGCGGACGCGTCGAGCGCCGCGAGATTGCCTTGTAGCTGCTGCTCCGGATCGCCGGCCCAGATGATTCGCGCATGTACTTGTTGCTGCAGGAAGTGGATCTGCGCCGGCGTCAGGTCCTCTGCATCATCGACATAGATGTCGTCGACGAGTAGCGCCGGAGCATCAAGCGACATCATTTTGAAGATCGCATCGCGCGTCACCGAAAATTTGCCGTCAACAATGTCCTGCCACAGCTTGCGGGCCGCATCGACCTTGTCGAGAATGTCCAGCACCGAACCGGCAAACACGCGGTCCAGATTCGACAGGTGGCGTTCGTCGATATCGGTATCAGCGCTCTGGCAGAAGATGTCGAGGATGCGCAGCGCGGCCTCGGCGTTGCTCTTCGAAATGTTCAGCTGGCTCGAAATGGCGGTCGGACACAAGGCGTGGACCAGCGACGCTCGCATTGCAGGCTTGGCCAGCCGAACACCAAGCCCGACCAGGGTCGTCACTTCGACTCCAGGCGCGCGTAACAAAAGCTCCCGGTCCAGTTGGCGACTCAACTCCGCCGTCCTGACAATGAACAGACCGCGGCGTGCCGGCGCTCGCGACACCGCGAGTTGAACCAGCGCCGTCGTCTTACCCGTGCTGGGTCCTCCCACCAGGTAATTGTGCCCAGGGTAATGTGGCACGGCTTCCAGAAAAGCGGCCTGATCGGATGTGAGCGTCGGCTGTCGCACGGCATTTGCGGCCGAAACTACGGATTCCAGAATGTTCGATTCCGATGATGGAGCAAACCCCGAGCTTCTTACAAGCATGTTTTTGATCCTTGTATCCGTCGATCTCCGCTTCCGCACGCTCGCCGTCCCCCCTCTGCTCGCAATGCTGAAGTCTCTGCAACCCCGTATTCTGCTTGTGCTCGATCGCGGCTATCCCGCCGCTTGGATCTGCCGCGCTTGCTTCGCCATCCTGCCGCCAACGTCATCCAGGCCGCACAAATCTTTCTCTGTCACGACCATCATATCCATGGTTTAATTTACACGTGGCGTGAAGTTAAACATATCGGATGGAGAGGCGCTTGTCAAACGTAACGTTTAACACCAGGTTGTTGGCTACTGGCACCATGCCGCCCATGCACGAAACTATGGTTCGCCTATACGAGGCCGCCCGACAACTTCGGGGTGTGGAGGGCCAGTCAGCCATCGCCAGACTGATCAATCAGTCGCCGCAAACCGTCAAGAACTGGGAATCGCGTGGCATGTCCTATGCGGGCATGATTGAGGCCGAGAAGACAATTGGCTGCGCAGCTCGTTGGCTCGAAAGCGGAATGCCACCGATGGCAATCGGTGGCAAAGCCCACTCGCTTCTATCAGTGACGCCCCCGGTTGTAGACACGCAGCCTGCAGCAACACTGGCACGAGAGACACTGGCGTTCGCACAGGATTACGAACTGGCATGCAAGGCGAAACGAGAGATACTGAAACGTATGGCTGATTTGCCTGAGCACGAAATCGCCGCGCTTCTCCCCGTCGTTAAGTCGATCAGCGAAAAGTACGAACCCGACCCACACTAAGCGCGTCCGGCGGACGCCGCAATCAGGTGTTCGCGCAACCTCTCCGAGAGTTCGCTAGCCAAGCCAAAGATATCGCTCAGCGCCGCCGGGGGCAGGATTTCCAGCGTAGATGGGCTGCCCGACAGCATCATCAACAAAGCGGACAATTGCTGGGTGGTCGTGATGGCGTCACGCAGTTTCGCGCCGTTAAAGACAGGCTCTTCACCAGGCGTCAACGTTCGCGGCAGCTCCACTCCAGAGCAGACAATAAACTCCGCCTTTGAACCGGATGGAATAAACCGATTTCGAAATAAAAACGGCTTTGGCCCGCCGACGGTCTCAATCACTCGTTGAACGTCATATGCCTCACCGATTTCAAAGAAACGAGCAATATTATCTCTCGAAACCCGTCCTTCCTCCGAAGACATGAAGAGTTCCTGCGCGTTCTTCCCAATGACGTTCTCTTCTTTGCATCCGGTGTACTCCTCCGCCCGGCGATTAAACCGATGAATTCGGCCGCTTCGATCGAGTACAACAACGATTGCATTGACCTCAGAAACAATCGACTCGGCAAAATCAAGAGCCTTGGAAGCGTTCTCCGCCACGGCTGCGCCATCAGACATGCTGGCCGCAATACCGGCCCACTCACCCGGTCCAATTTTCTTGCCAACCAGATGTAAGCACATTGACTTCCCCGCAATCTGCACATCCATCGTTTGCATCGACATTGCCCCTTTCATCGCGCGAATCTTCTCTGCCTGCCGTGCTAACAGTCTGACATTCAGTTTTGGCTCACGGTCGTCGCTTGCTGCAAACAATTGCAACGTACTACCCACATCCGATAACTTCCAAACTGGGTTCGCCGATCCGAAGTAATCCCTGAAATCGCGAAAATCAATACTCACCTTCATGCCACCACCAATGTGAATCGCTTAGGGCAAAATTTCAATATCCTGCAGAACGGCGACTGGACAAATATATGACATTACGAGGCGGCGACTTCGTCAACTGCGTCATAATGTCGTCGGTTGCAACGGCGACATCGGAAATATCAGATGCAACCCCTCCCCACGCCCAATCAGTTAGCCGCTTACCGATCAGAAAGAAATCCATGGGTTCACCGAATAATTGAACCGCGCAGCGAAGGCTCGTGATCTCCTCACCCAGACTACGGACAGCCCTTGCCTGTTCTGGCTCGATCTGAATTGACGTATGGACTCCGTGCACGGAGTCGCTAAGGTGGAGGACATTGCTATCAGATTGAAATTTCCAAATCGGATTGGCGGTCCCAAATCGAATGTAGAAGGACTCGCTGACAGAAATAACGCTCATCAATGGTTCTCACATTTTGATTTTAGATGTGCTCCGCCACCAGCGAATGGGCTGATTACACGTTGCCAATCCGATGGAACCGACGCGGAATAGCGGCTATCGTCATACAAATCAATCGACCGCGCGTGCCATGCGTAGGAATTGTTGTTTCGTATCACGACCCACCCGAGAATCACGTACTCACTGATCGACACTACATGGTCGCCTGACAGAATGTCAACAAGATCGTAAGTCACCTCGACGCGTAACATCATCGCGGCGAGAAGCAATATTGTTGTCAAAAGAATGTAATCAGTTTGGTCACAACGAATCGATTGAATCGCCAAACGTTTGCGACCGTTGATCGAGCATCGCCGCATCGCGAAAAGCCTCGTCTTGACGTGCCGCGCATCTAGCTCAGCGCATTCCAGGTCGATCACGAGACCATTGGGCAGCCGCGCAGACAGGCGCGCCCAAGGCGACGCCCACAGTAGCGCCACTTCACGATAATGATGCTCCGAATAGGGAGACGCGACTGCGACCGCAGGCGTTGGCGCATCGATTGTGTCGACCGGAACGAAAGCCGACATGGGCAGTTCGGGCGGAGGCACGGCGATCACCTTCTTGACCGACGCGTCACTTTCCACCCGTGCGTCGTCCCAATAAAGATGGATACGACGAGGACAGTGACCGACTTCTCTTGAATCATGAGTCTGTTCCTCGGTCAGGCTCAGCTGACTTCGCAGATATCGCCGAGCATCTCTATTTCGCCTGGATCGATCTTACGCCACCGGTTCTCACCGACGAGCGCATTGCGGTCACAGCGTTGCAGTCGACAACCGTCGACCTCCATGTAGGCCATATACAACAAGCGCTTCTCGCACTTCGCTGCTAACTTTGCGGAAAGTGGCAGCTGTGTCCGCTGCCATTGGCAATTCTACGAATTACGTAGAGAGACAACAAGCAAATTCTACGATATTCGAAGAATGAAAAGAAAGGAGCCAGCCACACTGTTCGGTCGCCGTCTACGGGAGGCGCGACTCCGAACCGGTATGCCGCAAGACCGACTTGGCGTGCGAATTGGCCTAGATGAAGGTACCGCGAGCGCTCGGATGAGCCGCTACGAAACAGGTGAGAATGAGCCCCCGTTCGGTACTGCATTGAAATTGGCACAAGCACTTTGCCTCCCGGCCGCGTACTTCTACTGTGAAGACGATGAACTGGCAGATCTGTTGCTTGCGTGGGAGCGTTTGTCAAAAGCCGACCGCAAGCAGATCAAAACCCTGATTGAAACGAAACGCCAAGCAAAACCCAAGAGTTAATTGCATGTCATGCTTGGCGTTACGACCAAGCCGCGTCAGAAACGCGGATGCAATATGCCCTGTCAGATCGCCGCCCCAAGACCGAAACGGCCGGCCAGCAGCATCAGAGCCGCGGCGCCGGCAAGCCAAGGCCCAAAGGGCAGGTAGCCCTGCGATATCAAATCTGTCGCTCCAGTTGAATCTTGTGCAGCGCGCCGCGCTCCGCCGCGCAGAATGCTAACCGCAGCGTGTCCAATTACGCTCAGCGTTGCGGCGACCAACAAAATCACCGGAATGGCCTCCCAGCCAAGCCACGCGCCGATCGCAGCGTTCAGCTTGAAGTCACCCTCGCCCATCATTTCGCGCCCGATCATCGCCTGCCCGATACGCGCGGGGATGAAGACAATCATGTATCCCGCCATGGCACCCAGGATCGCCTGGCTCGGTACAGGCAGAAAGCGAATCGCCCCGAATGCCGCGAGTCCAAGTCCGAGCCACAGCAACGATTGCGTGACGCAATCGGGAAGGAACATGGTCTCGAGGTCGATGACTGCGGCGAGCAGCAGGCACCACAAGAAAGCGAAGGCAGCGATCGCCTCAAGCGTCGCGCCAAAATGCGCCAGACACATGCCGGCAGCGGCCGCGCTCACCAGCTCGATCATCGGATACCGAATGCTGATCGGCGCATGACAGCACACGCAGCGGCCACGCACCACGAGCCATCCGAAGATCGGGATATTAGCCCGTGCCGGAATCTTATTCCCACAGTTCGGGCACGCGGATGCCTGAAAGAGGCTAAGCGCTTTTCCCTCCGGTACCATGCCGGCCGGCACCGCCAGCCGCGGAAGCGCACTGTCTGCGGTCGATTCGTCGGCCGGATACTCCAAACCTGCCAGCAGGATGCGAGGCAGTCGATACGAGACCATGGTCAAAAACGAGCCAAACACCGCTCCGTACAAAAGCGCGAAGCCCCACTGAATCGCACGCGGCAGAAGCGCAAAGCCCGCAAAAAAATGCAACATGAAAACCTCGCCTAGTTACTCCAAAGAGCCCTCTCAATCGCGCACAAGCACCCCGTAACGCGAAGGATCGAAGAGATCCGCCTCCGAGATCCGCTTGGTCACATCGCCATCGAATGTGATCACGTACTCGACATCCCCGCCGGGAAGGTCGACAGCTTCGTCGATAAAGCCGAGCGCGTTCGGGCCCGTGAAGGTTTGATCGGATGCGACGGTCTTGCCCGTTTCGCCCTGCAGGCTGATGACCTTGGTTCCTTCGCCCAGCTTTGCCATGATGCTTCTCCTACGCCTGGTGGCGCTCGAATTCCTCAAGACGCGGCCACGTTAGGCAGCGTCAGTTCACCTTACCGCGCGGCCTCCGCCACACGCAACATGCATTGATCGACGTCGTATGGCCCGCGAATCAACCCTGAATGTCAGCAGCCCGCCTCGCATCGCGCTGGCCGTTTGCGACGATATCCCCTGCAGGCTTCGGCCATCCAGAGTCATCGCCGCCCAGCGCACGCCTCACTCCCTCCTCAAGACGGTTGACTTCGACGTCACGCAATGCGCGTGAACCCGCCAATGCACGCGCTCGAGCGAGTTGCGCAAGCATGCGCTTACCATCGACAGTCTGGTTCGCGTGACCATCGCGCTGCATCTTGTGCTGCAAGTACTCCAATCGCGCACGCTGCCGGCTGCGTTCCGCGCCTACCGGATCTCTAAACGACCATAGTCGCGTGCCCAGTAGGATCATGACGCCCCCAACCAGTACCAGACCGATAGCCATCGGCATGAGAAACGCTGGATCACGCAGGGCGAGCATCATGCCGCTGCCGCGGCCGTCGCCGGGCAAGACAACATGCCGCCCCGCGGCTCGCGCCTTCATCTGCCCTTCGATGGCGCTGAAGCGATCTGGCGACGTGAATGACAAGGACGGATCTAGCGCGCGCGCCTTTGCCATATGGGCGACCGCCTCGTCGTGCAGTCCCTCTTGATCAACAACCTCAGCGAGATAGAAGTGCAGCACTGGATTGTTCGGATGTTGAGAGATCATCTGCCTAAAGATGCGCGCGGCGAGCGGCAGGTTGTGTTGGGCTACGGCAAACAGCGCCTCGTGCGAACCACGCGAATGAATCTGCGAGGAAGGTACCGCCTGTGCCGCTGTCGGTACCTGGGGCGCCTGTGCCGCGGACGGCGCCTGGACGGCAGGGGCAACCTGGGCGAAAGCTTCACCGGGCAGCAACACCCCAATGAGCGTCGTGGTGTTCAACACGGCACCAAGAACCACGACTACGTTCACAAGCGCCCGCCCAGCAAACAAGACACGCCATGAAATCACACACTTCAACATTTCTCACCATTGCAGTTGCGGCGCAGCCATGCACCTAGTTGAGATCGCTGATACCCGATACCGCCCGTCGTTTCGCTGATCCGCGCGTCATGCGGGATAACACCGCTTGTGATCCGTCGAGCGAGCGCCGCGCGCATTACGCGCCGGTACAGTTCGCCACCGGCCAACAAAATCTCATTGGCCTCGGGCCACGCAGCACGGTCGAAGCGCGCCAAGTCGTCGAGCATCGCGTCGCTACGTGCCCGGTCCATGCGGCGGTCGTAGGGTGAGAGCATCAAACGCGGATCGATAAAGCCGTACTCTGCCGACAGGATCACTACGGCCGGCGGCGCATCGCCGGCATGGGCACGGAAGCTCTGATACATCACGCCTCGGTACAAGTCGAAGGCTGGTGCTGCGCGCATGCCCTTAGCCGCGCAGCACGCCATAAGAACGAGCGCGCTCATGCGCCACCCACACGGCAGAGCGTCACGTGAGGACGGGCCAAGTCTTCGTCAGTGACCTTCTCAGCGTAGATCAACTCGCGCTCGCCCAAATTGTTGGTGACCTCGTATGCGAATGGCTGCTCGTCCGCCAGCGCAGAAGCCGCGAGCATCACTCGACCGCCGACATGGTCCGGGCCGGCCCCGATGAAGCTGATCAGATGCGCGGCCGCTGTCCGAACGATGGGTGCAAACATGTCCAAGTTCTCGACTCCAGCGAGGCAGTTGTCGCCGATCAGCAACACGCGTTCGGCATTCACATGCACCTCGACATGCCAGCCTTGTATCCCCCCTTCTGAGCCCATCTCATTGCCTGTTGCTGCCGGCTGCGCCACAGGGGATGCGGTACGATCGTCCGTCAGCGCGTTCCGAGTGTCGGCCTGCATGGGTGGGACGGTGTAGAACGGCTGTCGGTCGTAGAAGTCAGCGTTCACCAGATCGTCTCTCCACCGAACGGTATTCAATACCTTGACAAACCACCCCACCGCTTCTCCTGCCATAGCGCGCAGGACCGATTCCAAATCACGCACGACTTCAATCTCGGCGTCATAAGCCGCCTTCTCTTCCAGAGCGTCGCCCCAATTTCCATGCGGTGCGTGGCATTCACGCAGGCTATCTGCGCCCCCTCTGATGATTTCGATTGCGCGCAAAATCACTTCGTGCGGTTTCGAACCAGAAACTGTCTCATTACGCGCGTCCGCATCAACCCCCGCCGGGTGATGGCACGCGCCTTCACTACGGCACTGGCCAGGCAGGTCGCACACCCGGAACTGGCAGTTCTGAAACGGTGGGGCGCGCGGGACGATCTGTCCCGGCGGTACCTCATTTGTTTCCTCATAGGCCTCCAACGCCTTCGCACGCAACTCCAGCTCATCGTAGGTTTTCGCGATCGCGTACAGCGCCGCGCGCGCGCGACCGAGCGCCGTAGCGATAGTCGACTGCGTTGCGGTACCGGTCCAGGTGTCGGCCTTTCCGCGCGACTGGATTGATGCGACGCCATTCGTTGGCACGTCGGCCGGCCGCCAGACGTTCTGGCAAAAGTGGCAGAGATGGCTTCGACGGGGTGGGTTCGTCCACTGCACATCGTCCCTGATGCCACTACCGGTGTCTATGTCCCCGATCTCCGGGGCATCGACGTGCTGCGAGCCGCACCTCGGGCAGAACAGCAGCATGGCAATAGGAGCAGCTGCGTCCGTCATGCCCTCATGAGCGGGTTTCCGTGCGGATTGAGTTACTGCGGCGTTGTACTTGTCGCACCATTCTGTAGCACGCTGCTTCCAGATCGCGACCTGTCCGCGCTCGCCAGACAGCTCAATCTCCAAATCGCGGATGCGTTCGTTCGCGGGTGCAATCTCTGCACCAATTGAATGTTGCGGGACATCCTTCAGGGCCCGTACCGACGCGATCAGCTTTCGAACGGCTGAGAGAAACATATCCTCGTTCCCAGTCGCGTTCGCGATGACAACTCCGTCTGCGTCAGCTTGCAGAGAACTGATTGTGCCCAGTGTTTCGATATCGCGCGGCGTGATATGCGCCGCCGGTTCGACACAAGCACGCTCCAACAGGTTGGATTGGAGAGCAATGGCGATCAGCTCGGAGCGCTCGTCATCGCCGAGCACCGGCCACTGGTTGCGCTCATCTGCTTCGGCATTCCACCTCGCTTTCGCCGCAGCGACAACGGAAGCAATCTCCACTTTCGTCAGAACTGGCTTCATCGACCTTCTCCCATCCGGGCCACGTCTATGACAGCCGTTCCCAGATCGGTATTGAAAAAGCACGTCGTGGGAAACTCTCCGAATTCGGCGCACGAGCAATTTTCGGAACAAGGCACTTCCATGCGACGCTCTTCGATAAGACCGCACCGCGCCGCGTACGCCTGGAGTGTTCCGCCGTCAACGTCTCCCGGATGGCCGTGGTTTCGGTGGTCCTTCAGCACCAGTCCGACGAACCGTTTGAGCCGGTCGAAGTCGGCTTCCGTCACCTGCTCGTGCAGTTCCGGCTGCGCGACTGATGCGACGACGAATTCCAAGTGCTTCCTCGCGACCGCGCCGGTCAGGAACGCGTCCCACGCGGCGCACTCAATCTCTGCGTGTTCGCGGTTCTCACTGTGGAACACGTCCATCACGCCTGTCGAGTCGAGCAGATCGGTTTGCGATCGGTCGGAGCGCTTCGCGAGCACGTGGTAAGTCGTTCGGTGCGATTCCTTCATTGTCGCGACGCTGACGTCGAACGTCACCGACTCCGGCTGGACCGGATGGGCTGCGAGAAGGCGCGCGACGCAATCGAGCGCGAGGTCGAGAGCAGACTCGCGGGCGATATGACCGGCTCGATCCTCTACATACCCTTTAAGCGTCCGAATGGCTTTCCACTCATCGTCCGTCAACCCCGCTGCACGAGTAGAGAGCGCGGTGCGGCGGTCGAGCGGTTCGATCGACACATTGAACAGGGTGGCAACGACGGCATCAGCGTTTTCCTTGCGGATCCAAACGCTCGCGTGGCGCTCGTTGTGCCCGTTCAGGCCGTCAACAAGCCATGCGGCAGGTTCGTCCGTCACCGCCTCCCGAGCGTCGGCCTGCGCGGGCGGCTGCGGGGCGGCGAACCGTTCGGCGAAGGTGCGCAGACGACGCCGTGCATCATCGGCATATTCGCCGGCTACGGCCCGCCGCATTTGCGGGGTATCGAACGCTCCGACGAACGCCCGGTAAGCATCGTCGAACTCGGCGCGAAGTGAAGGTGCCGCTGCTTCCGCCGCCATAGCGGGCGCGCGGGAGGCATCTTGATCGCTCAGGTATCGAGCCAGCGCGCATGCGAAATCGGCAGCTAGCAGCTCTCTGATGTAACGACCGAAGTCATGCCGGCGCAGGCGCTTCGAGAAAAACTCGGCGATGTAGCCCCGGCCGCCGTCGCTCGTGTTCAGGTCGTACTCACCGACCGTCGCCCCATCCGCCCCGGCCCGGGCGAGGCCAGCGCGAAAGCCTGCGTTGAGTGCTTCAAATCCCGAGAAGGTCTGAGGCGCGCACGCTGCTCGCTCGTCCGTCATCGCTGCTGTGGGCTGCGATGCGGCCGCGCGCATCGTTTCGCAGAGGCCGCACGGGCAGGATTCTTTCGGCAGGCCCGATCCGATATGCACACCTCTCTCGTCGTACTGCGCGGCCGGATCGAATGGCGCTGCTGCGCGCTCCAACGCTTGAAGGCGTCGCAATTCGTACACGACAGCCATCATCGATTCGGTTTCGCTGTTCGAGAGGCCGCGATCCTCGCTATTGCTGAGTGCATCAATCTCAGCAATCGATACCGCGAGCGCGCCCGGCTCCCATGGCGCGAGACCTTGCACTTCGCGCACGAGTGGCGCTGCTGCGGGCTGCTCGACAGGGGAGGAAGTGAGGATTGTCGCGCGCTTCTCCTCATGGGCAACAATTACTGCGCTCGCAAAGTCATGTGCAGGGCACACGTAAATGCCGCCCATCGCGTTGCGATGTCCATCATCAGCGATCGCGTCAATCTCGGCTTCCGTCAGCTCGTCAGCACGGCTCTTCTCATTGGTGGTCATGTCGGCTTCCACACGAAGTCAATCCATTCACGTTGCGATGTTCCAGGTGACAAATGAGCTGACTCTAGTACTGCCGCTCAGTCCGAGCGTGAGCCTCGCGCACTTCTGCACGCCCACCAGCCATCGAGCGCACAGCTTTTGAGACAACATTACGATTCCCGACTGCGGGTGCGCAACATATTTCAGCCATTTTTTTATGTTGCTATTCCGAGTCATCGGTTATGAAATGTGCGCACTGAACCGCACCTCCCCCCATTGGGGGTGAAATTCAGGCCGTGGCGTCATGTCGACTTGAGGGAGTTACCCGCGGGAACTCGGACTGCGATTCAATCCTTGGTCGAGGACCTCTCGAGCATCCGGACCTAGCGCCAGGTCGAAGGTGCAGCCCGCGAACAGCGCGCGATTTGGGTTTGCTTCGCGCAGGACAATGCGCATGCGGGCCACCTGTTGGCAGCCGTCGAAACCCCAGTGGTGGAAGTTAAGGCGGCATTCGTCCTGCGCAGCAGATTCGCCGCCTGCGACAGCGTTCGTTGCCCCAACACCCCCTGAGCCAATGCGCGGCGCGACCAAGCTTCCATCGAGCAACTCGAGCGGCAAACCTTGCTGAACGACACGTTCGTGCGGCAGGGCCATGAGGATCGACTCGACCTGCTGGCTGACAGGGTTGATACGCTGGAACTCGAAGATGCAGCAGCCGGGCTGGCTCGCGCGTGCGGCCTCCCAAGCCTCCAAGGAAAACCGCGAGCCGCGCGGTCGCACGGGGTCGACGGGGGAAGTTGCTACGGCGTGCGCCGCGCCTTTCTGTGCGTCGGAAGCCTCTTCTAGAGCCCCCCTTTGGACCACGTTGTTCGGGTCGTTCGGATCGCTAGCGCGCCCTCGCAGTTGTCGGCGCGCCGCTCGGTCCTGCATCTCCCTGAGACGCTCCAGACGGGCGCGGTCGTCGGGCGTCATGCCGCCGGGCGCGCCTATCCCCCCGACGCCCGGCATTTTCCCGCTCGATACCGGGGGCATGCCAGCAGGCCCAGCGTCCATCGAGTGTTCCCCCTCACCTGCCGCACTGATGTGCGGAAGATCCGTTGGGTCCGCATACCTCGCAAGACTGTTGAAGACCGACGAGGCGGATATCGCCATGCCTTCGCGCTCACCGAGATCGCCATCATCGCAGTGGATACCGCCCGTAGCTTGCTGGGCACGTGCAGGTTCATGCATCTGCCGCCCGCGCGGGAGCGTGGGCAAATCTGACCGCGGTTCAGATCTCTGCGGCGCCCGGGCGATGACCTTCGCAGTCCTTTTCGCTTCTTGCTCCGCTTTTTCGCGGCGGGCAGCTTCCGCCAGCGCGGCAAAGGAGTTTGTCGTCACGAGTGTCTCCCGATACGAATAGGTCGAGGCGTTGTCCGGTTGCCGTGGGTTCAAGTTCGCCCCGGCTCGTCTTCCCGAGAACGAATCCAACTGCGAGAGACTCGAAACAGCATCGTCACCCGTGACATCGGGCGTGCGGCTGTACCCGCACCGATGGCGAGCCAGGTGACGCCACACCGTGCGCTCACTGATTCCCAGCTCACGCGCAATCGCCGCGCCCGTGCGCCCCGCCTCGGCGAGACTCCGAACGTGTGAAGCCACATCCTCTTTCACATCCGATGTGTGTTGTTCGCCCCGCCTCGGCGCATGCTGCCCGCCACCACGCGACGCCCTCAAGATGCCATGTGGCACTATCGGTTGCAGTGTCGCGTCAATCGCCATGTGCCGCGTCGATGGTCGAGCTGCGGGCGCCGGAATCTCCGCTGCGGATGCGTGCGTGCCCGGCGATGCCGCGGACGGTGCAAGGTAGCGCCGCACGGTCCGCTCGCTGACCATCAGCTCGATGGCGATCGACGACAGGCTTGCGCCCTGCTGCACAAGCACGCGCGCTGTTTGCGCCGAGCTTTCGCGCGCGTGCCGCCGTGTCGCGATGACTTCAGCCATGGGCTGTACGCCGGCGGCACGCCGCTTCGCCACTCGGCGTTCGTTGACGATGTCGCGTGAGATGATTGTGCGCAGCGCGCGCTGCTCGGCCGGCTCGATGCGGAATGTCTCGATCAGGAAATCGTTGCTTGGCTGATATAGCGGCGAGCGATCCGCGTTGCGAGTCTTGCCGTTCGGTCCCTGTCCATCCGGTTGTTCCGATTGTCGGGCAGTCTGACGCCAGCGCTTGCCTTCCGCCTGAGCCTCAACACGGCGATACAACGTCTCCATGGAGCCATCCTGGAGCGGCTCGAAATCGGTCCCCGGCATGAGCGACGCGATGGCGGCCACCTCGTCGTAGAAATTTCCCGGGTGCACGGTCCCGCTCGCGGCCAGCAGGTTCATCATCCAGAACAGGCATAGGTCCCGCTCACCCTCACGCACCCCGCCACGCATGCGGATCAGTTCCTTCAAGTCGAGGAAGCGCGTCCACGCGAGAGACTGCGGGGTCCGCTCAAGCGTATTGAACAGCAGCGGCGTATGGCGTTGCGTGATCTCGTCGAGCGCAGAAAACGCGAATGTCTGGGCCTGGCCCAGTTCGGCATAGGCCCGCAAGGTCCGCGCGTGGCGCCGCAGCTGGAGTCCATCGGCCGCCATACCTGACCGGCGGGCATCCTGCACCGCGTTCACGGCCGATCGGCCGATGCGTTCCGCCAGGTCACGGAATCGGTACACGGTCCCGCCCTGCCACGCGACGCTCACGCGCCGGCCGCCACTCGCGCGATTCGCGCTGCCGAGCGTGCGCAGGATCCGGCTGCAATCCTTGACCTTGGAATCGGAATGAAGGCTCGCCGTCGACGCAACCAGCGCGCGCTGAGCAAGCCCCCAGTCATGCAGATGCTCGGCGTAGACACGGTCCTGCAGGAGATACTTGAGATACTGGCCGCGCCCGGACGAAACGATGTAGGTCGGTTCGGGCAAGCCGATCCGATCCAGCTTCTCGAGCACCTGCTCCGGTGTGGCGAGGCCTTCTGGGTCCTTGTATGAATCGAGGTCGACAAACAGCGTGCGAATCGACTGGAAATGAGTCGCGCAACCGCTACGCGCCGAGAAAGTCGCCTGCGACAAATAGAAGTCGTCGTCGCGGTGCTGCCGTTCGGACAAACGCATGATTTCCGGAAGCATATGCGTGGGATAGCCGCGGCGCCCTGCGCGTCGCCCCGCATCACTACCCACGCCCTTGCTCAGGACATTGAAATAGGTCCCCGCGCGGTCATCATGCAATAGCCGCGCCTCGGACAGGGCGCCAGAAAGCCCGCCCTCCGACATGTCGGAGAATCGCATTGCCTGTCCACCAAAAATGTGTTGACAAGCAATGACGCACAATACAGAATGAATTCCAGTGTGTGTTTTGGCTCTGTCGTTTTGTGCGCGTCATTGCCTAAAACCAAATTGAACGCCCGCCCGCCAGCGGGCGTTTTCTTTTGGTGCTTACCCTCGGGGCGCATCTCCCTCCAGCTGCTGACGCCACGGTTCCGCGTACACCGGCGTCACGTTGTTCCAGTCGACACTGTCGACCAACAGACGATGCTCGAGCAACGCAGCGGCCACCGTGCGGGCGCTGTCGGCATCCGTCGCATGCACCTTCATGAACGCACCCACTGTCACGACCATCGGGTCTATGCTCGCGCCGAGCAGGAAATCGATCGCCGAGTCGATCGAGCGGCCAGCGCTGAGGATCGTGACATCCTCGCCGACCGCTTGACCGTCGGCGACGGCGAACTGGGTACTCTCTTCGCTGATGTCGTAGACCGTACGCAATCCAGTGTCGTACTCATCGTGATCGCCGTCGTCGTCGAGGCGTTGACGGCTGACCAGAACCGCGGCGTGAATCGGTACACTCCACGCCGGCCCCACCGACTCAATTTCTTGCCGACCAACCCGGTCGAACTGTCCCATCTGCTGATGGAGCAACTGGGCGGCGAAGGGCGAGCCGCTGCTGAAGCCGCGCGAGCCAAGAGAAGCCTGCACCGCGCGAGAGCGCGCCTCGGCCACAGCCATCACCTTCGCGCGATAGCCTTCGAGCAACGTCGCGCGGACGCCGGCTGCCGTCGCTGCCGGCAACGCCAGGCTCGTCACCTCCTCAGCCGGCGCATTGATGGACTCGAATGAAGCAAGGTCCGTCGACATTCGTACGAGCGCCGGATCAAAACGAAAGCGCACGACGCCCTCGCCCTCCCCCGCCTCGATGGTGCCGACCGCACCGGCGAAAAGTTGCGCATCGGCACTCCACCGATCGGCCGGCCGATAAATGGCCAGCGCCGTCATCGACTCGACCGGTTGCGTCACCTCGCGAGAAGCGGCGACGACCGGAACAGTTCCCGCGGGAACAGCAGCAAGACCTGCAGTCTCGACGACAGTTGCCGCCACGGAGGCCGTGGGATCAGCGGCGTCGGCATCGGCAGCGTCGGCGATCGTGCGGGTCACTGTCGCCGCAGGTTCCGGCTCGTCACCGGGAACTCGGATCTCGACGTCATCCCCAGCGCCGAGCACATCGCTCGTGTCGTGAGCGAGATCCTGGAGGTCCAGGACGTCGTCAGCCGGATCGATCTCGGGTGTGGCCGTCCCCGGCGCCGGGGAAGTGGATGCGGTGTGCGCAGTGGCAGCAGTGGCAATCGCTTCCGATTCACCGGTCGATTGTTGACCGGGCGCGCTGGCCTGGATTGCTGCGCGCGCGGCTGCGGTCTGCGCCGCCTCCGCGTCCGCGATGCGACGGAGAATTTCGAATGGCATGACACCCCCTTCAGTGGCCATCTGTCAGTGACTAGCGGTCGCCACGCGCGGCAGTGAATGCGCCCAGCGACCCCGGTTCAGGAAGAGAAATTGGCTATCCGCATTTCACGTTTGACATCAGTTTCAGTGTGCCGCGTATGTCTGCGAATGGATCCTGGCCGCTGTCGCCTTCGGGAAGCACCAAAGAAAACGCACACGCACCCATCACGACGTATTCCGGTGGGTCTTCTACTACGGTCGGCATTGTCACCGCTTTGATGACAGCGCCATCCTGTTCTTGCTGCGTCGGATATTCCATTCCCTTTGCCCTTTTTTCTTTGGGTGATATCAACCGCGAAATGCAGATACCCAAGAAATTCCGCTGCTTCAACGGCGGGTAAATGGCAAGGGCAGAGCCGCCGGGCTGGACGATGTCGCAGCGCCGGGCGCGGCGGCTGTCGCTGCGCTGGTACTTTGATCCAAGGTATCGGTACGCGTGTCGAGCAAGCCTGCGCCAAGCGTAACCCCGGGTATTCCTCGGTACCAAGCGAGCGTCTCGTCGTTGAGATGGACCTCGCGCCGTGCGCGGGTCACTGCAAGATACAGCAGGCGAGCTTCGCGCACATCCGACGCGACGTCGCGGTTTACGGCGCCGTCGCCGACCACCCCTCGCGGATCCTGCACGTCCTTGCAAACCGTGAAATCGTTCGCGAGGCGAACCGTATCGAACGCGGCGTCGCCAATCTCATTGACGGTTGCCAGCGTCAGCCGCGGTGCGCCGCCGTCGTCAGCACGCCGCGGAGTCCGGAGCGCAACTCGATTTTCGACAATTCGATCGACCAGAGAGGGGAGCTTCGAGCCGTATTGCTCGATCAGTTGTGCCATGCCGAGGATCGAGATGTCAGCGGTTGCGTGCGCAAACGAAATGAGCGTCGCGTAATCCGAGAACTGACGATAGAAGGGCAGAATGACATCGCCACGCCGATTGTTTGCCAGGGCGTATACCGACATCAAGATCCGCAGTGCCTCCCCAACGTCTCGCCAGCACAGGCGATGGGCGAAGCTGTCCGGGTGTGCATCTGCCTCCTTGAGCACGAGTCCGAGAAGCGGGGATATCGTCCGCGCCACGAACGCCTCTTGGCCGCTCGTGTCGGCGCGCGCCATGTTCGCACCGAGGTCCACGTCTTCGAGATGCGTGCCGACGAGATGTTCGGGTGCGCGGATCAGATGACTCAGAATCGCCTGCGCGACACCTGCCACCATGGGCGAGACCCGATAGGACTGCGTCAAACGAAAAAGGGGGACTCCAGCGGAAAGCGCGTCCATCGGATGGAGAGAGTCGTGAAAATAGTCGACCCGCTGATACGCGTCCCCGAGGATAAGCAGCGCATACGGCTCGCAATGCGTGACCAAGCTCTGGACGAACTTCAGCATTGCGCCGTTGAGATGCTGCGCATCGTCAATGATCAGGATGTCATGTGGCGACCAGCGCGCGACCGGGTCGGCCGAGAACACGACCTGATGAAACACCTTGACAGCTGCCACCTTCGGTACGGGAATTTTGCCGGCCCGGATAAGATCCCAGACCTCCCGAGCCTCGGCCACAATCTCGTTCATGAGGTTCGCGCCGGGTGCGCCTTTGGCCGCGAAGTTGAACAGCATGTCGGGCGTGAAGTGTTTCACGTCAGGAACATCGTCCTGAGTCGCAAAGAATCCATTCAGCAAGTCGAAAGCGTGGTCCGCGATCAGATCCGCTTGATGCGACTTCGCCTGGCGATGCACGAGGAAGTACGGTTGCCATTCCGGAACGACGTCCGCACCGAGCAGATCCGGTCGACGAAGACGAATTTGTTCGATTGCGTATGAGTCGAACGTATGGACCTGCGCTTGAACAACGCCCGCGTCACGCAAACGGCTCTCGAGATCGATTCGCGCTCGGTCGTCGCGCACCAGCATGATGACGTTGCGATCGGGATAGCGCGCGGCAAACCGGGCAGCGAGCAGAGTTTTACCGGTGCCCGGACCACCCTGTACCACCATGCGTGAAGCGTCAGCATCGAGTACCTGTTGCTGCTCCGGATTGAGGCTGATCGGCTTGCGGGCGACCGAGCCCCCTGCGCCGACGGATGAAAACGGAAGGGACTGGTGCTGAGTCATGGGTATCGTCCTGTCTACGACATCAAAGCCAATTCGGGTCAGCGCGTAGCGAACAACCCGCATGCCGCAATATAACCCATAGAAATCCGGCCCCGCAAGTCCGATCATGCAACGTATTTTCAGGTCTCACGGAATATTGGGCCTCGGCAGGGGTGATTCTACGCGCGATTCGCAATTGTAAGACTCCGCCTTACATCCCGGAGGATGGGTGCAACCGTTGTCCGCAGCCCGCTCCACAGCCGCTAGCCGGTCGTCATCTTCGGAACCAAGGGGCCTTCGGCCGCCGTTCGATGTGCCCGCCCGAGCCTCAGCTCGCACCGGGCCGGATCGCCGCAGGCTGGGCAGATGTGCCAGACATCCACGCCTAGGGTCGACTCAATTTCGGCGGCCAAAAAATAAATTTAGACGCTTTTCCTTATGATGAATAGTCTTTTGAGATAGTTTTACCTAAAGGAAAAGCACTCTTAGGTAAGGTATACGCGTAGGAAGTATGCGTTTCTCACGGAGTTTACTCCCTATATAACAGCCAGCTCGTGTCCATGTCAGTGTGACAGCGCGCTCGGACACGACGTGGCGGAGGGTTGGCGGAGGACGCGCAATTTCAAGCACATTGGTATCAAGCGCTGATCGGGCGCTCGTGAGCGTGGTGCGCTCGTGGTGCGTTCGTTATCTCGGTTCAGCCGGTTAGGGTGCCGTGAGCGATAGGATGACGAAGGACTCCGCGGGTAGGTGGACTCGATGGACGGAGCGTCGTGGAACCTCCGGTCCCGGGATACCCGATCGACGTGGCCGGCGGCGGCCGAGATGTAAGACCCGCCCCGCGGAGTCGATTGCGCTGATCCCGCACAAATTACAAAGTCATTCGGATTGCTTTCATCGAGGTCTTCGAAATGCGCCCCACAAGGAGCGACTTCGCCACGGATATTGCGCCTTCAAATTACCTACGGCGTAGGCAATCCGTAATAGGTTAACTTCGAGGGACATTGCGGCTGACGGCGGCCAGCCGCGCGAATCGCCATCGCAATCACCAGCCTCAACCCCCTGTCCCCTCCTCTCCGGAGCCCAAATCTTGCTCCCCCAATCCCTGACCACCGAGCCGTCCGTCAACGCGGCTGCTCCAGTTGGACGCCCAACTACCATCATGTTCGCCAGCTGATTCGGCACTCTGCTCTGATGCGCTCTGAACTGGGTCTGCCGCTGCCGCCTCCTTATAGGCTGCATGCGCATAGCGGCGCTTGCCATAGTTGCGCTGGGTTGTGCGGGTTGACCGGTGACCCATGAGACGGGAAACCTCGGTGAGCGGCTTGATCGCCTTCGAGTTGGAGGCGAACTGCCCTCGGGCTGTGTAGAGGCTGATGCGCTTGGATCCATTCCAGAGAATTTCACAAGCACGCCGCAGCGCGAGCCTGCTCTGCTCGTAGATATCTGCGAACGGGATCCCCTTGCTCCGCAGCTCATCGATGGAGCTGAGGTGCGCCTTGATCCACATCAGATCGCTTGGCTCGATCTCGACGATCCGGATCCATTGTGGCAACGGTTCGGCCAGGTCCACGTGTGCAGTCAGAATCGCATCCCACTCAGCAGACAAAATGCTGGCAGGGGGTTCGCCCTTGCGTTTCCCGGTGATGACCGCGAGCCGTCGGTCGTCGATCAACCGCGCATGCTCCCATTCAGCCGGCCGCAGGCCGGTCGCCAGTCCTGCGAGCAGCCAGTGGGCTGCTCGCAGTGGCCAAGCATGCGCGGAGATGCGGCGGTTGTTCAGGTGGCGCACGAGCATGCTGAGGTCGTCCTCGCTGAAATTGCGACGGCGGTTGCTCGACGTTCGGTGCGGCAGGTTCGGGTTGGGAGCGACCTGATGGCGCATGAGCGCCTTGAGCGCCAGTTGCACGCCGGCGTGTCGATCCCCCGGGAGAGTTTTCAGCAGGATCTCGAGATGATGACGCAGCGCGGCGCGATAGAGCCGCCAGGTGTTGGGACGCAGGGTGGGCGATGCCTCGAGGAGGTCGTTCACGACGTCGAGGTTGCTCACGGTGGCGGGCAGTTCCGGATCGCGTGAACGACGCGCCTCGGCTTCTCTATATAGACGCGTGACGATCTTGAAGTACTGGTCCTCGGTGGATTTGTTATGCCCCCCGGTGGATGGTGCCTCCTGGAGCGTCGTGTCTTCGTGCAAGGATTCCATGCGATTTGATTCCATCAGAAGGATCCCCTTCGGCGCTGGTGAGCGTGGCGGAGTGTGTTCGCCGCGGCCCTGATCCCTGCTGGGCCCATTACTGGTGCCGAAGTGGTTCCCGTTAACACTGCATTGCAGGCGGATCTGATTCATTCGCGCGCGTGTTTCCTGCGGGCGTTACTGGATCATGTGGGCTCGATCGCGGGGCCAAGGAATCAAATGTGCTCCCTGGCTCCTTGTTCCAACGGGCTGGCATTCCACCTGTCACGGTGTTCGTCATGCGCATCGTGCGCGTCGCCCGCCGATCGTTTGCACGTGCAATCGATGGTTGCCGCCCGGCAATTCTTACCCCTCCTTGCGCGGCTTCCGGACCCGCATTCTTTGCGGCGCAACTTCGATTCAGCGTCCGGTCGCGCAC
The DNA here is from genome assembly GCF_905339955.1 of Burkholderia sp. BCC1996. NCBI lineage: Bacteria > Pseudomonadati > Pseudomonadota > Betaproteobacteria > Burkholderiales > Burkholderiaceae > Burkholderia > Burkholderia sp. BCC1996. The sequence continues at coordinate 41,014 of NZ_CAJPHM010000013.1, forward strand.
GCGATCGCAGCAGGAACCCCCAGCCGTGACGAGCAGGCTGTCGTGCCCACCCGATCATTCTAACGTTTTTTATTGCACCGTTAACGTTGTGCAACGTATTGATGCGCGCACGTTATCCACTCGAAGGTGGTCGTTACCGTCAATTGCACCAGTAACACGCTAACAAGCGGATTAAACGCGACAAATCGGCGCTGCTGAAGACCGCTGCGCGAAGTTGCACGCAACGTAACTCATGTTTCTGTACTTTTACGCACAATATATTCTTGAGACTAAAAATTCATTGTGTTACCTTTTGCCCCAAAGGTCCTCGCAGATGTGTTGCGCCGACAGCGTGGGTTGAATGAATCCCGATGACAGCGGATACCGCAGCAGTCATCTGGCCGAGGGCGTCGATTTGGAAGTGCATTCATGAGGATGCGGTCGTGGATATCGGACCCTATTTCCAGAAATGGCGCATGGCGCCCGTTGCGCGAAGAGCGATCACAGCCTCGGCTTTGGTCGGGTCGCTGCTGGTCGTCTGCGGGTTGGAGGGATGTGCCAATCCACCCGTGCCTAAACAGCCGGGCGATCCGGTAGTCGATGCGGCACTCGAGGGCGCCTATAAGAACGTGGCCGGCTTCCCCGGGTACAGCGCGGGTCCGGAAGAAAAGATTCCGCCGCCGGAATTGTCGGGCGACACGATCACCGTTGTCTGGCAGGGAGACGCCGATGCGCTCTTGCGCAAGGTGGCAGTGGCGCGTGGAATGGAATTCAAGGTCTACGGTCCGTATCCGCGTCTGGCGCTGCCTGTCTTCATCAACATGACGTCGGTGCCGTTTGCGGAGTTCATGACCGATGTGGGACACCAATTCGGGCAGCGCGCCGACCTGGTGCTGACCGACAACCAAATCCAGATCGTCTATCGTGGACCGGCTCAATAACCGGCGGGTGCACGCGTCCCTCCTGAAAACGCTGCCGTCGGCCGCGTTCGTCGCCGCATCGGTCGCGTTCGGGTTGGCGGTGTGCGCATGGCCGGTTGCCTCGCACGCCGAGGACAGCTTGCCGGCACTGCTTAACGTGTCGCCAACCTCGGTGCAAAGCGATTCGATTCCGCTCATACGCCGCATCGAGTTGCAGGGCGCGGCCCAGGCGGTCGGCGCGCAGGCGGGTCTGGCGGATCGCTCGAAGGAGATCCTTGCGGATCTCAAGTACCGCGAACATGACCTCGACCAGAAATGGCGCTTCACCGATTTGCTCTTCGCGAACGGCGTGCTGCCGCCCGTCATCACCACGATTCGTGACTCGGCCGACGTGGCCGCTCGTGTGATGACGGTTCAGGGCGTGCAGTACCGGATCGAGGAGCCAGCGCGTTTTGTCAGTGTCCCGCCGACGTGGCGGGACTGGCTGTTCACCGGTTTGACGGGCGGTGCCCCAGAGGTCTCGCAGTACGAGGGGTCGCTGCCGCGCGACGAGAAAGAGCGCGTGTACTGGAAGGAGCAACTGTCGACGGCGTATTCCGCCGGTCGTGCTCAGGCTGACGCGATTTTCCAGGCGAACCTCGCGCGTCTCGCGCGAGCTTATGAGGGCATGCGGCGGTTCTACCAGTTACATGCGCAGGGCATGGTGTCGCTGCCGGAGATCGCTTCGGCCACCGATTCGGTGGTGGAAGATCCGAACTCGGTGGTGATTGGACAAACGGTTTTCCGCATCACGGCGGACTCCAAGTTCACGGGAGCGTCGTCATGGAAACCGCTGGCGCAGTAATCGTCGCGAAAGGAAAAGCATGAGCGCCACCACACCACTTCCGATGACTTTCAGCCGTCCGGATCCGATGTCCCTCTCCTCGGATTTTGTAAAGTCCGAGCTGGACACCTTACTGACCTCTTACTGGGAAAACAAGGTATCGGACATCACGCTTCAGTCAGGCGAACCGGTCTGGATCGAGTACAAGCGCCAGCTTTACCCGGGCACCAACCGGTACCTGGACGACTTCGAAGTCATGCGTGCGCTGGTATTCATGTACGGCCCGACAGCTGAAGGCGTGCTGGGCACGGGCGTCGATCTGAACGTTGCGTACGAGATTTATCGTCAGCGCGGACAGTCGTATCGCTTCCGTCTCAATGCGGTGAAGTCGCGTATCGGCGATATCGGCAATGGCTTGTCAATCACGCTGCGCACGATTCCGCACAACCCGCCGAAGATCGAAACGCTGAATCTCCCGGTGGAGATCCTGGACAACCTCTTCCAGCGCTACGGGATGGTGCTGATCGTCGGCACGACCGGCTCGGGCAAGACGACTCTGCTTGCCTCGCACGTTCGCTACCGGATCGAAGTGCGTTGCGCATTCGAGAAGATCAAGATCCTCGAGTACGGCGAGCCGATCGAGTTTACATATGGCGGGCTCGGTGATGGCTCGATGCCGGCACCGTCACAGGTGGAAATTGGCCCGGGCCAGCACCTGCGCGATTTCTCGATGGCGACACCGAACGCAATGCGCCGCGCGTCCAAGGTGATCATCGTCGGAGAAATGCGCGACGCTGATTCCATGGAAGAAGGGATGCAGATGGCGCAAACGGGGCACGCCGTCTACGCCACGATGCACGTCGACACCCCAGCCGAGGCATTCGACCGCGTGCTCTCTTATTACCAGGGGCGTGAGGCAGGCGCGGCGAACAAGATGATGTCGAACTTGCGCATGATCGTGGCGCAAAAGCTGGCTGTCACCTCGGACGGTGAGGTCAAGGCGTACCGCTCGTGGCTCGTGCTCAATCGCGAGTTGCGCATCGAGATGAGCCGGATCCCTTACTACGAATGGGCCGGCCGTGTGCGCGAACTGTGCCGAGCGAACGGATCGGATTTCGAAACTCAGGCGGCGCCGGATGTGCTATCCGGCACGCTGTCCTTCGACGGCTTCAAGGAAGTGACCGGTATGGCGCATGCCGAGGCCGAGCGCTTCATGGACGCCTATCGCAAGCGTGCGCAATCGCAGAATTCGTCGAACGATCCGTTGCGCGACGGGAAGGAGGCAGCATGAGCTGGGCAGCCGCGGCGGGTACGACCAAGCTGGGCCCCTTCCCCGCATATCTGGTTTTCGGCCCGCTCCTGCTTTTCTTGACGCACATCCGGTGGTGGACCTTCGTCGTCATGCTCATCGCAATCGCGACGCTGTGGTTCCTGCACGGTCGCGGCAAGACCCTGATGTGGATGATTCGCCGTTACCTCTCGAAGCTTCGCGGGCACCGCCTTGAAGCGCGTCCGCTGTATTTCCGCAACCGCCTTCGTATCCGCATCAGTGCGGACGATCTTTCCTATTGAAGTGGGGACCACCATGTCTGCACGAGCACCCCTCCATGCGATGACCGCGAAACTGGCTCCGGCCGCGTTGACGGCCTGTGCTGCGCTCGCGTGCGCAGTGATGGCGCTGCCGGCTCGCGCCGGCTTCATCGATCAACGCTCGAAGGCGCCGGTCCTCGTCGCCAGCGCGAATCCGTCCGCAGACCCGAGCGTCGCGGCCGCAACGGTGGCACCGGGGGCTCTTGCTGGTGCTCCGGCGGTCGACTTGCCGACTGGCGGGGTTTGGGCACAAACGACACGCGGCTTCGGGCGAGATGAATCGGTGTTCGACGCGCTGACCGCGTTGCTACCGAAGGGCTACCGCCTGTCGTATGACATGGCTTTACCTGCCAAGACAGTCTCGTGGGAAGGCGGCGACCGACGGGCAGACGTGATCCGCAACGTGCTGCGTCAGGCTGGATACGGCGCGCACCTCGAAGACAGGGATCTGGTTGTCGACGCCCCGGCAGCATCGGGGCCGGCTCCGGCGGGCACGGACTCGACCGGTTCAGGTGTGGGGGCCGCCGCCGGCGCCGCCAGCGCGGGCAATCCCAGCACGTGGGTGGCAAGCGAGGCGGACGGCAACTTGCGTGTGGCGATGGAGCGCTGGGCCGCGCAAGCGAAGTGGAAGGTGGTCTGGGACTACGGCCAGGATCTCCCGCTGGCGGCCAGTGATTCAGCGACGGGCGACTTCAAGGACGCCGTGCGGCAGCTCCTGTCGTCGACCGACATGATGGATACGCCGCTCAAGCCCTGCTTCTACTCGAACAACGTGGTGCGCGTCGCGCCGGTGACTGTCAAGTGCGATCCGAACCAGTAACCGCCGCGTGATTGGAGCGCGAACTACCTCGCGAACCCGAACCCAACCTGATTCCGAAGAGGTAACAGCCATGCCCCGTACCACGAATGATCTTTCTAGCCGGCCGCACTATCAGCGCAGTGTGCTGAGCGCGCTGCGTCTGCGCCCGGTTGCGGCCGCGGTCACAATGGCCGTGATGGTCGCGCAACTCGCCGGCTGTGTCTCGCCGGACCTGATCAAGACGACGACGGGCGGGCACGACAATGCACGCGCAGAGGCTGACGCTCAGCGCGCGACGCTGCTGAATGCACTCGATCGCAGCGCACAAGCGCGCTTGAAGGAACAAGACGTCAACAAGCCGTACCTTGTCGGCAAGCCGGTGCCGCTCGCGCGCGAGGTGACCCTGCCCCTGGCACTGCGCTCGGGCGCGAAGATCGCTGCGATGTGGAGGCCAGGCCGTGTGTCACTTACGACGGCGGCCGAACGTATCACGCTGGCGACAGGCATCCCGGTCAAGATCGAGCCGGACGTCTATATGGATGCCAGCTCTCTGCTGCCAAAGAGCCAGGCGTTGTCGGCGACCGCCCAGGGCTCGGTGCCGGGTTCGGGTAACGCCGTGCCGGTCACGGGTACGGCGGGCGCCCCGCTGCCATCGCCGCTCGTGGGAAGCGGTGGCGCCGGCAGCCTCCGTCAGGCGATGCCTCGGCCGGGCTTTTCCAGCTCGAGCATGGGCGTCGATACCCCTGCGAGCTTCGAGTTCGATCCTGTCGACCCGCTCACCGCACGGAATCCAACAGCAGCAGGCTGGTGCGATCTGATTGCAACTCGCCTCGGCATCAACTGGGAATACGACGACGCGCACGGCGTGATTCGCTTCTACAGGATGGTGACAAAGACGTGGCAGTTGCCGGTCAGCCCGGCGGCGACCAGCTATACGACCGCCTTCCAGGTCCAGCACCAGACCACGAACTCGAACGCGCTGCAGGCACAAAGCAGCGACGCCGCACCGGTGAAGTCCGAAGCGCAAGGCAGCAACGAGCTGGAGTCGATCAAGAATTCGATCGAGACGGTCATGACCGCTTCGGGTAGCGTCGCGGTCAACAATGCCACCGGCACGATCACGCTGACCGATACCAAGCCGTCGGTGGAGGCAGCAGACAAGATCATCCACACGCAGGTGTCGATCCTCTCGCGTCTCGTGCTCCTGAAATTCCGTACGGTTCAAGTGACGACGACGGACGACGGGGAAGGTGGCATCGACTGGAACGCCGTGCTCACGCGCGCGCTTCAGCACATCCCGTCATTCAGCCTGGCTGCGATCTCGCCGGCGTCGCTGGTGTCGAGCAATGCCGGCTCGATTGGGCTGAACATCCTGTCGGGTTCGCTGAACGGTACGCAAGCCATTATCCAGGCGCTCAGCGAGATCGGTCGCGTGCAGACATCGACGGAGCTGCCGTTGTCGACACGCAACCGCCACCCGATCTTTTACAACGTGCGCAGCGAGTTTTCATACGTGTCGGCCACCACGCCGGCAACGGCGACGGCCGGCGGCACGGGCGGCATCCCGGGCATCACGACCTCGCAAGATCAGGTCGGCACGAAGCTCATGATCTATCCGAACGCGACATCGCGTGACGACGTGGTGCTGACTGTCTCACTGGACAACTCGGAGCTGACAAGCCTGCAGACCTTCACTTCCGGGTCGGGCTCCAACCAGCAGATGGTGCAGCTCCCCAACGTGAACGGCGAAGGATCGACGCAAGAAGTGCCGATCCATAGCGGCCAGACCTTGGTGCTGACTGGTTTCGATCGTGTCGCAGATCAGTACGACCGTCGAGCTATGGGCGCTGGGCTGCCGATTCTGACCGGCGGCTCGCTGACGTCAAAACGTGTACGCACGACGACGGTCGTTCTGGTGACTGTGTCGGTCGTCGACTCGAGCACGCCGACGATCTGAGGCCGCCCACCTATTCCGTCCGACCACGCCATACCGAACCTGACATGGATCATCGAATCGAGGCGCGCCCATGATTGTCGAACACAACGGCACAACGCTGGCCTTCGGGCTGCGCTGGCAGCCGATCATTGGTGGCGATGCGACGCCGGCCCAGAAAGCCCGAGAGATGGGTTCGAAGTGGTTCTACGCCGATTCGGCCGGCGAGTACGTGGGTGGGCTGCTGCCCGCTCCCGGTGCCCTGCCGAAAAAGGTGCCGAAGTTGTATTGTGGCGCGGCGGCAGTCGCGCACTCGTATCAGAACCATGACAACGTGCTGGCAATTCTGGCGCTACCGGATACGCTCGAGACGGCTGACCCGCAGTATCTCGTGGTTGGCCTGCAGAACCGCAAGCCGAAGGCCGGGTTCGATCGCGAACCGGTTGGCGAGGACGAGCTGCATGAGGTGGTGACCCAGTTTATGGAAATCTTCCGCGAGGAAGGTTTCGTGCTGGTCGGTGACGCCCCGCTGCCAGGCATCGAGCGGTTGACCCTTGACGAAGTCGCTGCAGCGGCGGATGACAGTTGCCTGATGCAGCGCGGTGGGAAGCGAATTCGCCCGGCGTCGATCCTGATGTTCCTGCTGCTTGGCGGCGCCGTGGTGGGTGGAGCCTACTTCTACCATAGCTACCGGCTACAGCAGCTTGCGGCCGACCAGGCCCGCGAGCAGAAGTCGCCGGACCAGCTGTATCAGGAGGCAATGGAGGCGGCCCGCGCGCTACCTGTCGTGCAGGTGACTGATCTGGATGACTGGTATGACTGGAGCGTGTCGCTGCCACGTCAAGTTGGCGGCTGGTACTTCCAAAAGAACGATTGCACAGTGCAATCGGCAGGAGGTCTTCCAGTTACAGCGCCGGGTGCTGCACCGGGCATGCCGACACCTGTCGCAACTACGGCGGCCGGAAGCTTGCTGTCATGCACGCTGTCTTTCGCGCGTGGTCCCTTTGCTCTCGCGACCAACCGTTCATTCATCGAGGCTGCGCCGGCCGACTGGCCGCGGCCGAGCATTGTGTTCGCACCGAGCGGCAAGGGCATCTCGGTGACACTCACCAGACCGGTGAGCACGCGCCTGATGTCGACGGTGCTCAATGCACTTCCGTCACAACGCACGGTCGACATCGACTTCCGCTCACAAGCCCAGCAACTCGACCGTGTGATGGCTGGCAACGGCGTGGCGCTCGGTGATTACCAGGTGTTCGGTCTGCCGACCGGTGTGTCGCCGGGCGATCTGTCGTCCCCGATCTTTGCGGCACCGTGGAAGGCGGCGGGGCCCGCACGCAATATCGGTGCGATCCGACTCTTCCCGCCATACCTGTCCGTCGAGCATGTGGTGCTCAGCTACGGCGAGCAGGGTGCGCAGCACATGCTCAATACCTCGCTCGGCTCGATCGAGGTTTCCGGTCAACTTTTCGCGAAGCGGTCCTAGTTCTGGGACGAGGGGGCAAGATGGAATCCACTCAGATGATCAATAAATACGCCCGTAAGGCCGTGGCTCTACGCGGCCACGTCGGCGCTGCGCCGGCGAATGTGTCGCAGTGCGATATGTTCAGTATGCGTAGTCATTCGCGCATGCGCCGTCGCGCTGCGATGGCGGCTGTCGCAATGATTGTCGCTGCAATGGCGAGCGGCAATTCTTCCGCCGCAACGAATACACCGTCGGCAGCTGCGTCCGGACCGATCACCACGCCGGCCGCGGCTGCGCTGGCGGCTTCGTCCGCAGCGGCCGTCACTCAGCCGGCGACAGCTGGTAGTGCGGCGGGCGCATCGGTGCTCTTGCGGCAGATGCTGAACGTCGACGACCAGCTCGCGCTCAAGAAACTCCGCGACCAACTCAACGGCGATGCCGGTGGTGGTGGTGGCGGTGGCGGTGGCGGTGGCAGCGGCGGTGGCGCCGCCGCGGCGGCCTCCGCAACGTCCCAACCGGACGCCGCGCGCGCCGCGGCCGCTGCGGCCGCCGCAGAACGACGGTCGCACATGCACCCGCCGTTCCTCAGCGCGGTGTATGGCGCGGAATTTGGTGGCGTCAATCACTATCGTGCCGTCATCAACTGGGACGACGTCGAGACGACGATCTCGGTGGGTGTGAGGCTTCGCGGCTACACGGTGACAAGCATCACGCCGCGCGGCGCGACGCTGTCGGCTGGCAAGAAGAAACATCTGTTCGCACCGTTCCAGCAGATCACGGCCGATGATGTACCGGCCGAACTCAACGCCCCGGTCGCTCGGGTGGTCACGCCGAGCAGTGGTATGGCCTACGGCACCGCCAGTAGCGACAACAGCGCGGTGCGCACGGCGCTTACACCGATCGTGAACACGTCACTGATGCACCCGGTGGGTGGAATGTGATGCGGAGAAAAGTTCCGCGAGGCGCGGGGCAAGTCGAACGAGAGTGATTCCATGGGTCTCTTTTCGCGGTTCCTCAAGGGTAAGCCGATGAAGGCTACGGCAACTCGACCGGCTGGCCAGTCCGGTGGTCAGCCGGTGGCTGCGGCACGTGCGCGAGCGACAACGCCGGGAACTGCCGCATCCGCATCGAGTGCAGGCGGTGGTATCGCGCGGCCGGCAGAACGGGCTGCGGCCACGATCATGGACGTGGCCGAGCTACCTTTCTTCCGCGAGAAGCTCTATGACGAAATCGGCGTGCGTCACAGCCTGCGCCATGAGATTTGCCCGGTGCAGCTGCAGGGGGGTGCCGAACACGACAAGGTCAAGGTGTTCGCGTTGATCGTGGTAGAGCATCTCGTGAATTCGGACGTCGCGGAGGAAATTGCGCGGCTCCTGAAAGAGAAAGGCTTCACCGCGAGCACGCCGCTCTTCTACCCTGCTTCGACCCAAGTGCTGGTGGAACTGGCTCGCGACGCTGTGATGGAGAACCATCCGCAAAACAAGGCAGCCATGATGGGGCTGTCGCTCAAGGATCGCAGCGCTTTGTGGCAGCAGTTCTGTGCAGCCGTGAGCTTCGCGATGGAAAACCAGGCGTCGGACATTCACATCGAGATCGAGACTGCGTCGCCCAAGTCGCAGATCCTCTTTCGCGTCGATGGTCGTCTCACACGGCCGAGAGAATTCAATCTCAAGTCATCCACGCTCACCGACATGGTGGCGTACCTGTACAACATGCATGGGAAGTCCGGTTCGGACAACGGCTTCAACATGAACATGGGCCAGGCCTGCCGGATATCCGAGCGGATCAATGGCCGGCAAGTGTTGTTCCGCTGGGCCTCGAATCAAACAAGCAAGGGCTGCAAAGTAGTCATGCGGATGCTGTATCAGGACAGCATCCAGACGATTCGTACGCTCATCGAGTTGGGCTACCTGCCTGACCAGATCGACATGTGGAACGAGGCGATCGCGCGTCTGGGTGGCGGTACGGTGATTTCCGGCGTGGTGGGTTCCGGCAAATCGACCACTATCCAGACGGTCATGACGATGCTGCCGGACTGGATGGCACGTTATACGGTCGAGGACCCGGTCGAATACGACATTCCTGGTGCAGCCCAGTTTTCGGTGTCGCGTGGCCTATCCGAAGAAGGCCGTGACCCGTTCATCGTTGCCAAACGACAGCTCAAGCGGATGGACCCCGATGCGGTGCTGGTCGGCGAAATCCGGGACAAGGAATCAGCAGGCCTGTTCCGCGACATCGCGGAATCCGGTCACCGGGCCTTTGCCACGGTCCATGCGCCATCGGCGATCGACATCATCACGCTGCGTCTCGTTTCCGACGAACTCGGTATTCCGCGCGACGTGATTGCGACGCCCGGATTCCTGAACCTGCTCATCTACCAGGCGCTGCTACCGGTCACGTGCACGAACCCGGATTGTCGCCTGTGCGCTCGCGACGCAATCACGCGCGGCGTGGTCACGCGCGAGTATATCGACAACGTCAAGCGCCTGTTCGACATCGACCCGGAGAAGATGTTTTTCCGGAACCCCGATGGCTGCCATTTGTGCCGTCGCGAAGGCCTGCCCGAGCTGAACGGCGCGCGCGGCCGCACGGTGATCGCAGAGATGATCGAGCTGGACTCGACGATGCTGAGCTATGCCCGCGACCCGACCAAGAACCTCGAACTCAAATGTTACGTGCGCAGCCTGAATCGCGCGCGTTACGACGAACCGTCAACGCGCGGCAAAACCGTGCTCGAGGTCGCTATGTACAAGGTGAGCATCGGCATGATCGATCCGCGGGAAGTCGAAGCGAAGTTCGGGTCGTTCCAGCAATACGAGCGTGAGCGTGCAATCACGGGCAAGGAGGCCGAAGCCCGTCGCCTGCACGTGGTGAATGCAGGCTAAGTACGGAGGATCAAGCATGGGTTTCTCTCTGGACATGTTCCAGCGCGCACGCTCGAAGGTGTCGGATCTCGATTCGCAGGCAGGCAAAAGCGTGCTGAAAAAGCTTGATGCGAAGCTGGGTGACAAGCTGTTCTGGGCCAAGCTGCGCTTCAAGAGCGAACGCGGCAACTTCTATCTCGACCTGGCCGAGAGCATGCGCCGCATGCCGGGACGTACGACGAGCGACTTCCTCGAGAAGTACGCACAACGCTACGCCAAGATGCCAATGGGCAAACTCGCTGCTCACTGGCTCGAACGGTTTGCCCATACGGGTTATTTCTATGAGGCGATCCGTGATTCGGTGCCACCTGAGGACATCACCGTGCTCTCGGTGTCGGAGAAGAACGGCGACCTGAGAGCCGGGCTCGAATCGCTCGGCAAGGGTATTCAGGGGATGGCCGCGTGCCGCAAGACGGTGAACGGTGCATTGGCCTCGGCGGTCTTCCTCGTTCTGGTGATGCACCTGTTCCTGGCCATTCAGGCGTGGATGGTGCTGCCCAAGCTCGAGGACGCGGTGAAGGCGAACATTGATCCGCGCGACATGGGCACGGTGGCTACGGTGTTCTTCACGAGTGGCGATGTGATCCGGGCTGACTGGTGGATGTGGGTCGCGTTCGTGGGCATCGTCGCGGGATGGGTGATCTGGTCGCTGCCGCGCTACACCGGGCGCGTCCGCGCATGGCTCGACAAGCACGTGCTGTTCTATCAAATCTACCGCGACTTCAATAGCGCTCAGTTTTTCGTGTCGCTCGGTTCGGTCACCAAGCTGATCGGCTCACAGATCATGCAAGTGAGTGACGCGCTGAAGCGAATGCGCACGAATGCGACACCGTGGCTCAAGTGGCATATCGACGCGATCCTGGCCAACATGGAACTGAAGCCGAACAGCCGGGGTGAGGTTTTCGATACGGGCCTCACCAATCGTTCGATGTACTACCGGATTCTGGATATCGGTGAGTACGCGCAGACCTCGGAAATGCTCGCAGTGGTGGGCGAGTTGATCCTCGAGAAGGCGCCGCTGGAAATCAAGCAACGCGCGACCTTGATGCGCTACGGAATCATGGTCGTGACCATCGTGCTGATGATGGCGATTTATGGGGGCACGATCCTGATCATCGAGGACTTCAAGGAACAGGTGCAGATGAAGACGCTGAGGATGGGCCACTGAGTTTTAGGTTGCACCACTCGCGCGGATGCCGCGCCGGTGTTCTCACATTTAGTTCCCATCCGACAATTGCTTGCAACATATTCACTGTGATGCAAATACGGTGTAAAAAGAACCGATGAGGATGTCGGTTCATTGGATTGGAAGCCGGAACGACGTGTCTCGGCATCAGATCCGGACCGGATGTCTGACGGAAATGAGGTCAGGCATCGACAAGCAGTAGGGGTAGTAGCGATCAGCAAAAGCGGGTTCGTGAAGTTCGGGTCGGCGGCTGACGGGGTGTAGGTCGGGATGTCAAGCAGACGTGTGACTTTTTATTTGGCCTGCGGCACGTAGCCAATCGTTGCCAACCGGCCATTTTTCAGGGAGATCAGCATGACCCGCTTCAATCAAGCAGTGGAAAAAATCGGCGCAACCGAGACCGAGATTCAGGAATCGGCGATGACCGTCCTGCAGCGCCGTATCCACGGCGCCCTCGCCCGTCGCCGTGCGCAGGCGCAACGCGGCTTCGACATGGTCCAGCTCGGCCTCGTGCTCGTGATCATCGCGATCGCGCTGGTCGGCATCATCGTGGCCTACAACCGCAACTCGACGGCGACGCAATCGCAACAGCTCAGCTCGGATCTCATGACGCTGATCGGCAACGTCAAGGCCTCCTACGCGAACCAGTACGGCAACGTCTCGAACGCCAACCTGTCGTCGGGCTCGTTCTTCAACAACCTGTCGTCGCTGAACAACAGCGGTGGCACGGTGACGACGAGCCTCGGTGGAGGCACGCTGACGGTTACCCCGGGCACCATCAACGTGGCCAACGACAGCGTCAAGTACGCCTTGACGAACCTGCCGGATGCGTCGTGCCTGCCGCTCGTGACGGCGCTCTCGCAGACGGCCGCCACGGTGTCGATCGGCGCGAACGTGGTGAAGACCGCGACGACTTCGGTCAACCCGGCCAAGATCACCTGCTCGGGCAACGCCAACACCCTCTCGTTCCAGGTGTTCTAAGCGTCTGAACGCGTGAACCGCGCGGGAGATCGGGTCAGTCTCGGCTGCTCCGTCTCCCGCGCTCTGGTTGGCCGCTTCAAAGACGCTTTCTGCGCGAAGTGCCTTTGAGAGGGTCTACCACCAGGTAGCGAGCTGATATCGAGCCAAGTGAAACATGGACATTCGGGTCAAGAGCGAATCGATTGCTGAAGCGCGAGCATTCTCGGACTGGCGCCTGTATGACGCCGATCCGGAAGAGACCTGCGCACTTCCGAATCAGGAGCAGGCTGGCAAGGGCACTCTCGCGCCAGAAGTCGCGCGCGAGGGCGTGCGTCCGGACATGGATCGCCCGTGGCAGGAATACGGGGTGCTCTCGATGAACTTGCGTCGTTTTGCGGACACGCTGCGCGAACACTGCAAGGAAGAGTCGCAGCACAATCCGTTCGCCGCCTTTCTGCTCGATATTCAAGACGAGTCGTCTGGCCACCGCGCGATCCGCTATCGCGCCCAGGCGATGGGCGGATTCTATGCCCTCAAGCACATCCCGCTTCGGCCAATTCCGCTCGATAAACTGCACGGCATCAATGTCGCAGCGAAGAAGCTTGCGCTCTCGAGCAAGCTGCGGACGGACGGTGGGTTGCTGCTGTGCGTCGGCGACACCGGCGCAGGGAAATCGACCGGTGCGAATGCCGTTGTCCGTGAGCGTCTGCTCAAATACGGCGGTTACTGTCTGACGCTGGCGGATCCGCTCGAGACGCCGCTAGGTGACGATGGTGGACATCGCGTCGGTACAAACGGCTACGTCGACGAGGTCGACGTGCGGTCGATCGGTTTCACGGCGGCGCTCGAACATGCGCTGCGTGCGTTTCCGATCGGCGCGCCGGGGATGCTGTACTACGGAGAGGTGCGCTCCAACAGCAATTCGGTAGACCTGCTTAACATTGCATGTGACGGCCATGAAGTGATCACGACAGTGCACGGTATGACGCCTGATGCAGCCGTCACGCGCCTGATTGCGACCGCAACGCGTGCGGGCCTGGCGCCCGAGATCGCGCGCGAGCAGATCGCGCAGTCCCTGCGCGGCGTGCTGTTCCACAGCTACGCCTATGGCTCGTGGCAGATCCGCGCTTATGAGGCGTCCGATCGCATCCTCCAAGGTATTCGTGACGGCTCGCCTGCCCCGTTCCGGGTCGCGGCAGCCCAGCAATCAGGGATGGCAGCATGAACACGCCCACGCATGGAAACGAGACGGCCGCGGCTGCGAGCGCCCTGACGCCGGCGCCGAGCACGACGCGGACCAAGCGCGTAAAGCGGTGTCTGAATGGCCTGCTCGCGCAGCTTCATCTCGCGTACCGGCACGAGGTGCGCGCTGCGCAGGTTCGAGCACATCTCATCGGGTGCTGGCAACCGCAATCGCAACGCGTCCCGCCGCTTGCATTGAAAGCGGCGAAGCTTCGCCTTCAGCGGGGCTTCTCGATGCTGGAGTTCGGCATCGTGCTGGTGCTGTCCACGATCCTGCTCATGTCGCAGATTTCTCAGGTGAGCCGTACGGCGAACATCTCGCTGGCGACGGCCACGGGCCAGTACGTGGCTGAGTTGCAGGCGGGTGTGAACCTGTACGTTCAGAACTTCTTTGCGCAGCTGTCGACGAACCAGCCCGTCGTGTTCACGCCGCAGGGCGGTGGCGCAAGCTACACGGTGGCGAATCCGACCAAACCGACGCTCGCGGACTTGAAAGGCGTCCACGTCCTGGATTCCGCCCTGTCGGCCACCTCGCCGTCCGGCTTGACGTTCACGAATTCACTGACCGTGGATCCGGCAACTTGCCCCGGGGTCAACTGCGTGATTCAAGGCCTCACGTATTCGAACCAGGCGCTGCTCGACAAGGGAACCGGCAAGCCGCGCATCGACTGGCTTGGACAGGCTGTTGTCACGGCAGGCCAGGATGCCGGCATGTCGTTCCCGTCGACTCCCGGCACGTTGACCGGCCGCAGCGCAAGCTGGTCGACCGCGAACCCGCTGGGTAATGTTGCGGGCGTCCTTGCGATTCGCACAGGAGATCTCTCGGGACTCGATGCCCTGCTCGCGCAGTTCTACAAGCTCGACGGTAGCCGGGCGCTGACGGGCACGATGAACGCGAACAGCCAGAGCATTCACAACGTGAATGACCTGACGACAAACACGATCGAGGTCGCCGGACTCGCGACGATGGGTAGTGCCAATGTCAATGGCAATGTCAATGCGCAGCAATTCACGCTCCCGGGTGGTGGAACGTTTCAGGCGGATCAAGGTGGCAGTCTCGAACTTGGTGGCAACAACGGAACCACTGGCGGTGGTTGGCCCTATATCGATTTCCACTTCGGGGGCCAAGGCGTTCAGGATTTCAATGCTCGCATCATCAACGACCAGAGCAATCACTTGTCCATCAAGGCTGCGAACGGGCAAGCGTCGCTTGGAGTGGAGGGAACGATTCAGGCGGGAAATGTCGTGGTCCCCGGAACATGGTGCCCAACAAACGGTTTGATCGGCGCCAATAGCGATGGCTCGGGACAAATTCTGTCGTGCCAGTCCGGTACGTGGTTGCCGATTGGGGGCCGTTGGCTCCAGATGTACAAATTCACGGTTCAGCATGGTTGGTGGATTCCGCAGCCCGCGTGTTCGGGCGGTGGAGTTCCTCAAATTCTCGTCTACCCAGCCAATTTTGTGGTGAACGACACGGCCACTGTCAATGTCGGTGCGTGGGCCAGCGGTAATGCGTGGGTGACCTACATCGTCGACGGAAGCGGGAATCCGATTTGGAGTGCTACGGCGTCCGCGTCAACGTACTGCACCTACTGAAGGAAGGTGGAAAATGAAGACCATTCGTGGAACGTTCGTGCTTCTGGCACTTGTCGCATGTTGCAGATCCGCCTCTGCAACGCCCGTCGTATGCTCATGGGGATATCAGGATTCGACGTGCTTGACCCCGCAGCAACACAGCCCTACGCCGCCGCCGGCCTGCCAAAGTGGGCCTGGATGGACCACCATCTCCTCAGCGGTCTGGCAGGGCTCACACTGGAGCCAGCCTGCCTGCAATTACCAAGCGCCGCCCTCGTGTCCGGGGGGCTATCAGCAAACGAGTGCGCCTTGGTGGAATGGATCAGGCTGGGTTGGCCTTGGCTGTACGTTGCCGCCTCCCCCGCAGGCAACACTGTCCGATCAGCTGCAGGCTTGCGCCACCGTAGCGGCAGCCTATGGAAAGTTTCTGACGCCGTCGGCGTTTGTCGGCCCGCAGTCCGAGACAACGAATCAAGTTGCCAACGACATTAACTCGCAGCCGCCTCCACGCATCTGTGAAGCCCCGGGTTCTGGCTTTGGCGGTGCGGCTCACGGGGATTGGCCACCGTCCAACGGACCATACGATGTCTACAAATTCGGTTTCGGCACCCTCGTAGAGCCCGACTTCGGTAATCCCGACGCCGGTTACGTTTATGGCGTGAGCACCCAATTGTTTGCCTGCATGCTGAACCCAGGCACGACACAGGTTGTTGGATTCATACTATCCCAATCTCAAAACGCAACAGGAGGGCCCTGCGGCGGCGGCCATTAACCTGATGGTGCGAGCGCAGTTATCCGCGGGATCACGTACGCTAACCACGAGTGTGCCTCGTGATGCGCGGCTCACGTAACGTCGCGTCTTTTGAGCCGACGACAAATCATCTTCCAGATAGAAAAACCCCACGTCCGAGACGTGGGGTTTTCAGGATTGGGAACGCCTGCTTTGCAGGCTCTTCGCTTCACCCGACGATGTTTCCTGTCGTGAAAGTGAAGCTCCGTGAGAATGCAACGCCGTTGACGGTCCCGGTCAAGCTGACCGCATATTGCGTGTTCGGCAGGAGCGCGGCGGCCGGGTAAGCCACTGCTTCGTACGGTTGCACGATCTTGTTGGTGTCGTTTGCGGAGGTGAGCAACTGAAGGTTGATCACATTACCCGACCCATCGGTCATCGTGCCCGATTGGAGAACGATGGCATCAGTCGGATTGCCCATCACGACAACCGGCGTTCCCCAACCGGAACCCGAAACATTCGGCGCAGTTGGCGTTTCTCCGACCGACTTGTAGGGGACTCCACTCACCCCTTGGCAGGGGAAAGTAATTGGCCCATTGGAAATCGGCTGCGTCTGCGTGCTCAGCAGGCTCATGGAGCCCCAAGCATTCGTGAACGCGGTTCCGTTCGAATTCGTCTGCGTCTCGAACTCACCGATACCTACCGTATTCACCGGGTACATGACGGCACCCGAATGGTATACCCCGGCAATCAACGAATAGACGAATTGTTGCCCGGCCTGTGCCGGCGTGAAACCGCTCGTCAGCGTCGCAAACCCAGCACCAACCCCCCAGCCCTTTGCCGAAGACGGAAAACCGACGGCGACGGCACGGTCCAGGTACGTGACACCGGTAAAGCCCGCGCTTCCGGCAACCTCGTCGTCCGACAGCGCACCGTTGAGCCCTTCGTACTTCGCATGATTCTGTGCCGCCGTGTCGAGAACCGTGTTCTCCTGCAGAGCAGGAAAGCCGCATTGCGTCCGATACTGATTCAGCAGGTTGAGAGATGCGAGTTGCGCGCTCGTGTTTGCATACTGCGGCGAGGGCAACGTACCAGTCACCGTGGTCGGTGTCGTCGGCGTGGTCGACGAAGCGCCAGTCGGCGCGCCGGCCGATGGTGTCGTGGAACCCGACGAGGAACTGGTGGACGCACTGCCGTCACCACCACCGCCGCACGCAGCGAGAGCGATCGCCGCAGCTGCCGCGGCAAGTGCCAACAACCAACGGGATTGCTTTGCATTCTGGTTTTGCATAATGTCCACCCTGAGGGCCCCCATCGAAGATGATGCGTTTTCGCACCGTTGGCTTATCTTCTCAAGATTGACGGGGGGCATGCAACATGACCTCCATGAAGATTATCTGATGCGCCGCCGCGATCCTGATTTTATGGACCATGCCAGAATGAATAAGGCCGGCGGGAAGCCGGCCTTGAATTACTGTCGCGCCCTTGGCAAACGTGGGGGTTCAGCTCTTCTGTTAGCAGATGGATGCTGGCGCAACCGTTGCTGACCGGACAGGAGCTGCCGATGCTGCGAGCGCGGCATCGAGCACCTCGCGCAAGCGAGCGGCCCCCTTCTCTTTCACGATTCGTGCGACCACGCTTCGCCCCGCAACCACGTAGTCGCCCAGTGCTGCATTGACGGTGCGCGGCGCGATGCCTGCCAGAGACTTGCCACTCTCACGATGCGTGACGGCGGGCGCCTGGCGCGCGAGGCGCGTTACGACAAAGCGATAACGCACGTCGTCGATCGTGTAGGTGAAGGTCGCCAGCTGCTCAGCGGGCAGGCGCCGGCGGCCGAGGTCGTCGGCGACCAAAAAATTTCGGTTGAAGGTAATCGGCATGATGGGCTCCGTTGTAGGCTCGCTGTTACCCGGGTTTGGTTGCCATTTATGGGATGTGGACCGCTTCGATCAACAGCAACGCGATCATTTCGCGGCCCCGGGCTGCGTGCCGGCCACGAGGGACCGGCTTGCCGCGTCGAGCACGATGCGCACCTCGTCGTGAAGATGCCGGACATCGTCGCGGCCCGCTGCGGTATCTCCAGTGTGGTGGGTGTGCTGGCGATAACGGTTGAGCGCGATCGCCCCGGACTCGACCATGGTGTCCGTGGGCGTGAACAGCGGCTCAGTCTCTTCCTGATGGCCGCTTTTCCCACGCCGCAGTCCCCATAGGAGGGAACGCTTGCCGCGCGTGTAGATGCACGTCTCGCAGATCCACAAGGTGGAAGCAAAAAGCCAGAAGTAGTCCATGAGGCCATGCATCATGACGCTCCTGTTGATTTGTCTGCGGCGCTGTCCAATGACGCATGCGCAGCACGCACCAGCGCATACAGATGTTTCTCGAGTTCCGCTCCGAAGCCTTCGATCGATTCGCTCGTCGCGACACCCAGACGCGTGAGCAGGGATCGAACCTTGACGAGGCAGTCGACACCGATCTCGACACCTGCGACTTCGAGGCCGCGGCACGCACCCATTTGCTCTTTCCGGTTCGCGATTCGCTCGCGATCGCTGTTCGTCAGCGTGCGCACGATGTCGCGCTCAAGGCGCGCAACGCGGGCGGCATCGAGCACCGCTTCAAGCATGCGATCTAAGGGCGACTTCGTACCGGCTGGATCGTCCGGCCAGCGCTCTTGCCCAGTGAGCGTCACATAGACCTCGGCCAGCACCGGGCTGATGCGCTGAATCAGCCCGTCGAGATCAAGACGTTGCGGTTGCTGAGAATCGCTCATGGTGCTCCGGTGTTGGCTCGAGGGTGGTCCAGTCGCCTCCTCGGCCACCCGGAGTAATTTTCGTGGATGACCACCTAGAGGCTCCGCCTGATCGGGCTGACTTGCTTTGTCTCCCGACGTTGTTTCAGCTACCACTGAGACGCGCATTGCCTCGCATCTTCCAGACATGCGCGGCCGATGCGGATCGACCGTTTTCATCAGCAGCCGAGCCCTGGTCTAGCGAGATGGTGCCTTCGTGGATGGAATCGGACTGATGCGGCGACAGGTCCAAGGGTGCTCGTCCCGAATACGCCTGGTCGGGCGAGTCCTGCGGCAAGCTCGAGGAAACCTGATGCGATACCGTGACCGGTTGAAACGTGCGTGCGCGCATCAGGCCCTCAAGATGCTCACGCGCAATGTGGGGCAGATCGGGCCTTGCCTCATCTGCGCGCGCAGCGGCGATAGACGCGAAGTGCGTCATCTCGCCGACATGCTGGATAATTTCCTCGACAGACCGATAGACCGGATGACGAGTCTGATCGGCCTGCTCCAGGAAGACCTGAAACTCGACCAACTCCTTGCGCACGCTGTTCAGGTAGCGCAGATGGCGTTTGCGCAAGTCTCGAGTCATATAGGTCGGCCGCCGTAGCGCCGCGCGAACGACCAGGATCGCCAGGGCAATAACCAAAGCACCGCTGGCGAGACCGACGGCAAAGCACACCATGCCCGGCGCCCCGCCGGGTTCGTGCAGCCACGCAAGGCTCAAGAGCCCCGGCAGGTTGCTCACGGACCGGCTGCTGAGAGACCCGCTATCGAAGAGCATGGACGACTCCTTCGGTCAGGACGAGTTGAGATTGAGCGATAAACCTGAGGTCGCTGTTCAGGCCGCGGCGCTGTCGGTCTCGTC
Source organism: Burkholderia sp. BCC1996 (assembly GCF_905339955.1). Classification (NCBI taxonomy): domain Bacteria; kingdom Pseudomonadati; phylum Pseudomonadota; class Betaproteobacteria; order Burkholderiales; family Burkholderiaceae; genus Burkholderia; species Burkholderia sp. BCC1996. Next base: position 60,793 of record NZ_CAJPHM010000013.1, read on the forward strand.
ATCCTTCTCGGTGCTGCTGGTGGCGTTGCCGGAGCCGTTGCTGCCCGTGCCAAAACCCGACGCCGGCGTGAGACGCGCGCCGCTGTAGGCCGGCGCGCTCGCCAGCGAGGAGGACACCGAGGGAAGCGCAGGCGAGTGGGAGGAAGTCAACGACGACGCGGCCGCCGGCGGCTCGCCTTCGGAACCGACGCGCGCGCCATCACGCTCAACTGCGGCAACTGCGCGTGCCGCTTCGCGGCAGGTGACCGCGGCCATGAGACGCGCGCCGCGCATGACTTCGAGGTCGCCATATTCGCAGCCGACGGAGGTGACCGACTTCGGGCCCAAGATCAGCAGGCTCTCGATATCGACCTTGTTCTTGCCCCGCGAATCGTCGTTTTCGATGATCGTGCCGTCGCTGATCAGCTTGCCGGCACGGATGTAGCCGCGCACGATCAGCGTGGCGCCGGCCGCGACAGCGACCGTTCCGTCACCGACGTCGATGGTCCCGTCGTAGATGCCTTCGATCAGGACGCCCTCGCCGGCGTTGTTCTTGTGGACACCCTGGACCTCGGAGGACTTGCTGATGACGGAGATGATGTTTTCCTGCTGGAGATTGATGTCGAGCTTGTTGTCGGCGTAGGACATGGTGCGAACTCCTGGTGTTTGAGATAGCGGGTAGTCGGATACACAGCGCGACGGGGCGACAACGGGTTGGGACCGCTCCCGGGAGTGGATGGATTTACCGGGCCCCGTTTATGCAACATATCTCAACACGTAATGCGCACGCAACACATCATCAAGAGTCATACGATAAAAAATGTGAATACGGAGCGCACAAAGACGGGGCGGGAGCCTTTCGGAGAGGGAATTCGAGTGAAGTGCTTGCTGAGTTGCGCATCATATTGTGATTTATTCCCAGCCGGTACGTTTTGTTGCGAATTCGGCTCGCGTCGTGCCACGTAATAGTGCTAAAGTGTCGTGGGAGTCTCGGTGAACGTTTATCGGACAACGGGGATTCGACCAAACATATTGAATTTGCCGGTGCGGCTTATTTTGCAGATCCTTGCTTTGTTGCAGGAATGTTCAACTGACCATCCAGGGCGAGTGTCATGGCAACCACGAAGGATTCGGCCATCAACAAGGACTTCATCAAGTACATCCCGGTCGAGGCGATCACGGAGTACCTCGATATGAACCCGGGGGCGAAGCGCAGCGACCTCGCGGCCAATGTGCAGGAACTGGCTGGCCGCGACAGTTCGACCTTGTGGCGGTACCTCGACCACCTGAAGAAGATGAACATCATCCAGTCGGAAGGGGCACTGAAGGGTACGCGCTACTACCTGAGCGTGCCACGCCACGCCCAAGCGACGATCGCCAAGGCGGTGGCCGATATCGTGCGGGTCGGCCGCACGTATGCCCTCGAAGCGCTTGGGGCCTATCGCAACTACGCATATGCAGCTGTCGAGCGCGCGCTCGGAGACCTGTCGCACGAGAATCTCGGCAAGTACGGCCTGCGTCCGGATGAGTTCGAGGACTATCTCGAGCGAGTGAAGGCCGCGCAGGTGATGCGCCGCGATCCGTTGAGCACGGAGGGACACGGCGAAGCGGCGCAGGAAACGGCATACCACGCGCTGGCGCCGCACTGACGGCGCGCTTGTTCGCTCCCGCCCTCGGTCTCTCGAGCTTTCGCTGATTCAGGGCGCGCTACCACGATCCAACGATCGAATCGCCATGCGTAGCACGCCCCCCTCCTATCCACCTCGCTCGGCAGTCCACGAGACGAGGACTGTCAGATCAGGCTCGACGGCAGCCGCGAGCCCAAGCATCCACCCAAACCAGCGCTATCCGGAACATTTTCTCCGGCGTGTGGCCGAGGCCACCGATCTTGTTGGCCTGGTCGGCCAGACGGTCGCGCTGAAGAAGGCGGGCAAAGAATACGTAGGCTTGTGCCCATTTCACGGGGAAAAACACCCGTCGTTCTCCGTAAATGGCGCCGAAGGCGTCTACTACTGCTTCGGGTGCGGCGCGCGCGGCGACGCATTCGCGTGGCTGGTCGACTACGGCGGCTATGGGTTTCGTGAGGCCGTGGAAATTCTTGCGCAACACGCCGGCATCGCATTGCCGACAACACTGTCGGGCATCTCACCCAACACTTCAACCGGGCCCGTTCCACCATCCAAAGCATTGGGTTCGAGCGTTCCGACGCCTGCCGCGCCATTGGCCCCGAGACCCAAATCGAGCGAGCCCGAGATCGAGCTGGATGGCGCTCGCGCCGACAATGCCTACGCGATCATGGAGGTCGCAGCGCAGTTCTACGAGCGTGCGTTGCGCGAGTCTCCCGAGGCAATCGCGTATGCGCGCGGCCGCGGCCTGACTGGGAAAACAGCGAAGCGTTTTCGGATGGGCTATGCACCCGCCGAATGGCAGGGTCTCGAGGAGATCGTGCCCGACTACATGCGGTCGGCGGCCCTGGCCGACGCGGGGCTCGTCATCGACAAGGCGAGCATCAACAGTTCCGCCGCCCCACTCGAGGGGAGAACGGGTACACGACGCTACGACCGTTTCCGAGATCGCCTGATGTTCCCGGTACGCGACCTGCGTGGACGCGTGATCGCATTCGGCGCGCGCTTGATTCGCACGCAGGATTCGATAGATGGCGAGTCGGGTCATCGATCACCGAAGTACCTGAACAGCCCGGAAACCGCGCTCTTTCATAAGAGCCGCGTACTTTTCGGGCTGTACGAAGCCGCGATGGCGATCCGTGCCCGCCGGCGAGGGCCAACAGGCTCATCCGGGTCGACGCCCAGCCTCGCACGTGCGCGGACCGCGGTCTACGTCGTCGAGGGCTACATGGATGTGGTCGCACTGTCGCAGGGCGGTATTCCCGAGGCAGTGGCCACGATGGGCACCGCAGTCCAGATCTCGCATGTCGAGCAGCTGCGGCGCATCGCCGACGATATCGTCTTCGTATTCGATGGTGACGCGGCGGGCGACAAGGCAGCGCGCGCGGCGCTCGAGATCTGCCTGCCGATGGTAGACAGTGGTAGCGGCCAGGCGCGTCTCGATCGACAGAGCACGAGATATTTCTTCGTGCGTCTGCCAGACGGCATGGATCCGGACGACGTAATCAAGCGCGACGGCGAGGCACTGTGGCGTTCGATGCCGCGCCGCGCGCTCGCCGAATTCCTGATCGAGCAGGCATATCAGCAGTGCGGAACCCGGGATCTCACGGCGCCGGACATTCGCGCCGCATTCCTGGCCGAAGGAAAACAACTCGCCATGCTGATGCCCAAGGGCTCAGATCTGAGGCGCATCGTGCTCACGGATCTGCACCGCCTCGCCGGCGTGGATGCCTATCGTACGGCGGGCGAAGGCCGCGACGAGCCCAGTAACGCAATGTCGAGTAAGCGCGCACACTGGCTCGCACCGAGCCGCCGAACTCCCGGCATGACTGCGAGCAGCGCGAGATTGCCAGAAGCGAATCTAGCTGAACCGTATGCTCGGCTGGCCGAAGCATGCGCTCGCCAGCCGCAGCGGGCAGTTGATGTCGTGCCGGTACTCGTTGCACACCTGCAGCGATGCTACGGCGACGATCCGGAGGGCTGGCCATCCACCGTCCATCCGTTGCTGAAGCTGCTGGAGTCGCTGCTCGAGTCGCAAGTTGAGTCGCATCCCGAAGCTCCAGTGGATGCAGGTGCAGGACAAGCAAGAGCAGGCGCTTTGCCAATCACCCCGCTGCCCTCTCCGGCCGACATCGCCATGCTCGATTCGCTGGAGGCAATGCTGCGCGGCATCGAGTCGGATACGGCATCGACCGAGTCCGACGAGGACGAGGTGGGCCGTCTGAGCCGGGCATTGGCTACCTTGGCGCCTGCCTCCGGTGGCTGATCTGAGCGATGCGTGTATCAAACAGTACGTATTCAATACAACATTTACCGTATCAATTGACACACTTACGAGACTGATTGGCCAAATCTCTACCGAGCCCATGTGATGGTCCGTTTTCCTGAGGTTTGGGCCTCATTTCGCCCGGAATTCCGTGAAACATTCCGCTTATCAATGGATATGAATTCTCTGTATGCCTTGCCATATAAGGCTTTTCGCGGATATGGCGGGATCGCGGATATTTTCCCGAATGTTTCACACGCTGTGGAAATCAAAGTCAGAGGTCACCGCCTAGTGCCCACGCCTCGATCTTCCTGGGGTAGGCATCGATGGCCTCTGCAGTCGGCGTTCCCTCAGCAGAGTTATGCGAGATGAGCACCGTGACGATCACTTGCCCAAGCGCAATGTCTTGCAGTTTAGCGGCCATGACCTCGCGCCATCGGGCAATACCGTTTGGCACTTTGGTTAAGCGATTCAGATCATCCACGGCTTCATGCGCCACATAGTTCCGAGCATCTCGTGCAGCATGCAGCATTGCCGCGTAGTCCTCGGGCAGCTTTGCGCGCCGCGCGATGAGTTTGTTCAAGTCGAGGAGCCGGCCGAGAACCACTTTCCCCACGGCTTCGAGGAACTGATCATCTGACTGGTCAGTCGGCTGCGGCTCTCTCACTTTGAAGACCCATGCGAGCGATCGGCAGTCGCTCTCGAACTCGCAAGCGATGTAGAGTGCTCGGCCGAGTGCTGCATACGCCCAAGATGCGTCAGGGTCGGTCGGCGGGTCGCAGAGTAGTGCCATCGGATACCGGTGCATGCTGCGCGTCATTCAAGATGAGAACAGCGCGTCAATCAGGATGAGAATCTGGCTGGGGCGGCAGCGGAGACGGGCGTAGCCCGGAACCGCTGCCGCCCCAGCTGCGCCGGGTTGCCCCTCTTCGAGGTCGGGCTTCGTCGGTGGTCGTGGTGGATCGGGTATGAACGAGCCTTCCATGTGATGGGAGGCCGCCGTGCCCGGACGACACGTCAACGACCACCAGATGAGGCTTTATATGAAGTACAGACGTAAGGACGGACCGTCGATCGCGGCCGCACGCGCCGGATTCAGCACTGCAACGGCCTATCGCCTTGAGCAGGACCTGCGGCTGCCGTCGCAGAAGAAGGAGCCCCGGGAGCGCCGGCGACCGGATCCGCTGGCCGCGATCTTCGACACTGAGATCGTACCGCTGCTTAAGGCCGCGCCTGGTATCCGGCCCGTGGCGGTACTGGAGGAGATGCTCCGGCGTCATCCAGATCTGTCGCGCACCGTTCGCCGCACACTCGAGCGACGCATACGTGCCTGGCGCGCCCTGCACGGCGTGGATCGCGACATCGTTTTCCGCCAGGTGCATGAGCCCGGCCGTCTCGGGTTATCCGATTTCACCGACATGCACAGTCTGGGCGTCACCGTGGCCGGTGTCGCGCTGGACCATCGCCTGTATCACTTCCGGCTCGCCTGTTCCGGCTTCGAGCACGCTCACGTCATCCTCGGCGGCGAGAGTTACGTCGCGTTGGCAGAGGGCCTGCAGAACGCGCTGTGGGCGCTGGGCGGCGCACCCCATGAGCACCGCAGCGACAGCCTGTCGGCGGCATTCCGCAACCTCGATCGTGAGGCGCGCGACGATCTGACGTCGCGCTATGAAGCGTTGTGTGCCCACTACGGCATGCAGCCCACCCGGAACAACCGCGGTGTGGCTCACGAGAACGGTGCGATCGAGAGTCCACATGGGCATCTCAAGAGCGCAATCCGTGACGCGCTGCTGCTTCGTGGCAGCACCGACTTCGCCGATCTCTTGACCTACCGTCGATTCATCGATGAGATCGTCAGCCGGCAGAACGCACGTAACCGCAAACGCATTGAAGCCGAGCGGCCGTCCCTGCAGCTGTTGCCAGACGCGCGCACCAGCGACTACGAGGAAACGCGCGTGTACGTCACTTCCACCGGCGGCTTCACGTTGCGCAAGGTGTTCTATACCGTTCCGTCGCGGCTGGTCGGGCACCGGCTGCGCGTGCGTCTTTACGACGACCGGCTGGAACTGTTTCTTGGCGGCACGGCCCTGATGACGCTTCAGCGCGGCCGAGCCGGCGCCAATGGCAAGCACGGTCACGTCATCGACTACCGGCACATCATCCACGCACTGCGCCGTAAGCCCATGGCACTGCTGAACCTTGTCTATCGCGACCAGCTATTCCCGCGTGAGGCCTACCGGTTGACCTTCGATCGCCTGTGCGAACAACTGTCGCCGCGAGCAGCATGCAAGACCATGGTCGAACTGTTAAGCCTTGCCCACGAGCGCGCCTGCGAGGCGCAACTGGCGCAGGTGCTCGAGCAGTTACTCGCCGAGGACCAGTTGCCTGATCTGGAAGTCCTGCGCTCGCGCTTCGCGCCCAATCCGGCGAGCCTGCCGCTGGTGCACGTGCAACTGGCTTCGTTGAGCGATTACGAGGCACTGCTCAACTGCGATACGGAGGTCTGGGCATGAGCATCGACTTCGACGCTACCCGCGTATCACTGCTGCTTGGCGAGTTGCGGCTACCCGCCATCAAACATATCTGGGCAGCCTTCGCCGAGCGCTCCGACAAGGAAGGCTGGCCTGCTGCGCGCCTGCTGATGGCACTCGCTGAGCATGAGATTGCCGAGCGTGACCGACGCCGCATCGAACGCCATCTCACGGAGGCCAGGCTGTTGCCTGGCAAGACACTGGAGAACTTCGACTTCGACGCCGTTCCGATGGTGCCACGGGCACAGGTCTCGGCCTTATGCGCCGGAGACGGCTGGCTGCGCGGCGGCGCCAATCTGATTCTTATGGGACCTCCCGGCGGTGGAAAGTCGCACTTATCGTCGGCCATCGGCCTAAGCCTGGTCGAGAAGGGCTGGAAGGTCATGTTCGCCCGCACCTCCGACCTTGTTCAGCGATTACAGGTCGCGCGCCGCGAACTGGCTCTCGAAGCAGCAATCAACCGGCTGGATCGTTTCGACCTGCTGATTCTCGATGATCTGGCGTACGTCACCAAGGATCAGGCCGAGACCTCGGTGCTGTTCGAGCTCATCAGCGCCCGGTATGAGAGGCGGTCCCTTCTCATAACTGCCAACCAGCCGTTCGGCGAATGGAACAAGGTCTTCCCCGACCCGGCCATGACACTGGCTGCCGTCGATCGCTTGGTCCATCACTCGACCATCTTCGAGCTCAACGTCGAGAGTTATCGCCGACGCACCGCACTGCAGCGCAAGCAGCAGGGCCCCGGGCGCCCAGCAAGCTTCGCAACGCCTCACAACGTCGGAGTGTCGTCGCGACAGGAGGACAGCCAGCCTGGCGACTGACGCGCTGATTGACGCGCCACGCTTGCCAGCGTCAATCAACATCGGCATCATCAATGTCGCCGCGACATTCTCATCTTGTTTGTCGCGCGTCTCTCATCCAGATTGTCGCGCCACAGGTGCAAACGAAAATGAGTCGATTTCAATTGTCGGCTATCTCGATAATCCCGTCGATCGTCTAATCGACGACCGTCGACAACCCTTGCGTATTCACGCTGGGTAGCCGCGGCATTATTTGGGGCGCGATGGAATCGAAATGTCCCCTCGCGTTGCCGTCGACATCAAGGCCAGATTCCCCCTCCCCTATCGCTCGGCTTCGCGCTGCATCGGTCAATGCGCGCGGACCGGCGAACACGGTTCGCGCAAGCGCTTTCCCGACGTCGCATTCAGTCGCATCTCCGTCAAGCACGCATCAGCCCAGCGCGGGCCGCCGGCGAGCGTGGCGTACGCATTCGCCAAGCGCCTGCCAGATCGAGGCTTGCCTGGCGCTGATCTCGGTGCTGTGCTGACGATCGGTTGGGACCTCGCTTGGCGTGCTTGAGATCTCGGTGCAGTCATTGCGATCGTCGTTGGCGGATTTGCCTTCGCGTCGGCTCTCCTTCGCACAATTCTCGTTCGCAGGGGTTTCATTTGCACCGGTGCAAATGCTGGTGGTGGTGTTCATGGCGCCGCTGTTCGTCGCTGTCGTCATGCCACGTTTCGCCTCCGCGCCGGCGCTGCCCATCCGTGGCCACGTCCCGTCGAGGATCCCCCGAGCTGCATCGATGGCGACAGGATAGGCGGCGGCCAAGGGTATCGATCCCATCGGTCGGCCGCGGTCTGTCACGAAGAACGCGCCGGATTCGACGGTCCAGACGCGGCCGTCCGGGGCCAAATAGCCGCGGCCAGCAAGCGCTTGCAGTGCGTCAGCGACCCGATTGTGTTCGTCGCGAATATGAACCCGCTCTTGCTCGCGTTGTTCTACTTCACGGCTATCACGTGCCTTGGTGGCGTGGTCGATCGGGAGGCTGATGAGCGTAGCCAGGTAGGCGTAAAGCTCGCGACCACGCAGCTTCCGCAGAGCCTCAGCTGCATGCCGAACAACGTCGGAAAGCCGAGCACCTTTCTCCCGGGCCGTGCGCATGAGCTTAAACAGGCCGCTCAGCGCGAGCTGGTTGTCGTGGTGCAGCCACGCGAGGTCAGCGGGAACGGTTTTGTCCCCGATTTTTTCAAACGGGCTGCGAAGCGGATGATTCTTTGAAAAAGACTGAGAGGAAGCGCTGTTTACGTCTTGCACCGGTGCAAGTCCGGTGGAGGCTTGGTGGCCCTGCTCCGATTTCGTGGCCTGCTCGGTCTGGGCGGCGTCGGCCTTGTCCGTGACTGGCCTTGCTGAGAGGCTCGACGTGCGCGACAGGCCGAGCGTGGACAGCGCCAGCTTAGTGAGTCGGATGTAGCCGATTGTTTGTAGGTGGGCGGCCGTCCGCTTTTGGGGATCACGCTCGATCAGTCCAGCTTGTTCGAGCGCATTGAGGCTCCGATACACCGTTACTTCGTTCACGTTCAACTTCGACGCGATCGTGGATTTCTTGATGAAGATGACGGCTTCCGGACGATTCAGATTCACACCGAATCGAATCAAACATGCGAGAACTTTTCGGTTGTTCTCGACGAGATTGAATTCACGAAGTCCTTCGTAGACCACGACGAGCGCATTCGCGATTTTCCCGGGCAACGGACTGAGGGGGGCCATCCGAGTTTGCGGGTCAGCATCTTCGCTATCGCGATGCGACGCGTCCGAGGGATGTTGCGTCGCGCGCGAGGCCGTGAGCGTGGTCAGCTTGGCTGACAGATCGAGAGGCAGATCGAAAGCCGGATGAGTGGCGTCAGGCTGAGCATCGGCGTTGCCGATGAGGGCGTCGACGCCGAGGTTCGTCGTCTTGCAGATTGAGTGATCCGTCGTGCTCGAAAAACTGGACGGAAAAGAATCAGCCGGAGTGATATGTCCGGGAGTGGGAGTGCTCGAATTGGCATGCCAATCCATCAGGCAAGCCGTCTCCCTGGTAGCAGTCTGGAACTGTCCCATAAACGCTTTCTCGCTCAAATTTTTTAGGGAAAGCGTTGACAGGGAACGGGGAGATTCCTAAACTTGCCGATGTAAGGAGTTGCAGCAAGTCAGGGCGCCAACCCTGGGACCTCTCCGGTCACTGTAACGCTCTACGAAAGCCAGGTACGCCAATACCTGGCTTTTGTTTTTGGTTCGTCAATAGGTCATGTCGGGGCTCCTGAAGTCGACGACATCACAAAAAGGAAAGGGGCTGATCTTGTCAGCCCCTTTCCTTTTCCACCCTGTCCTGCCGGTCGTTGGGTGTTTGTCGATTTGGTCGTGTGTCTCGCGGATCGCGGATCGGAAGCGCGCCATGCGCCCCAGATGCCTGGATTTCCGGATTCCCGGCGATTTCGACCAAAGTGGAGACGTGCGCCATTTGCACCGGTGCAAATGGCGGATACGTCTGGGCCGGTGGAATTCATTTGCACCGGTGCAAATGCAACTTCGTCGCCATTCGCCACCGTTTGCACCGGTGCAAACGGCTTGGTGATGAACGTCCTGCGCTGTCGGTGTGCGTGCGCGTCCGGGCTGGTGGAATTCATTTGCACCGGTGCAAATGCAACTTCATCGTCATTCGCCACCGTTTGCACCGGTGCAAACGGCTTGGTGATGAACGTCCTGAGCTGTTGGTGCGCGTGCGCGTCCGGGCTGGTGGAATTCATTTGCACCGGTGCAAACGAGGCAGCCGTCCTTCGCGCTTGACCGATCATCGAGCGCTGATGGGCAAAGGCAGCGCGCGAGCGCGTAAAGTGGTCGCGCGACAGCGCTGCGCGATAACCGACCTCGTGGCCGTTTGCACCGGTGCAAATAAACTTTGGCGGGGTGAGACACGTGAAACGCGAGTCGCGCAGACGACTTTGCAATTGATTGTCCGCACGGACTTGCGCATGTGATCGCGTGACAGTAAGGATCATGATCGACTTCATGTCGATTGCCCTGCGTGTCACGATATGCTGTCGACGATCGCGATCCGGCACACAAGCAGACGCGCAAACAAGGTCGGCGCGTTGCGTGTTGTGCTGGTCTGTAAATGGGGTTCGATCAGACACGATAGGCCGGTACCTTAGCTTTGTGCGCCAGATTTCATCGCCTGGAGACGCGCGATCAGCTCGTCGACCAGGTTGGCCTGCGAGGGATCCGGGTTGCCGCCGGTCTCTGACAGGATGTCCGACGTCGTCGCGAGAATGTCCGACAGGGCGTCGACCGTGTGCTGGGCAAGACCGGTTGTGCTCTTGAGCTTGAACTCGAGCGCACCGTTCTCATAAGATCGGAAGCCGCCAAGTGGCTGGCGGCCGACCTTGACCGGACGAGTTATCACGGCGACTTTGCGTGTCTGTTTTGCCCCATCGTCAGTCGCGCCGGTCGACTTCAGCAACGCTTCGATACCGCGGCGGCTGATGTCCTCATCGACGATTTTCTGGCACAAGCTCAGCATCTCATCGACACTCACCCTCTGGTCGATGATCGGCGTCATCACGGCCGCGACCGAGTAGGTGAATTTCTCGTTGTGCCGGTGCATGAATTCCAGCACCGGTTCCGGGAACTTGCTGTACGAGATCATCCGCGACACGGTCGAGAAATGGACCTCGAGGGCCTCGGCGATCTGTTCAATCGAGGCGAATTGGCCGGCGACGAGTCGCCCCCATTTGATGCCCTGGTCGATGGACGAAATCTGCTCGGTCGAGTTTGTCTGCTTGAACGAAGCGCGGTAGAACTCGAGCGGGTTGTCAGGGTCGACCTCTTGGACGCGGGCCCATCCGCGCGTGCGCTTGAGCAGCCGCAGGGAGTGATACCGGGTTTCGCCATCGATGATGTAGAAGTGCCCTGGCTTGGTCGGGTGGCGCGTAATCGACATGGCGCGTTCCTGGCCAGTCGCAGCGATGTCGCTTGCGATCTCGCGTATCCGGGCGGGATCCCGGTGAACGCGTGCATTCCAGGGGTGTGCCTCGATCAGGTCGAGGTCGATGAGGCCACCGAAATCGCCGAAAATGTCTCCAGCATCCGCGAGATCTGCTGCATCTGCAGGCGCGTGACCGGCAGTGCCAGTTGGCACGCTGATTTCGCTCGCGTCGCCGTTCAAGGGCGTCGCCGTAGCGCCATCCCGAGCCGCGTCCCGTTCCAGCAACTCTTCGAGCGACGTGCGCTTCGCGCCTGTCGGCGGCAGATTCAGCTTCATGCCGTGACTTTGGCCAGCGGCCGGAGCGCCATTGGGACCGGGTTCTCCGGCCGTCTGCGCGCGCATGCGCGCGAGGAATGCTTCTTCGGAAACGGACTTTTTACTGGCCATCTGTCACCCCCATGCGTTGAAGCAGGGCCGCGGCACACTCGCGCAGGTCGGCGGTGGCCGGGCTGCTCGGTTTGTGGAGTGTGAGCGGAAGGTCGTAATCGCTTTCGAGCGCGCGCGGGAAGTCCTCATTCTTGCGAATGGCTCGATCCAACAAGGCGTCCTTGTAGGTCTGGCTGATCGTGGTGAGTTGGTTCTGCACTCGCACCCGGGCCGCATCGAAGAAATTGCCCACAATGATCAGCTCGGGACTCCGGCTGAAATCCTCTTGCATTTGGGTGAGCACGCTCGACAGGTAGGACAGCGCTTTGGTCGAAAACTTTTCCATCGAGACAGGTGAGATGACGAAGTCGCTGGCGAGCAGGGCGCCCTGCGTCAGGCGGTTCTTGGCCGGCGGCGCATCGAACAGCACGACGTCGTAGCCCGAGATATCAAAGTACGAGTCCTTGCCGCTCTGACCATTGGCCATCAGTTTCACGATGGGCAGGCTGGAGTTTCGACCTTGGATCGACTCATAGGTAAGCACGGCGTCGACGCGATCGAGTTCAAGTTCGGCCGGCAGGATGTGCGGGCCGCACTCGCCGTACGGTTTCTTGATCACCTCGTGCAAAGCGACGCGAGTCATCGGGTACTCGGGAATTACGTTGCCGAAGTGATGCTCAACCACGCTTTCCGGCGGGACGCCCTGCGCCGCGGCTTCTTCCATTGTCAGCTCGGGATCGTAGCCGAACGCGAGCGTGAGGTTGGCCTGGAAGTCGATGTCGATGATGAGGGTGCGCAGGCCCATGAGTGCGAACTGCGTGCCGAGGTTCGCGGCAAGCGTCGTTTTTCCGACGCCACCCTTCGGTGCGTAGATGGTGGCGACGACTTGCTTGTTGCTGAGTTCGAGTTTGTTCTTGTTCCGGCGCTTGGCGCGGTAGTGCGCCAGGTCAAAGATCTTGTCGATCGAGAACAGGCGGGTCTTGGGGCCCGTTTCTTGACGGGCGATTTCAATGCCGGATTCTTCCACGGCACGACGGAGAATGTCCGTCGAAATGCCCAGCAATTGGGCGACAGCCAGCGTTTTGTATTGCTTGGGCGTATTCGACACGATACAACTCCGTCACTCGACATGAATTGGAACCAATTGTGACTGACACAAACATCGCGCGCAAGCTTTTTTGCATGAAACAGAGAAAAAAGCTTGTGCAACGTGTTTTATAGTGCGACGCGACAAAATACGCGACGCTCATAAAAAACAACGAGCCTCGCCAAAATTCGCGACGTCTAAGCAAATACAAGCGCCGCGTATTTTGTCACGATGCGTGCGGTGAGCGTGAAACACATTGCGCTCACACCTTTGTTTTTGGGGTTCTCAAGCAGGCATTCTCCCGAATTGCCTCACCATTGAATCCCGAAAATTCTCACCATCAAGCCGGTGGTTAGGGTCGACAGAAGTGGAGGGCGCTTGATTCGATGGCGGCCGAACGCAGGGCGCGCGCGTCGTGCAGTGCATGATGCCGTCCGCCATGCGCTCTGAAATACGACTCCCGGCGCGCCTGGTCGACTCCTGGGGTGACTTCGCCGCGCCATCCCTGCGGTGCTCCGTCAAGCAGGTCGACCAGCATCCCCCAGTCGATCGGGTGATCCATGCAGAAAAGTCCGGGCGAATCCTGGGTGGAAGGAAACTTGTCCAGCCATACGAGGACAGCATCCGCGAGACCGGCGCGCGAATAGGCTTGGCCGAGATGCCCGAGTTGCGGTAGCACGACCTCGTGCGTAAAGACACTGCAGGTGTGCGCGTCGAAGTCGTTGCGCTCACCATAGAACTCGCGGCCGTCCTCGGCGACCAGCGCTATGCTGATCAGGTCCGGGGTCAAGAGGTCCGTGAATTCGGTATCGAGAAAGATGCGCATGATCGTTTCCTGTCAGCGCAATTGCGCTTCCGTTGGGGTTTTGCGCTCGAGGAGCCGATGGGCTGCCGGGTAGCACGCCCAGCCAATGATGCTCATTGCCGACGGTCAAGCGCCGGCGGTTCCGTCGTTGCCGTCACTGATGTCGCGTTCGACGCGTTCGACTTCACCCGCCGGCCCGGCCGCACCCAGTGCAGGTTCCGGCTGGAGGGTCGACAGCGGTTCGAGGATTGCCGTGATTTGGCGCACGATTTCGTCGCGCTTGGCAAGCGGCAGCCCTGACAATTCCAGATCGATCCGGTCGTTGCCGTAGGTCTTGAGCAGGCCTGCGGCCGAGCCGTCGGCGAAGGTCACATCGATGCGCTGTTTGTAGCGCGAGGACTTGTTGCGTTGCGCGGTCTGCCCCAGACGCTGTTCCGCATCCGTGTGGGGTGCGTCGGCGAACGCTTTGACCTGGCGCACGCCGATCCCGTCGTCGATGATCCTGCGCAGCATCCGCAGCGTATTCGGCAGACCCTTCAGCTCGTAGTAACGGTTGATCTCGAAGGCCATGCGCGGGCCGAACGTGTCGGGGTGCAACACCATCTCATCCATGATCGGTTCGGGCAGGTTGCCGATCTTGAGGGTCATGGATACCGTGGCCACGTCGACTTTGAGGTCGGCCGCGAGATCCCTCTGAGTCAGATAGATGCCTTCGTCGAGCAGCGCCCGCCATTTGATCGCGTTGTCGCATACAGTCTGCGAGTTCCGCTGGGTGTTCAAGTCGTAGCCGAGCTTGTAGGTGTGCAATCCTAGAGCGACGTCGACGACCAGAGCGCGGATCGTGGGGCGATTTAGCGCGCGCATCGAACGCGTGCGACGCCCGCCATCGGTCAGAATGAAGTCGCCCGGGTGCTCGTAGTCGGGCACGACATGGATCGGCTGCTGCTGGCCAATCGCCACGATGTTGGCAATCAGAGGCTCCAGCAGCTTGTGCGGATAGAAGTGGCGGGGATTGAAACGGCTGTCGCGTACGCACTCAAGCGGAATGTCGATGGCCTGGCCCGGCGTGTAGCGATTGGCCGCGCACCACGCCCGGTACGGCGCCGAGATGGTGTCGAGCGCGCCCGGCATGTCCGACGTTGTCCCTTCGCCTTGCTCCTCGAGGGCGCGTCCGGCGTTTTCAGCGACCAGCAAGCGTCGCTGCAGGCGAGAGACCGCCGAGAGATTCTCGCCGGCAGGCGGTGCGGCCGCCGGGGCGAGCGAAGCGTGAATCTTGGACAGCTTCCTGTCATGGCTCATGATGGCGACTCCGTCTGGCGTGGGGCTGACGAAAGGGATTTGGTCAGGACAGCATTGAGGTGATCTCGTCGACCACGCCATCAATTTCTGCGGCAGCAAGACGCGCGGGACGCGTGTTCATCTGGTAGACGGTCGAACCGAACGAAAATGCGTGCGGAAAGCATTCGCGCGGACCGACCCGGGTCTGGAGCAGAGTAATTCCTTGCTCGACGATCGCCTGAGTAACGCTGCGGGCGAGGATGCGCCGTTCCTCGGTCTGGTTCAGCACGAGAGCTGCTTTCAGGTCTTCGTTCATGGCGCGGGCGACATCGACAGACTTGAGCATCTGCAGGGTGGCCTGGTAATCGAGCGCGGACGCACGTAGCGGGATCAGGACCAGGTCGGCGCTCAGGAGAAGTACGCCGATCACATCGTGTTCGATGGAAGGCCGACCATCGATGACGATGTATTCGTAATTCCTGACGTGCTTGCGGATTTCCTTGGCGATGCCTGCGCCCATCTCGGACAGATTGATGGTCGGGAACTCGATGTCACTCTCGGGCTGGCCGGCCCAATGAGTCGCGCTGCTCTGTGGGTCCGCGTCGACCAGTAACACACGCTTGCCGCGCCGATGCAGACCTGCCGCGACGTGCATGGAAAGCGTGGTTTTGCCAGTGCCGCCTTTGCGGCTCGTCACCAGAATGATTCGCGTGTCCTCCGCCACGGTGAGAGGGGCGGCTGGCGTGGTTGACGAGCTGATAGCGGGCGTCATCGCGGTGATCGACGGGGTGATCGTCACGGCAGTCGATTGATTGGTCGTCTGGTTCGGTTCCATGCGTCGGCCCTTGGTAATGGCTGGGTGAATCCGGCTGAGTCGCGGTTTTCGGCTATTGACCATCGCTAAGACGCCGATCGTTTGCGCGCGCAAATCATCAATCAACCAGGATCCCGTGCGTTTGCACGTGCAAACACGTGCGCAGTGAGGAGTGTCGCTCAAGCAAACAGACGCATGCAACATATCTATAACAAATAATTGCGTTGCGTGTGGTTGGCTCGCGGCTAGATATGCGTCGAGGAGGTTTGCACGTGCAAATCGAGCGATTGCCCGCGATGTCGGCAGGCATTGGTGAACTTGGTCGCGGGAACGCGGCTGCGGGCTGGTGCAGTGATGTCTTGTCGGGCCGGAGGCCTCCAGCACCACGATCCCGGGATGCGCAATACAAAAAATGCATGATGATATATTGCGGCTAAAAATGGCTGGTGTTATGTTCTGTTGCACGTGTGCGAGTTGCCGCACGACCTGACTTACCAACCCCGACATCACGACACATTGCTTGTTCATGTACCGAACGCGTCTTGCCCTGTTTCTCTACGAAAAGGTCCGAGGACTCTTCGCGCCGACGCGCGGCCAGATGGTGTCGGGCGTGGTGAGCCTGATCGCGCGAATTCCGAAGCCCAGGATCAAGGATTACCTGACGGAGATCGATGCAGAACTGAGCGAACACCTGTCGGGCAATGAATTGCTGGAAATGGCGGAGGCGATCAATGCGCTCGACCCGGCATATATCGATGCATTCATGCCGGCACTGAGGGATCGCCTGAAGTACCTCGCTCGAGCGAAAGAGGTCGCCGACCTGTTTCAGCCGGAAGCACTCGATCGCCTGATTGCGGCGTTGCAGGCCGAGCGAAACGGAACACATGCGGGTGCGCAGGGCGGGCAGCAAGGTGGCGGGGCACAGTGAGAGGACGCGATGAACGACGCAAAGGATGACCAGACACGTCGGAATCCGGGAGCGGAGGCGCCGCGCAAGCGCGGCATCATCCGCGGCACCGCGCGAATGCTCTTCCTGCCCTATGCGCGTTCCTGGGACAGCGTGGGCCGTATCGGCCGAGCGCTGACGCGGTGGCAGGCAGCCGCTAACAGCGAGAGCCGCCGGGAAACCGACGATCTGGCGAAGCGCACCGACAAGCCAGTGGCCGTCGACGAACGTTTCACGTGGTATTGCCGTGAACTGGGTCTCACGGAGGAAAAGCTCGCGGAGCGCGCTGCGTATTTCGAGTTTGTGCGCCGTGTAGCGGTGGTGGCGACCGCCGTATCCCTGATCGGTGGAGCACTGACCTTTGTGATGCGTAGCTGGCTGTTCTCAGCAACGGACCTCATGGTCGCGGTGACTTTCGCGGTCGTCGCGCTGCGCAACGCCTTTTATCTTTTCCAGATACGCGAACGCCGGATTCTCACCTGGCGTGACTTCATCGCGCGTCCGGACCTGTTTAAGGAGTGGTTCGCATGGCGTTCGCGATAGATCTTCCGCCGACTGTGCCCGCCACGTGTGTCATGGAGTCGGCGGCTGACTACCAGGTACCTCCCGAGATGCTGCTCGCAATTATCAAGGTAGAGAGTGGCGGCCGTGCCTTGAGCCACGTGAATCGGAATGGATCGATTGACCTCGGCATCACGATGATCAACGACCGGGCGTGGTTGCCGAAGTTGTGGCGCGAATACGGCGTACGGCCGGAGGCGGTGCACGATAACCCGTGCCAAGCCATTCGGGCGACAGCCTACATCGTGCGGGTGGAAACCAATGCGTGCGGGGGAGATGTCTGGTGTGGCATAGGACGATACCACTCGCGTACCCCGTCTCACCTGATGGACTACGTTGCGCGAGTCTGGCGCGCGTATACGAACATTGTCCAGACTGGGCGCTTCTGAGGTGCGTTACATGACGGTAGCCGGGACTCGATATGGCACAAGGTAACCAGCAGAGTGAAAGTCCGTGGATGCTCGTCGGCGCCGCCTTGGCGATCCTGCTGGGCATGGTATTCCTGTTGTGGACGGGCAACGAGCTGCAGATCGTGCACGGCGGCACCATCCTCTATCACTATATGGGGGCCCTCTGGAACTGGGCGCCGCTCGATCTCGTGCGCGACTACAACACGCGGCTGGAGACGGAATACGCAGCGTTCTACGCGGCCGGTAGCAAGACGACATTCGTGCAGTGGATGCGTCTGTCATCCGAGGCTTACCGTCCGTATTCGATCCTGTTGTTCTTCCCGGCATTCCTTGTCGTGGGCCTTGTCAGCTTCGGGCCACGTGTTGACTTCAAGCGTCGCTTCAAGGGCGATGACTTGATGCTCGAGATCATGAAGACGTTCAGCGGCGTGGCGCCAGTTGCGAAGCTGAATCTCGTCAACAGCACCGAGCCGAAATGGCGGTCACCAATGTGGCCCGAGGAGATCGTCAAGGAAGAGCGCCTTGCGCGCGACAACGCCGTGGTGCCCGAGCGCGCGAGACGCTATTACCTGAAGACGCTGGGTCCGCGTATCGTGGACCTACAGGCGATCAAGGGCCGAGATCCGAAATCGGTGTGCTTTGCCGACAGCATGACGCCGGCCGGCAAGGCGATCTACACGATCCTCACAGCGTTCGCGTTCGGCGGTGAGGCCGGGCGCCAGGAAGCGCGCGAACTAATCGATACGCTGAACTACTCGGCCTTCGGTACGCCACATGGGACGGCCAACCTGGCGTTGGCGACGTCGCTCTTCCAGAAATACCGCATGCAACCCGAGGCGCATGCCCTGTTTCGCGTCCACCACTACGAAAACACGTATCTTTTCGAGCTTTTCAGGCGTGCTAAGCGATGGGGAAAAGTCAACACTTCGCATTTCCGCTGGCTGCGCCCGATGGACCGCTACAAATTCTTCGCGCTCGATTGTGTGCGCCGTTTCGTCCCGCATCCTGAGGCTGCTGCAGCCTTCAATCTTCACGCATTCGAGCGTGATTGCTACCGGCAGGGCCGCATTCCGAAGGGGCCGGATCCGTCCGGCAATCCACTCGATCCAGGCGCGCCTTACATCGAGGACGCGATTGAGAGTTTGCGTCTCGAGTTCGAGGGTTGGCTCGGGCGACGCGATCCAGACGGGGAAGACCGAATCTGGAACAACCCCGACCTCTGGAAGATTCACAACCCGGCCTACAACGTTGAGGCGGGCGAGGTGCCTGGAGCGGCACCTCCGCCGGATACGGCCTTCGATACCACGATGAAGGCGCAGGAAGTCGCGGCCGAGAACCGCCGCGATCAACAATTCAAGAGCGAACTTGCACAGGCTCTGGACGAGGGGCGCCAATAAGGGCCGCCCCCAGTCGTCGGGGCATTGACCGATACATGGGAGAGGATGCGATGCGCAATCCGTTTCATTCGTTTCGTGTGGACCCGCAGGCCGTGCAATGCACGGTCGCACCGGGAGTACTGAGTATCTACTTCCCGGTCACCGATGCTGGACCCGTGCTGTGGCATATCCCTGCAGATGTGCAACGCGACCCGCTCAATGTGAAAACCGATGTCGCGGAGGGTGCACCCGAAGGTTCGCCGCGCAATTCGATCGTGCTGGAACACGCCGACAAGATGCATCGCGTGACGCTGCAAAGTGAATCGGCCGCACAGGACGCAGTCGGCCGAATCATGCTTGACTTGGCCGAACCCCGGCGCGTTGCGCAGCGATTCGCGCCCAACGTGTCCGGGAGCCGGCACCGTGGTGGACGCTTCTGGGGTGTCTTGGGTGTCATTGCTGGCGTCACGCTGACGTTTGTAGTTGTCGGCGCGATCGGCGTGCAGCACTCAAGTGCCACGCCGGCCATGCCGGCGATAGGCGCACAGGTGGCGAGCGTGAATCAGCAAGGTTCCGGAAACAGTTCGTCGTATGCGGCGATTGGCGGGCTCGGCTCCAGTCCGGGCTCGACTACGTCCCAACCGTCGCAGGCCGCGGCACCGATCGATCCGGTCGCGGCCATGGAAAAAATGACGGTGGATGCTGAGGGCCTGGCGCTTCTCAAGAAATATCGCGTCACGCACGGCATCCAGGTCGGCGCCGGCAGCGACCACGCGCGTGTGCTCTACGTTTTCTCCGATCCCAATTGCCCGCATTGTCGTGTGGTCGAGAAGGCTGTCGAGCAGCTTGGGCCGGATGTCACGGCTGTTGTCATTCCTGTGGCGTTTCTGCCCGGTTCCGACATTTCGGCCGCGACAGCCATGTGCGCCAAGGACAAGACGGCCGCCTGGAAGCAGGTGACCGCAGGCTTGCCTCCGACTCAGGGAGAGCGCGGGGCGCCGGTCGCACTCTGCGACAGCGGAAAGCAACTCGTGAGCGAGAACACCAAGCTTTTCAGCAGCGTGGGATTCCAGTACACCCCCACCTTTGTGGCTGATAACGGTCGCATTGCCATTGGCGAGGCGACCGCTGGTTCGCTGCGCGCGCTGTTCAACTGAGAACGTCATAAAGATGGATACGTCCCGCAGCTCTCCGAAGGTTGAGGTCGGTCAGGCTGACTCTCAATACGTTGCGCAATTCGATGCGTTTGCAAAGACCTATCGGACCGCCAATGCCCCGCGTCTCGCAGATGGACTCCCGAATCCCGGGAGCGTGAACCGCATACGCCAAGCGTTGGACACGGAGTGCGATCCGCGTGAACTGGCGGGCCTGCTTTTCAGCCTGATCGAGCCTGGCTTGAACATGGCCCCCTTGCCATCGTTGGCGAAAGGGGCCTCGGTCAAGAACGCGGTGTTCACGCCGGAGGACGTCGAGAAGTCGCGTGCGCGCGTCGAGAACTTGCTCTCGGCCATCTTGGTTCCCTTCATCTGGTTGCGTGAGTGCCAAGGTGTCCGGATCGACGGTCGGGTACTGAAGGATTCCGTGCGATCGTGGATCCACACAGGCGAAATACCGGTGGGCCTGCGAACCGCTCCCCACGGAGACTGGCTTGAGTTGACCGAGATGATTCACGCAGCGAGTCGCCGCATCGGTGTTGATCCTGAGGCTGTGCGCTATACCGGCCTCGCATTGTTGCCGTTTGCGCTAGAGCCGATCGTCTGCCTGGAGGAGCAAGGTTGGCACGGCGCCACCGCCGCGGCGGGCATGGAAGCTCGGGATTCGCGGGAGCGTTAAGCCATGCCAGCCCGTGTCGTCGAACGAGATCTGCATGAGATACCGGCTGAACGTCGGATACTTGACGTGCGCCCGTGGACGGTCAAGCTGGCCGAATGGCTGGCATTCCGGGAAAACTTCGTATTCCTCGTGGGAGTGGCCTGCCTCATCAGCGTCGTCGTGCCGCTCGTGACCCCGCTCACCGCGGTGACGATCTTGACGGCAACCATCATCAATCGTCGCACGCGCGCCGTGATGCCTCTGCGTTATCCGGCTGGGTCCTTCGCACCGGACAAGGCGAACAAGGGCAAGCGTATGGTGCCCGGGTTGAAGGACAAGGAAAACAAGCCGGTCGAGGCGACTGGGATCATGTTGCTCGGGAATCAGGAGTCCTCGTCGATTGCGGCCAAGGGTCGCGAGATCTGGCTGGCGGATGACGACCTGCGCAAGCACGTCCTCGTACTCGGTGCAACCGGCAGTGGCAAGAGTGAGACGCTCAAGTCGATCTGCTACAACGCGCTGTGCTGGTCCTCCGGGTTCTTTATCGCGGACGGCAAAGCCGATAACAAACTGGCGACCGACGCAAATACGCTTGCTCGCCGGTTCGGCGTTGAGAACAACTTTCTGTGTCTGAACTTCCTGCTTGGCGGCAGCACGCCGCAGGAAGTCGCGAATTCGCGCCGAAAGCGCAGCAATTCGCTAAACCCTTTCCGCACGTCGGATGCCGACACCATCATCCAGATGGGCGCAAACCTGATGCCGAAGGTGGAGGGGGAAGGCAAGCAGTGGCAGGAAAAAGCACTTGCCTTCTGGCGAGCCATCGTGAACGCGCTGTGCTACAAGCGCGACCACGACAGCTATGAATTGTCGATCGACACCTTCCTAGAGTACCTCGCACTCGACAAGGTCGAGCAACTGTATATCGAAGGTTACGACCGCCGCGATCCGAAGACGGGTGCATGGCCGTATGGCTTCGACGGGATCAAGGCATATCTTGAGTCTGGCCTGCCGGGCTATGCAGTCGACAAGTTGCTGCGCAAGTACAACAAGGTCGCGCCCTCCGCGCCTGCTGCTCCGCAGATGGGACGCCCGCCGGCCAGCAACGATCAGGGCGCGCAGACTTTCGAGCAGCACGGTTACCGCGCGAACCAGATGCAGCCTGCGCTGGGCCTGCTGGCCAATACCTACGGGCACATTTTCAAGCACCGCTACCCCGAGATCGACATGGTCGACGTGGTGCTGAACGACCGGATCCTGGTGACACTGATCCCCCCGCTGGAAAAGTCATCTCAGGAAGCTGAGAACCTGGGCAAGTTGGCGATCGCCTGCCTGCGCGTGATGATGGCGCGCAATCTCGGCACGGATATCGAAGGGTCTCGGGAGGAATTGATCGACAGCAAGGCAACAGCCGCGCCATACCCCTATCTCGTTGCGCTGGACGAGCTTGGGTATTATTTTGCCGATGGCATCGCGGTCATGTTCGCGCAAGCCAGAAGTTTGGGTTTTTCGATGATTGCGCTTGCCCAGGATCTCGAAAAACTAACAGAAGGTTCACGCGCGGCGGAGGCCGGCGCGATGATGGGTAACCAGGTCTCGAAGTTCTTCATGCGCATCGACGATGCGCAGAAGACATGGAATCTGGTGAAGGAAGTGCTCGGCCGCGTGCCAGTTGCCGTCGTTCGTTCATTCATGAAGAAGGGCGGTGGATGGGAGCGAACCGAAGAGGCCGCGATCGAGTTCGTCGAGCCGGTACAGCTGCAGGATCTGCAGCGCATGACCGCTGGCGAAGGTATCCTGAGTTCGGCGGGTGAGCGTATCCATCTGAGAAGCCTCTACATCGGGGATGCACTCGCGAAGAACAAGACGTTTCGTCTCAATCGTTTCCTTCAGGTTCCCCCCCCTTCGCAAGAAGCTATCGACCGTTATTCCGATCCGCTCGACGTCGCGGCGGACCCGGTCGAGAAGGGCAAGCGGCTGATGGCCATGTTGCGCGGCGAGACCTCGGTCGACTATCCGTCGCAGCCGGACGCGTTGTTGAATCACCTCGGCAACGTGGCCCACACGCTGCCTTCCGGCATGTCGGCCGAAGAGCGCGGCATCGTGCTCTACATGGTCGCGCGAGCGGAAATCATGAAGAAACGACAGGCGTCCGCGCGCGATCCGGGCACGGAAAAGCCTGAGGACCAGTCCGACGTCGTTGTGGAGACCGCCGGCGGGATCGTGGACGGCGTTGTTGATCCAATCGAAGCCGCCACGGGCGTAGGGGCCGGCGGCGATGCCCTGCCGTTTCAGCGTAAGGACGCAAAGCCGATTGTCGATATTCTCGAGCAGGAGATCGCACATGGCGCGGCGACGGCTGCGCCGCGTTCGGGCAGCTTGCTCGACAGTCTGGACTTGCTGCCGGGGCTAAATCTGGGTGTGCCGGCCGTGCCGGAAAAGATCGGCGCGAAGGCTGACGAGCAACCGGCGGTCTGGGATGACTTGCCGTTCGGCCGCGCCACGCAAGAAGCCGAGGCGCGCATCGCTGGGCCTGAACCGGTTGATGAATCGGCTCCGGATGTCGGGGCGGCGAAGGTGGAGGCTCGATTGGAAGCGGAAGATGCGCCGTCCGCCGCCTTGCCGTTCCATCTACCGGATGTTGTGCCAGTTGCGGTAGAGCCCAAGGCGGCCGAGTCCTCGAGTTCCCCAGCAAAGGACGCGTCAACAGAATCGCCGACGAGCAAGGACGGGGAGTCGCGCGGATCGGGAATTGCCGGGTTCGACCTCGAACCGGCGGGGGGCGCCAGCGAGCCAGCGTCTGGATTCAACCCATTTCCAGGTTTCGGCGCTTTCGACGTGAGTCCGACGACAGCGGCACAGCCTCCTGTGTTTGCGCCAGCGGCCCCGGGTGCGGTGGGCAAACGCAGCGCCGATGATCCGTCCACCAGGCAGTCGACTGCCGAACCGAGTATCGACGGCGTGGCAAGCCACAGCCACGCTCCGTTGCGTCTGCCGGAGATGGATCTCCCGGAAATCGGGCTGCCATTCGTCAACCCGTCGCCCACGGCGGCGGTGACTGATTCGGCCGAGCCAGCATCACCGGCGCCGCTGCGCGATGCGGCTGGCAGTACGACCAGCGCGGGCAGCACATCGATGAGCCCCGAGTGGAATGATGCACTCGGCTGGGCCTTCAAGCGCCTGCTCGGCCCGGCGCCTGCGCCGGCAGGCGCCGGCACGCAGGGCGAGGCCGAAAAAGCAACTGCAGCAACTGCGACAAAGGCGTTGCCGACCGTACCGGGTCCTGTGCCGGCCGAGCGTCGCGAACCAATAGAGATTCCGGTCAATGCCGAGGGCAAAGTCGATATTCCGGTCGACGATCAGGGGCGCATGATCGGCATGAGTGATGCGGTTGTGGATCGTGTCCGTCGTCTGGATGACCTGATGAACCAGGCAGAGCCGGATGTGTCGTTGGCCACACTTGAGGCCGAGATTGCCATTCAGGTAACGCCACCGCAGACGGCCGTGCAGGACGACGCATCGCAAAAGATGACCGAGGACGATGTGATGAAGTGGTTCACCGACCTCGCTGAAGATATGCGGGGATGAGTGAGGCGGACATGCGAGGAAGGAAAATGATAATCGATCGCGCCCGGTTCAAGGAATGGGTCCTGAAGCGCTTGCACGTTCGTCAAGCGTCTCAATCTGGTGAGGCATCCAGGGCGTCTCGCCTAGGATCTCGCTGGTCACGCATTCGTCACCAACGCGAGAAGGTGTGGTTGGCCTGGCAATTCGTATGTCACGTCGAGTTCTGGGTGAAGTGGGTATTCATCGTCGCCTTCGTTGTGCCGAGCGTGGTCTGTTGCCTCGCATTGGCCGTGTACAGCGGATTTTCGTTTCAGACGATTCCCACTCAAGTACTTGAGCTTGCCGCGGATGCGTCTCAACGGCCCGCGCCGGCGGGAACGCTGTCCGTCTATACCTGCATGGATGCAGCATCCGAATCGGCTGCATCTGACGGCGCTGGAGCACTGCCGCGTGCGTCTGCGCCTTGCAAGTTGATGGGTTGGACGCATGCGTCGATCGACGAGATGGCACATCGGGCGGCTGGGCTGCTGTGGTTGCTGTATCTCACTGTCGTCACGCTGACGTGGATGATCGTGGAAGCGACTGGCCCGTTCGACCGCTCACTCGCGCGCCTGCTTGCGAAACTGGCCGAGCAGAAGCGGCGATGGTTGCGCCCGCCGATCGATATGGGCCGCTGACCGAGGATGCTCAGCACGGGTAGACCACGCGAACATTCGCAACCACTCGCACTCACGACAAGCGACGAAGGAAGACATCATGACCCACACCATCTCGACGCAATCGCTAAACGAAACCCGTTTGCGCTGGCGTGCGGGCCTTGCGCCTTACACGACGGCTGAATGGCGCGACGCCGGCGAGGACGCAGACCATCCTGCAGTTCGGGTCGAGGCATGGCTCGAGGCGATGACTGCGAGTTACGCCTCGGCCGCCGAATCGGTCCTGCGTGCGGATGGACTGATGCTGAGTGTCGAGGCGCGCGGAACTGATGCAGTTTTTCGCGTGGAGATCGATGATGCCGCCTTGCTGGCCGCCGGCGAGGCGCGCGTCAAGGTGTGGCAGGAGAGTATTTCCCAGGGAATGGCGTGGTTGCAGCAGGTCTTGTTCGGCTCCGACCTGATGACCCGGTGTCTGACCGCCGGTCAGGAAGCGCGGAACATGATCGGGAATACTGCGTCCGTTGACGTCGATCCGTGCAGTCGCTTTCTGCGGGCGTGGCGCGCGCTGCGGCGCGCGTACGCTACGACGGTCTGGCAAAACCTGCGTCGCATGCATGCGGACGCACTCGCGCATCGCGACGTCGTCGAGGCTCGCTGCTTGCCGCTGTTTGGCAGTGAGGCGTGGCGCGCGGCAGTGCGCGGTGCGCTGAATTCGGAGGCACGCTGGACCTGGAGCGGCGGCGATGCGGCCGGTGCACACACTCGGACGGAGCACGCCTATCTGGACGTGATCAAGGCGCATGAGCAGGTCCGCTGGATCGAGGCAGCGGCCCTCGCCGTCACGATCGCGCATCCGTACGACGTCCCGCGTGAAACCGAGTCGGAACCCCTGATGCTGATCCAGACGCTCGGCATTGGTCGTGCCGCGCGTCTGCAAGGACTGGCCGGCGCCGGCGCGAGCACCGTGTCATTCGACTTCTCGGTATCGCGGACGGCGGGGGCGGCTTGATGGACAGGCTGTCCGCGTTACTGGGAAATCCGGCAGTCATGGATGTTCAGGCGACGGTCGATGCCGGCCGTCGTCGCTTGCTGAAGGCGGGGGCGGTGTTGCCGGTGTTGCTTACGGCGCGCCTCGGTCGCACGCAGTCGACGGATTTCTGGAGCCTGCCGCGTGAACTGACCCTTGAGCGAAATCGCACTGGTGAGACGATACGGGAGGTCTACTGGTACGACGGCCGGCTGCACGTTGACGGCTACGTGAGGTTGTGCCGATTTTTCTGTGACCGGCCTGCCAATCCCGTCACGCAGGCCGTACAGATGGATCTCGTCCTGTTTGACATCCTTAGGGGTGCACAAGGTTGGCTGGAGGGCTTTGGTATCCCGCGTCCGTTGATACTTGACAGCGGCTATCGCACGCCCGAGATCAATCGGCGTACCGAGGGGGCGGTGCGAAACAGCTTTCACACCCATGGGCGGGCGGCCGATATCCGGATCGAAGGGGTGTCGGCTGAGGCGGTCTCCCGCTTCGGTCTGTGGCTCGGCGGGGGCGGTGTGGGCTTCTACCAGGCCAAGCATTTCACGCACCTCGATTCGGGAGGGCTGCTCAATTCGAAGGGGGCGCTGCGGTTCTGGCGAGGGTGAGCGTACGCCGATCGGGACGCGGGACGAACGCCAGTTTGACGTCGGGTGAAATGCAACGTAATGAGACATTGCGAGCAACATATGCATTGTGATGCGTTATGATGCATGGTGAATTCGGTTCAAGTGTGCTTGCCTATTTGTCGAACAGGCGAACGACAGCGATTACGCGAGATTTTCGATGAGCCCCGAAGAAATGGCCGTGCTGATTCATGGTGATGCGCAAGCCTGGGTCGCGCCCGCGAACCAGACATCGGTCGACATGGCCTTGCCGGACGCATCGATTGTCCGGGGGCGACTCGCGTCCGATGGCCGGATCTGGACGACCAAGCAGGAGTTGCGGCGCGTGCGTCTGCTTCGCCTGCTGCGGCACGCGGTTTGGGGCGTCGTAGGCTTCGGCAGCGGGGCGGCTGTTGTCGCCTTCATTTGGAGGTAGGTCATGAGCGGATTGGGGAGCGCGAAACATTCGAACTTGGGATCGGGGATCATGGAAGATTCCGAGGAGTTGCCGCGACAGCCCGCGCGCGTCATGTCGATGTTGCATCGTGTGTTTCCTCAGCCGGGCGAGTCGAAGGCGCCCGACGACGTCGGGGCCGGCATGTCCCATGGGGTCCTGGCTTCTTCCTCTCATGAGTTGCTTGCCACTCGGGATCCGGACGCAACCTGGGCGACGAAGGTCGCAGCGGCTCGCCAGCGCCTCGTTCCATCATCACCGACAGGTCCTGTTGCTGCTGCGACGCAGCCTGCAGGTCACACGGTCGCTCAACCACGAGCGGCCGCCTATCAACCGGCATCAGCGGCGGGTGCCGCCGCCCCCGCCGCAGTCCCCACCTCAGCACCGCCAGCCCGGTCGGCTGCGGCCGCGGTACAGGGCTATCCGGATGGCAAGGAACAGGTTGCGCTCGATCTCGTCAAGGAAGGCGTGCGTGCGGTCATCCCCGCGGGAATGCGCGGCATGGGAACGCTGAAGATCGACCAAGGCGGCCTGGTGTTCTATGGCGAATGGAAAGGCGATATCGAGGTGGCCGGGACTTTCATCGTCGGGCGAGGCGGGGTCGTGAAAGGCAACATTACGGCGCGTCGTCTGATTGTCGATGGCGAGATTGGCCAGATGTCCGGCGGTGAGCGTCCGGCCATCATTGCGCGGGATCTGGTGATCACTGATAACGGGGTTGTTTGCGGGCAGATGATCTGCGAAACCTTTACCTCAGGCCGGGGTGCCCGAATCGACGGGTTCGTGCAGTCGGACCTTTGACGACGATGCCGGCTTAGCGCGACCATGGCCATCGACTTTGCCGTACCCTCGGCATCTACTTCGCCTGCCTACCGTGCAGGCAACGGAGGCGGACGCCTCCGTCCCACGGCGAGGCAGACGCGCGCGCGCATCGTGCGCGGACTCGCGCTTGTTGTGGGACTCGGCCTTGCGGGTTTGGGCCTTGGTCGAGCGCTGATCGCGCGGCATGATCGTGCTCTGGTTGCCCTTCAAATGTCACTCAGCGCACAGCTGAATGTCGAGCGCGCCGCGCTCGACGCGCAGCGCTTGGCGTTCAAATCGTTACCAGTGAAGCCGTCGGTGACGCCGCCATTGCCGCCTGCCCCTGTCTCCCGGCCGGATCAGCCGATGCCGCCCGCTCAAGCGCATATCTCGCCGCCAGTTGCACCGTCGTTGACGGGAGTAGTGATCGCCCCGACCCCAGTCGCACGTGTTGTTACTCCGGCTGTTGCACTCGCTATCACACGTGCCACGTCCGTTGTTGCTCCAGTCTCCGGACCAAAATCCGTAGCGTCGGGGCGGGTGGCGGTGGCGCCGGTAGAGGCCGCTGAAAAGGCCGACAAACAGCGTGTTGTGAAAGCGCGGCCATTGCTTGCGCCGACTGCAAAGCCGGTGACCAGGGAAGCGGTTTCGGCGACGGCCGAAGGCGAGATCGAAACTCGCCACGATCCCGCGAACGCGAACGCGAACGCACCGGCACGCGCGCGGGATCGTGCGCCAACACCGCCGACGGCAGCCACTGTCGCGCGGGTTCCGCAACCGACACGCGACGCGGATTCTTCCCATGTGGAGGCGGTTTCTCAACGGCAGGCACAGGTTGCCGACCTGTCGCGCGGGGCCGTGAGAATGCAAAGCGGGCTGACGATTTCCGTTGGCGCGAAATTCCCGTCGGGCGAGACGCTGTTGAGGGTCGATCCGGCCAAGCACCAGATCGTGACCAATCTGCGGACGATCGTGCTGATGCCGTCGGACTGACATCTCGACGGAGAAGATAACGCGTGCAAACAAGCGGCACCACACAAATCGGGAGTGGCGGAGATGCCCAAGGCCAAGAGTAAGAAGAGTCCGGTGCTCGACTATACGATCGAGGAGATTGCCGAGTTCCTCGGCATGTCAACCTATTCGATACGCAACGCACTCTGGCGCTATCGACGCCAAGAGTTGACTGAGGCGGATTACCTGAGCGGGCTAACCTCTGTGCCGCCGGCCTATCGTGCCGGGCGATCCTTGCGATGGCCGCGCGACAAGTTCAATAAGTGGAAGGAGGCGCGCATGACCTTCGACCTGATGCCGCTTGAACAGCAGCGCGAAATACGTGCGCAAGCGCGTGAGCGCGCGCTGCCCGGGTCGGGCGCGCGACGCAAACCGGGTAGAAAGCCCGGGCTGCTAAAGGGCGGAAAACCGCGGCCGGCGAAGTTGCCCGCCGGCAACACCGTGTCGGATCCCGGTCCCATCGCGGGAGCGGCGTAAGTGCCAACCATTTCTGCTCAAAGGATGAGGCGCGCGCTTTGCTGCGTACATTTGGCGGACGCAACGAAAAAGTTATCCACATTTTCTGTGAATAGTGAGGGGCGAAACCCTTGCTGGGCATGGGTTCGTTCGGTCGCTTCAAACAGCAGGCATCTGGCCTGCAGGATGCTGCTCAGTGCGGTGCTCGCAGCCGTTTCAGCGCTTCCGGCGAACGCTGCGGTGCCTGGCGGTTCCACACGAAATCACGCCGAGGATGCCTTAGCTACTCCAGCGTGCGCGCAGAACCAGGCGGCCGTTGCGCGTGAGCGCGCCCTGCTCGAGCAGTTGCCGGCTTCCGAGAGCAGCCCAGTGACAGAGAGGATGAAGGCGCTGTTCCAAGTGCCAACTGGTACGTTCGACGTTCGGCGTGGGCAGGGTGGTTAGCAACCCCTCTCCATCATCCCAGTCCACCCAACACAGCCGCGCGCCAGCGGCCATCCAAAGCGTCACTGTCACGTGATAGGGGCCCAGAAGTTCATGCGCTCACCGTTCTCGTGCAATATAAAATACTATGTGATTTAATATTGCGTAATTCCCGGATGGCCGTCGGAGGCCCCCCATGCACGCGCTCCATTCGAATGCAATGCCGGACAGTTCTGGCGCCGGTGCCGGCGCAGGGGAAACGAACCCTCTCGACGTCTCACCGGTCGTCAAGATTTTGCTTCAGCGAGAAGGAGAGATGCTTGGTCGTTGGGAGTCGCGCTCCTTCAAAAGCGCGAATCACGTGCTGTATACGTGGGCCCGTCAGGGGGAGACCTATATCGGGGGCCGCGGCGGCCCGGCGCCGGGCAGCTACGAGAAGGTCAACGTCGTGGTCGAATGGGCCAACGGGCTCTCCTATGCCTATCGCCATGACCTCCATAATTGGAGCGAGTCAAAGGAATTTCCCGACATTGGCGCGAAGCTGCGCTTCGCCGTCGATTTCTATGCCGGCCGTCGGCGGCCAGATAGCTGGACGCCCGAGCGTCACGCAGCCTACCTGCAGTCATTCGGCAACAGCGAGCGGCAGGCGCTCATGAATCAGATCGCGCAGACCTGCGCCTTCGACGACGCCCCGAGTTCACCTGCTGAATCCGAGCCTGCCGATCGGAGCGTGAGTGACGGCCCGCGTGCGCAGCATTAAGCCTGCGCCGGTGGCGGTCCGGACAACATCCGCCTGAGCGCGCCTGCACATAGGAAAACACGACCATGCCAACCCTTGAAGAACTGCAGTCACGCGCCGCGTTTCTGGCGAACCTCGATTCGCGTTTCGCCGAAGAAGTCGTAGGCGCGCGCCCCGATCGGTTCGAGACCGTCGAGATTCAATCGGCTCGCGAGTGGGATGCCTTGCGTGAACCCGATGCATTCACGGTCGTGGTACGAGGAAAGCGACTCGCTGAAGATGGTGAGGGCGAAGAGATCGAATACGTGGTTGGGCAGCATGGTTCCTTCGCGCTGGCCATGCAGTATGCGAATGAACTCGGTGGGAGGTTCGGGTGGGATGTGCATGACGCCGTGACAGCGCATCGCAGCTTCAAGGTCTTGTCGGACGCCATCAAGCGCGCAGATGCGCTGGGCTACCGTATCGACGGTGACAATGCCATGCGGCACGTGCGCGCCTCGGCACTGATCCTCGGTATCACGATGACGGACGCGCAGCTCGACGCGGTAGCAGAGCATGCGAAGGCTCGCTTCTCGTTCGCGCCGGACGCGCCGAACACCATCTGGGTCAATGGCCATCGTGTCGCGTCTGGCTTGGCCGAAGTGGCCGACCAATTCAATTCGGTGATCCGCGGTCGCGGCGATTTCGCCAACGTCGTCATGGCGCCCGGCGACGACGTGGAGCTGCGGAGTGCGTCGCGCCTCGTCGTCCGGCACAGATTCGCTCTCGAGGAACTCGTGACGGTCTCGCCAAACGCGCTTCATCAAGCGCACGCCGAAACGCCACTTTCGCGCGTCATCCCGTTGCCCGAGGTGCTCCGAGAAGCCCATTTGAAGGGAATCGCGGATGCACTGACCTTCAAACTCTACGGAACGATCGTCGGGCGGGAGCGCGAGTCCCAGATTATCCGAGCGGGATTGATCGATGGTCTCGAAGGGATTCGTCAGGTTGAGATCAACGGTGTGGTCCGGCGTGCGGGGCCGGACGCATCTGGCGACGCAGACGACTCGGCTGACGACGATGCGGTCTCGGCACCGCGGCCATAAGGGCGATGGTTAAAGACCCGCAGCCAGACACCCAATCCGCCAGGAGTACACCATGAGCGAAATCAGCGGCGAGCGCGCCAACAGCACCGACCCGACACACCGTGAGCGTCGCGAGGTTACGCTCCCCGAAGCGATCGACAGTGAATTCGAGCGACTGAAGTTGACGCTCGAAAATTTGCTGGTCGACAACAAGAATTTCCGAAGCGGGCATTACCTGGAGACAATGCCGTCGACAGCCACGTTCATTCGGTCCGTACTGCCCGGATGGCGGGACGCACTGGTCGGTGCCGTCGACAAGTTGCAAGGTATCGTGCGCGATCATCTCGTTACGTTTGATGATCGTCTGAAGGCGGATGAAGCGGTGGTTGCGGCGTTCCGTGATCTGAAGAGTCCCCGGGGGCCGCAGGACCTGCCGCCAGTGTCGGCGGGCCTTGCTGCGCGTCTCCACATCGTCGAAGACGCTGAAGCCGCCGTGCGATTCGCGGTGACGTCGCAGGACACGGTCATCGTCGATCCGTATATGAGCGCCTGCGGGCGATTCAGCGCCACGCCGATCGAGTACGGCCTGACGGATGTCGATGCTCAAGTGCTGGTGATGCTGAATGCGGCCTTGGATCGTGTCTTCGAGCCTGTCGGCGATGCGCTAAAGGAAGGCGAGGTGGCACTGCACAACGCAATTCGCAAAGGGCTGGCCGTGGATCTGCTGGCCTACGCCTCGCGCGAGGGCGCGCGGGAAGTCGAAACGGAAGTGGCGAGACGCGACCAGAATGAAGCGCGGCGTGCCGATGGCCCGGAAGCCGCTCGTGTATTCGCGAGCGAGCTGTACGACAGCTTCGATGGTTTCGGTCAGATCGGCGATCACTATGGCACTGATGTGCTGGTGGATCTGCTTTACCTGCAGGCTGCCATTCTCAATGGCACACACATCGATCATGAATCGGGTGGGTATTCCAGGATTCTCGAGGTCCTCGAGAAGATGCCGTCCTCCGAGCGCTGGCTGACGTATGTCGACATCAAGCCGGCCGAGGGCGAAGCGCCCAACGCGAATTGAAGGAGAAAGCCATGACGCAATCTTCTCGTTCCGGCGAGGATTTGCCGCGCCGCATTCTGCCTGAGGTTCCTGCTGTCAGCGCTGACGACATTGCTTCGATTCGTGAACGCCTGACTGATTCCACGACTTTCGACGGGGACGCCGCCGTGCCGTCGATCGCTGAAGAGGCTGATGGACTGATCATGCGGCTTCAGATGGAAAATCGGCAATTGCACGAGCGCCAGGCTGGCCTGGCCGCGGCGCTGCAGGCACAGACATCACCTGCGATGACCGGTTCGGTCATGCGCGCCATCGAGTATGGACTTGAAACATCCGCCAGCGACGAAGATGACGTCTCCGCGGACGATCTCTCGTCGCGTGCATGGGCCGCGATTCAGGAGAGGGTACAGGCAGTGCTGACCACAGGCCTGCATCCCGCAGCCCTGATTCCACCGCGAAATATCGACGGTGCGCCGCGCTTGTGGGTGGCCATGGTCGGACATGAGATGGTGCCGGGCACCCGGACAGTCGCGTTTTTCCAAGTCGACGAACCGAGCGATGAGCAGATCCTGTCACGCTTTGCGGACGTCGATCCGGGCGAGGGCACAGCGCACCTCGTGGTCGAGGGGGTGTTCGATCTGACGCATGAAGCTCACGGCGACATGGTCACGCGCGACGCACTGATCCAGTTTGCTGAGACTCAGCTCGACGGGGGATTTGCCGTGGAGGTATCCCAAGAGCGCGAAACGGGTGATTCGTCAGGGGACGCACCTGGCATGCTTGGCTGAAAGAAAGGAGACCGACCATGACGGAGCATTCCAAGGACTCGACGACGACCGCGACCAACTCAGGCATCGTGGGCATCAGGCTGACGTTGCGCGAAGATGGCGCCGTTATCGAGCGGGATTTCCCGGGCGCCGTTCGCTACGCCCTGGTGAACGACGGGTCCAACCGCGCGATCCTGACGCTGTACGACGGCGATGGCAAGACGATGAGCAGTTGCTACCCGGAGAAGCTCGTTAACCCGCCGCAATTGAACCGTTTCGAACGCGATTGGCTTTGGTTGGACTTCGATCGCGTCTCACACGACGCGGCGGACGCGTTCTGGGCACGCTTTGTCACGCATTTCCCGGAGATGCTGTCGGGTGACTCGAACATCGCCGGCGAGGACGTCGGAGCGCTGCGCTTCTGGCTTGCGGATGACGTCGGTGACAATCCCGAAGAGCCATTCTTTGTCGATGCGAGCGAGTTCGAGGCATGGGGCGTGACGCCTCAGCGTGTCTCAGTCGCTCTTGACGATGCCTTGGAGGCCGCAGCCGCCATCCTGACGGTCGCCAACCAGGAGTTGCCGACGGTGCCGACTCACACTCGCGAGATGCTTCATCTTTGCGTGCAGCACCAGATTGCAATGAACTATCCGCGTGCTAACGACGGGGAGGTCACTCATGGCTAAATGGACGCTGTACCAGGCGATCGAGCAGATTGCGGGCGCGCTGCCGGATGCACCTCGCGGCCCTGAATACGGAATCGATCGGACCGACATCGATCGCATTCAGGAGGTTGTTAGGAAGGGCGAGGAGCAGCTCGACGAACTGACTGGCATCAATCTCGTGTGGCTGGGCATCAACGTCGTCCCCAAGGCGTGGCCGGATCCGAAGGATCCGATTGATCCGGAATTCATCGAGTCGCTGTACGCGACGCGTAGCGCCGCGGTTGCGCACGCGCTCGAGCGCGTCCATGGAGAATTCTCGCCGGACTTGGCGGATTTGCTTTGGGTCGAGGGGCACAACACACCACGCACCGGTCGCCCGATGAATACGGAGTTCTATCGGTTTGATGGTGCCAAGGGCTGGCATTACCTGACGAGCGAAGGCCGGGACACACTGCTGCACGCGGTCCAGGCAGATCCGGATCGCATACGCACCTACTACCGGACGGAGGAGTTGATCTACAGCCGCTTCGATGAGCAGACGAGCCCGTTCCACCGCACGTGGAAATTCCTGGCCGAAGCGGCCGGCGTGCCGGTGCTCGAGCCAGACCAGGCCGAGCAGCCGGATGGGCAGTCGTTCTCGACACGCGCATAGTCCGCACGTACAGCCGTACACGAGATGTTGCATGCAATCCCCGCGACTCTGTATGTTGGGTGGGTTTCAGGGCGAACGTCGGTCGACGCCCAAGATCGAGCCACCTGTTCCGAAAGTGTGAGGGGGAAAGGGAGGATCGATTGGCCATGACAGATGGAGAGGTGCGCGAACAGCGCAAGCGTGTGTCGACTATCATCCGTGAGGTTTCTCGGCGGTATGTCGAAGAGGGGCACGTCGAACGGGATCAGGAGATCAATGCGATCTGTCCCGAGGCCTTTGCGCGCGACGTCGTGTCCCGTCTTCGAGACGTGGGAATTGATGCCCAGCACCACGCATGGATTCCGGATGACAGGGGAGATCTATCCTCGGGGAATCGCGAAGCGCACTGGATCAAAGTCGAGCGAGCCGGCCTGCTTGGCCGCCCGCTGTATTTCGATGCGGAGTGCCCACAGGGACATCCCATTCAGCAAAGGCTGCCTGTTTGGACGCGGAATGTACGTGACGTCGAGCGAGGAATCGAGCAGGTTGTTTCGCGGAGTCACCCGGTGCTCGAAGCGATTCGGCGGAACAATTACGAAGGGGCGGGACGCAACGAGGTGCAGGAAGCGGTCGCGCGAGCAGTGGAGACTGATCCGGAGCGATTCATCGACCGCTTCAAGGCCTTGCCGCAGTCTTTGAACGGCCGTTTCATCAGCGCGGACACGTTCAAGGAAACGTTCGATCAGTATCGTGAATCCAACGAGGCCCGGAACATCTACAACTCGCCGATCCATAACTCGGCAGCCGTGCTGGCGAGCGAGCAGCTGCGTCGGATCCTGAGTGAGACGCCGGAGCCAGGGCGGGATATTGTCGTCTTGCTGACCGGCGTGCCCGGCGCAGGAAAGACATCGTCTGTGCTCGAGAACGGCCGCATGCTGACGGGAACGCATGCTATCTACGAAGGGCAAATGTCGGATCCCGAGAACGCCGTGGCTAAAGTGCGGCAGGTCCTCGATGCCGGCTTCCGGCTTATGATCGTGGCGGTTCATCCGACGCCTGAGCAGGCGCTCGACAACACCCTGCAGCGTTTCGAGGAAGTGGGCCGGGGTGCTAGTATTGGCACGATGGCCCGGATTCAGGGCGGCCTGCCTGCGGGGTTGGCCGCCGTACGAGACCAGTTCGGCGATGCTGTTGAACTGCGTGTGGTGGATCGCCGTAGTTTTGGCGATCCGCAGGAATTCAAGGGCTGGGATGCCCTGTCGATTTTGGAATCAGAGGGAAATCATGAGCGTATCAAGCAACGACTCGCCGAACACCTTGAATCAAGGCGGCCAGGACTCTCAATCGACGCCTGCCGACAAGCAGGTGGTGACGCCCCAATCGTCAGGGACCGACATCGTGATGTCCGAGCTGCTCACCAGCATGCGGAGACTATCGACCGACGAAGCACGCCGCAAGAAAATCGGGATGATGCTGGTGTAGCTGGAGACGAAGTTGACTGGTCAGAGACTGCGCCCGACGCCGCATACGCGCCGCGTGGCTGAGAGAAGTCTCTGGGCCGAACTGCAGTAGTTCCAGGTCATGGCGGGGGGAGGTGGTGAGTGAGTGAATCGAATCAGGCCACTGGAAAACTCCTGTCCGAAGAAGGGCAGGCAAGGCGGGCTACTTTCGCGGCCATTGTGCTTGCCGCGGCCGGGCTCACGATTCCGTTATTCGGGGCACTCATCGGCGCAATCATGTTGATTCGCGTGCTTACCCTGATCGTCATGCGCAGTAACCAGGCGGTGAAGGATATCTTCTGGCTCATCGTGGCCGCCGCTGTTGCAATCATCGGCTTCATGCTCCCGCTCGCCTGCGCGGGCATCAGCGAGAGCGTTACGGGAGGAAAGGGTCTGGGTGGCTTCGCCGGCCTGGCGCTCGATTTCCTTTTGAACGTCTGGATCGTGCGGCGCATTGTGATCGGGCGCCTCGGTCATTTGGGCTGAGCATCCATCTGCGGCGTGATGAAATCAAGCCCCTTGCGCTGGACCATCACGACCGGCGACGGTAGGTCTGGTACGCAGATTGCCGCACCGCATTGATCACCTTGTCGAGCTGCTCGATGCGCTTGTCCGGATCCATCGTATAGATCTGGGAGATCGAATCAATCAGGTCCAGGTCGGTCTCCGCGAGAAGAAACGAGGCACTGTTGCTGATACTGCTGACGCGCTTTCCCGCATCATTCATAGCGTGCCGCATTGCATCAGTCGGTTGCTGGCCACCCGCTCGCGCAGTACTCATGTCGACAAAAGTGCTCAGAAGCTCGCTGAGCGCGGCGAGCAGATCGCGATACGCCTGCGCAGTGGCGTCCGGCGCGCGCGGATGAATTCGCGAGAACGCATAGACGCTCCCTGCATACCCACCGATTGCCGCGACGATCGCGACCGTGATCATTTCCGTCATGTTACCTCGCCCCCCATGTTGCTGGTGGAGATCGCCTTCGCCCTGAGGGGATTGCCCATCGGGCCAAGTGTGACTCCTACCATGATCACCAGCCGATGCCAGTGAGGGAGTATGGACCACATCCCCTCGCCGCACCATCAGGAATGGGATCCATCAGGCACCCTCGCATTGGATCGATCGTTGGATAGCCGCTGGCGCGGAGCCGTGTTGTGTGGGTTTGGGTGATGGCAAGAGATCACGTCGCCTCTCCGATCCAGTCCTCCAGATCCGGCCTGATGTGCTCGGCTAAACCGGCTCTGGAGCCCTCCTTCAGATAGGTTTCAAGGACAAATTTGACGATGGCTGCGTCGGCACCGGACCGGACTTCTGGCGGAGCGACATCGGGATTCAATCGCAGCAAATACCGCGCGTACTCTTGGACGCACACACGCTCGTAGTTCAACCAGGCTGTCGCCATCTCGATCCATTCCCGGTTGCGCTCAAATTCTTCTTCCGATTTTGGCGAATCGCCCGTCATCTCTAAGAATTGGTCGAGAAGCGCGAAATCTATGGGGGTTCCCGGGGGTAACGTTTCCAGCTTTGCGAGAATTTCTTCGAATCGTCCAATCACGTTTCCGACCTCCTCGGAGTAGATACTGAGGAAGGCTGAAGCAGCATTCTCGCCATGCACCTGCTGCACCGTACGCCGAATCAGGTGAATGCGAAGAACGGCAAGAGCGAGAAGCACCAGTGTCCTGTGTTCTTCCGGTAGCGCGGTCAGTCGCGCGTCGACCTTCGCTTCCTTGTCGCGGTCGATGCACATCCGCACCATTAAGAACATCAGGGAGGACTGGTCCAGACTTGTCACGAAGGGACGTGCGTTGCTTTCCACTGGCAGCAGGCCCAGTTGAACCAAGACGTCACGGCCGGTCGCATAGCTATCGGGTACACGAAGCAAAGCCAGAAGTTCTGCGGTGGTGAACACTGCGAGTGTCGCGCTATCACCTTTTGCAACGAGGCCATGCAGGGTCAAGACGGCATTGGTGCAAGTACTGTACCGACGGGAAAGTATCAACTGCCGAACGAGGTGCAATCTGGTTTGCGAGATTGTTTCGGGAGGTAGCAGTGACAGGAAGTCACCTAGCAGATGTCCGTGTTCTGGACGCATGATGAAAGGCACCGTCTCCGAATTCGAGACGTTCTCTTCCTCTATCAGCCAGGCGAGTGAGCCGATTCCACGGAATCTAGCGTCTTGTTCCATCATTTCGTTTGCCCGGTGAAAGGCCTCTAGAAAGTTTGGGTCGTTCGCGTGAGCAGACTCAAGATCCTGTTTCAACGCCGCGAGCATTCGGGCCGCGTGCTCCCTCTGCGTGGAGTCAATGTGATGGTCGTAAAGCGCGATCGTGTAGAGCCTCTGTACGAGATCGATCCCCAACGATGCCGACATTCCTTGCGTACGGAGATGCTCTTGCGTGAAGGCTACGATTTGCTCGAGGGACATGTTCTCGATCGAGGGAATTTGCGGTGTTTCTTGTTTCCCCGTCTTTTTGCTACCGAAAAGTGAGTTCAGGAATCCCATGACTTCCCCCTCTCCTGTGGTTCAAAGCAACTAATGGTCTTGCCGAAATTCGGCAACGACGCCGTTCTCGTCCCGATACGTAATGTGTGCAGTGGCCGCCAACACGGTAAGCAGACTCTCGAAGTGTGATTCCTCGTCGCCGTCATGCGCATCCCTCTCGTCCCAGCGCATTATCATGTCGGCTGCAGCGAAAGAGGGCGTCACCGTGAGTAGACGGTCACTACGGTATTTCAGCCATAGCCGCTTCAACTTTGTCGTCGCAGCGATCTGCCAATCGCCGGCGACCCGAGTCGCCGCCATGGGGAGCGCTACATATTTCCTGGCGTCCTGCATATGCGCGGTGTCCGCCAGAGCCTGGGCCTGCGCCTGAGCTTCGGTTTGTGCTTCTTTCAAAAGATGCTCGCGGCGGGGATTGAATAGCCACTTTCGCGATTCGACAGACTTGCTAACGAATAACCGGATTGAGGACCAGTCCACTGCGCGGTCCAACTTCCAGGCTTCCAGTTCAATTGCTGGAGTCTGCATGCGAGCAAATTTTCGGAGCTTCTCGTCGTCGACTTTGTGAGTGACAGCGACCTCGACGATTAACTCGCGGTCTTGAGCAGTGATGACTGCGTCGGCCACGATTTCACCGATACGAACCTCGAGTCTCGGCTCAAGATAAGGGATCGGACGGCCCTTCACCCAACGTTTTGCATGGCCAACATGACGGCCAACGCTCGCTCGCGCTTCGATAGCTAGGTCGGGGAGGCCAATCGAATCTCCTTCAAGGATGACTTGTTTGACCGCCTTGTGCAGTGCGGTCTCGGCTGCGTGCAGGCAGTCCGCCTTGGATAGGTGCGCAAAGTGCCATACGGTTTGATTTCCCTTTTTGGCGATCACGAGCGAACCGCAGGCTGCGCAATAGCAATTGCATGCCTTGCCGCGTGGAACCTCGGAAACATGCACAAGCACGCCCGATGCGCTATGCGCGAACACTGCGTCTTTAACTCGCCCATCCCGCGACTTCGCCGGCGCGGACCCAATAGAAGTGGTGGGCATCACAGTCAGTTTCTCCCCGAATTCAGCGCAATCAGCCCTTTCCGGATGAATACCCGGTCACTGCCGCAGGATGAGCAGCTTACCCGATTGCATTGCCAGGCTGCCGGATATTGCGCTCGATACAAGAACCCATATAGCGCAGCCTCATTGCGTGGCAGTTACCGCTTCGTGAAATGATCCTTCCAGTGGTCCCAGCTGACCCAGTGCCCGGCCGCTGGCAGGCTGTCGGCGAGCTGAACAAGCTGCGGGACGGATTCGACTCGCTGGAGCACGGCCAATTCGCGGTCCAGTGCGAAAGCCCAGACACGCGTGGCAATTCCGTGGTCGCGCGCGGCCATTTCGCCCTGATGGAATCGATTACTTTCGGGGAACGGGCTGCCGCCGTTCATGCAGGTGGCGATTGCGGCCGCCACCACCATCGTGACTCCAAACTGTAGGCTCGCGCGGGCGCGTGCTGACACACTCGGCCAGCACACATAGACGATGAATAGGGCCGCGTAGCCGGCCAACGATGCCAGGCTGAAGGTAAGCGACAGGAGGCTCAGGGTCATGGAGATCGGCGGGACGAAGGCCGTCGACGACAGATCGTGCGAAACCGCCGAGACAGGCCCGTCCGCCGAAGGCCAGTAGTAGTTGACCACCTGACTCTTGGCGGCGCCTATGCGGTGCTCGATCTCATTGCACAGAGCCGCGCGTGAAAAGAACGGAGGCAGGTCGCAAGCGCTAACGGGGCCGAGCCCGTTATTTGGATCCCCAGCGTAGAGCAGGATGGAGCAGTATTCGCGCAGGCGCGAGGCCGCCGACGTGCCCGGCGTGATGTACTGCCCGCCTTTTAGGCGCGTGATGTAGGTTTGGGGCGTCATGCGCCCGAAGAATCGTTGCGCGATCGCGTAGCCCGGCTTGAGTTGTGCCGAGGCGCGCGCATAGACGGGCCAGAATCGATCGAGCATGCGATCGATAGTCCGGGCGTCAAACCTCGCCGCTGCGGTGGCTACGGAACCCTTCAAATAGCGCTGGGCATCGGCAGTAACCGAAGGCTGATCGTGGAAGGTCAGCAGCGCCACGTTGGCCAGCGCCAGGCGCTGCGCGGTGGTTAGCGGTGAATTGGGCAAGCTGGATTGCGCCGGACCTGCCCCAGGCGCGCCGCGCCTCGCATTGAGCATGTCCGGCGCGGCGATCTCGCCGTGTATCACGCCCAGACGGTATATGCCGAGCCAGTGTCCGTCGATGCGCGCCTGGGCAGGTAAGGTGTCCAGGTAGTAGGACACCGCGGCGCTGATCGTCAAGTACAGGAAGCCGGCGACGCCTACGAAGCTCAGCGCGCGCCGAAGGCCAATCAGACGGCTCAGAAAGAGCGTGATGCCTATGCTCGCCATGACCTTGCCGATCGTCTCCATACCCTCGATCGTCGGCTTATCGGCCGAGACGGAGGACAGCACGCGCACGACGCTTGCGTTGTATGCGACCTCGAGGACGAGGTAAACGCAAGTGACGACCGACAGGATGATTAGCGAGCGGATCTGGGAGGCAGCCGGGGATGTCGAGATGTCGGGCAATTGTGAGGCCCCGAAGGTGATCTGGACGTCGCTCATGCCGTTTCCCGGACCCTTGTCATGGGCAGGTACGCCTCCGCCAAAATGTCGGCATCGAACCGCGCGCCGCAAAGCGTGCGATGTGAGCGATTGACGCCGACGCGGTGGCAGAACGAGTCAAGCGTGTGGCGTCCCCCCATCTTCAGCAATTCGACGCGGGTAATTTCAATGACGCGGTGGCCGCTCTCCGGATTCATGCCAGTTGTTTCGGTATCGAGGGCGATTTGGCGCATGGTGCACTTGGTGTTTGTTCAATTCTTGTCCGATTTTCAGGAACTTAGCATGATGGACCGGTTGCCTGCCACATGAAAAGGTTGTGGAAGGAGCATGTTTGTCGTGCTGGCTGGACATGTTGCACGCCCCCGCCCGACTTCGGTAATCTGGTATCAGGATCGAAGCTTTCGATGTGCCTTCGCTCACCACTTCGATACGCTTACGAAATGACTGGGGTGCCGTTTCGCATCAGGGCCAGTCAGGAACGCAACCACAGAGGGGGGGCATCATGTCGCAACTGCAATCGGAATGGGATGGCCTGCTGCAAGCAAGCGGCGCCTGGGCCGACGGCGTGCTCGCGCGCCGTGCGGCGAATGCCGAGGCCGCACGGCAGGATGCACGCGTACAGCGCGAGCGGTTCGAGGAAGGGGTCTCGGGTTTCGAGATGGCTGACGAGGCAGCGCGGCAGAGCGCCATTCGTGACGCGCTGCTCAATGAACTGCGGCGTGTCGACCCGAGCAATCGGCTGCTGAACAAGGATCTGCGCGTTGCGATCGGCCGGGCTGGGGTCAAGGAATTCGTGACGATGGGCCGGAAGAGCGTCACGGATGCAGACGTCGTCTCGGCAGGCAAGCTACGAGTTTGAAGGGGACCAGGTGTCGCAACCTGATCCCCTTTGCCCTTTAACTTTCTCCCGCACCCGTTTTGATGCCTGCGGGCGCAGCGGACGGCGCAGCTGGCTTCAGCTTGCCAAGGCCTCCCGGCTTCATCAAACCGCTCTGCACCGACCGTACGCCGGCGACCACCACGGTATGCGTACGACCCTCGAGTTCTCGACCGAGGTGCGCTCCGAGGTTTCCACCGATCCAGCCCAGCACCTGGTCGGGAATGAGGTGGATCAGGTTGAAGCTCGTCTGAACGATCAGGATCATCGTCCCGCACAGGATGATCAGATAGCCGATGATCGAGAGCAGGCCGACGACTGAATTACCTGCGGCATTCGCGATAGCGGGCCCGAAGAACATGAACAGCACGGTGCCCATGATGACGGTCGACGCCGCGGCCACGAAGAACGCTACCACCATCAGTGGGGCGCGGAACATCACGTTCAACAGGAACAGGTAGCCGTGCTCCGAGCGTCGGCCCATCCCTTCACCGTCCCCCTCAGCGTGTGCCATCGACCAGATCGGCGACGCGATGATCGATTCCACAATCACCGCGAGCCACGTCAGCAAGCCCGAGAACCACGTGATGAACGGGATCAACGGGATGTAGATCGACATCACCATGCCGATCACGAGGATCGGTCCGGACAGCGTCAAGGCAACGCGAGCGACCGCTGCCCCAATCGCGCCGATCAGGCTCGCCAGCTTGACGCCAGTACCCACGACCGGGGCGTTGCTCAGCATTTTGGTAAAGAACCCTTCGCTATTGTCGCCGCCGGACTGCGTCAGCGTGGCGCCGATCTCGCCGACGGCCCACAGAATCTCGCCGGACACCATCAGGTAGTCGCCAAGGTTCTTGCTGGCAATGATGGGGTCGACGAGCTGGTTCCCGCCGGAATTGCGGAAGATCAGCGAGGTGGTCCCACCAAGCAGACACTGCCCGAGAGACACATTGCCCGTTGAGTTGGTGAACGTGCCAGACGCCATCCCGCCACAGAGCTTGTCCGTGAGGTAGCTCATGACCTTGGCCATGACGCCTTGTTCCTTGTCGCTGCCGGCACCGCCACTCGCGCCGAGTTGCGATGTCTTGGCCCGTTCGATTCCGGCGACGGCGTCCGCCCAGGCGGAATCCGGCGCAGTCGGTTCCGCTGCACTGAACTCAACCTTGGTGGCATCGGCCATGGCCGAATTGGCCTCGGCGAACGTTTCGTACCACGATCCAAGTCCGGCCCAGCCAGTGCTCTTCATGTTCTGGATGGCTTGCGATGTGAACGCTTGAGTCTGCGAGCTCTGCAGTGCTTGAGTCAATGCTTGCTGCACCGTGGTGTTGTATGCCTGACGGGCTTGCTGGAGCTGCGCCGTCGGGTACGGAGTGATCTGGGTACCTGACGTCTTGTTCTGCACGAACTGTGTGTACCAGGTCGAGGCTGCTTGGGAGATGGTTTGCGAAAGGGCGTTCAGTGCCGTCTGGTGAGCCGACAGGACAGCGCTATGCAGCGCGCTCGTGATGCCTTGATAGTTCACAGAATTTACTGAGAAGCCCAGCGTCGTGGACGAAGTTTGGCCGCTGTTTGCCGATACGCTGACGGTGCCGCACATCGTCGGATCCGAATCCGTTCCGAGCTGGAGTCCGATCGTATTGACCAGGCCGCCTGATGCCGAGGCGGACGACGATCCGCCACTGCCGATCGGCATGGATTTCATCTGCGACGCCGGCTGAATGGGTGCCGAACCCGACTCGGATGCAATGGCATTTGCGCAAACGTAGTTGCGAAACAGGACGTCGGCCAGATCGCTGTCGAGTTTCGAACTGGCCGGGACGCTGGACGGCGCACTCACCATCGATGTGAAATCGTTCATCGAATCGATGCCGACGGAGGTGATGCCGTTGGCCGCGCCGATCGAAAGCAGGACGAAGAACATGTAGATGGCCTGCCCCAGCGAGAAGCCCCCGAAGATCGGCACGAGCGTCGCGGCACCCCAGACCAGACGGATCGGGTACCAGACGGTCGAGTAGCGTTTGCCGAGGAATTCGCCTTCATGTGCAGTCCCCACGACACCACCGGTGATCGTATAGGTGCTCCACAGCGCTGCCATGAAGAAGATGAAGGTGTTCAAGTACAGAAAGATCTTGCCGAGGAGTGTTGTAGGCGATCCGCTCAGCGTGAAGGGGTTCTGCGAAAAGCTGCCGAACACATAGTTCAGCATCTTGATCGACTGGTCCGTTGACGGTGTCGCACTCATGATCGACGACGGGTCGAGTGAGCTGGCAGCAAAGGCAGTGGTTGGCGATCCGGCCAGCAAGAGCAAGCCGAGGCCTGCGCTGAGTCCGCACAGCATCGTGGCCCAGCGGATGCGCCGGAACACTGACGGCGAGTTCAGGGGGGGCAAAGGAAATGCGTTGCGCATGGCGAATCCCTCGGACGCTAATGCGTGAAATATAACCGAGAGTAGAGTATTTTTGTTGCGCGATGTTTTGTGGTCCCTCACCCGGTATATTACGAGACGGTGATCCGGATGGCCCGGAGATGAACTAAAATCGGGTTAGAAGGTACCGAAGAAATGTAAAGAATATGTAATATTAATAGTCGTTAACGGTGTCGAAGCGTTATGATTCACGTCGGCATCAGGCAAGGGGAGGCATGATGCGTCTCGCGACGCAAGTGCCCTGCGTGATGGCTGATCAGACAAAACGATAACGGGCGATCGGGTGCCATGTGCTACAGGATGGACGTAGTGGCCGAGGTGAACGAGCGCGAAGCTAAGGTTCTTGCGAGCCGTTCTTCCGGTTGAAACAATATGATGGAACTTAAAAAGGCAACGATC
Source organism: Burkholderia sp. BCC1996 (assembly GCF_905339955.1). Taxonomy (NCBI): domain Bacteria; kingdom Pseudomonadati; phylum Pseudomonadota; class Betaproteobacteria; order Burkholderiales; family Burkholderiaceae; genus Burkholderia; species Burkholderia sp. BCC1996. Next base: position 105,710 of record NZ_CAJPHM010000013.1, read on the forward strand.
GACCTAGGCTCGGTGGTGCACGCCGTGTTGGAGACGCACCGTGAGTCGTGGCTGACGTACTACCGGGACCAGCGCACTTTGATTGCCCGGCTACCGGATAGCGCCGGTGCCGGCACCATGGATCAGACGCGCTGGAGCGACCGGATCTTCAACAAGGCCCTGGAATGGGCTGCATTAAATCCGGCGGATCTCGGCTATACGGTGTGGAGTGCGCTGCAAAGTTTTTTGCGCCGCCTGGGTACGCTGTACGGTGTGAAGTTAACAATTCAGGAAGACACTAGCGGCTCAAGCTATATCGCAATATTCGAGGGACCGTCGGATTTCTCGGTGCAACGAGCCAAGGAGGCGGCGGCCATCGGCGCGACCCAGTTCAAGAACTTCGATCCCAAGGGCGGCTACCTTTACTGGTGGTCGATGTCGATCGAAGCACCGGCCGAGATCGCACTGTTCCAGCAGAAGGAGCAGCTTGCCTACGATTACTTGGCGGTGCGCACTGCTGCGCTCATCGAGCATGCACGCGAGAATGACCCTGTTATTGCGCACTGTCGCAACCAACTCGTGCCTGCGATCGCCGAGCAGTTCGGTGTTGACCAGATTGCCGCGCAACGTTTCCTGGATCAGAATGGTATCGCTGCTGACAAGCTCAAAACTCCGGAACTGCGAGCCGCTTACGATTCGTATTCGGCGGCATCGAAGCTGAACAGGGACATCGCGAACGAGTTTTCGGCATGCCTGAGTCGCGCGCGCCAAGCGCGGATGGCGCTGACCCCCGAATACCAGCGCGCGCTAATGATCCTGTCGGGCTATTCGCAGATTCTGCAGAATGTCGCGCGCGATCCGCGAGGGTCATACGACGTCGATTTCGCCTCTGAATTAGGGGCGACGGCCGGAATCGAGGTCGAGCCGTCGACCAGCGTCCCGAAAGACCTTCCGTTCCGTCTGAGCTAGCGCCGGCGCACTGCCGCGCCACGTCAAGCACCGGTGTCACGAGTTATCGCCTGACACGGGTGCTTGACCCCCTGCATCTTCCCCACCCCTCGCACCCCTCTTACACCCCTCTCGACGCCCGGTTCGCTCAGTTAGCTCAGTTATAGAGTTTCCGCGCTCCTGATCGAGGCGTCTTAACGTTTGCACGTGCAAACGGGGCCCCTAAGCGCGAAATCTCCCATGCTTGGCATCTGGAGACCTCGAAATTCGCACGAGCAAATCCTCGTTTCGGCTAGAACGAGCGAATTTCTTTGTAACGCAATGTTTCCGCCCTCAACTGAATTTTTACCGTTTGCACGTACAAATTCTCCCGTTGGCTGGATAGATAGTGGGCAGAAATGTTGCGTGCGAGCGTGCAATGTAAATATGATGGCGTATATACATTGCCTGCGCCGGTGCCATGCACAACGAGATTGCTGGTTTCGAGTCTGGTAGCGACATCGTCGCAACGGTAAGCCGTGACGTGACGACCAGCCTGCTTGGCGAGTTCGGCGCCGTGTTTTCGCCGTGCCGTCGATATCGTTATCGACTGTGGCGAATCTGGGACGCGTCGCGGCCGCTCGCAGTATTCGTAATGCTCAATCCGTCGATCGCGAACGAGAGCGATCCGGATCCGACCGTCACGCGCTGTATGCGCCGCATGGCGCAGAGGGGGTACGGCGGCATCGTTATCGTCAACCTCTACGCGTGGGTCTCCACTGACCCGGCCGTGCTCTCCACGGTCGTGGAGCCGGTTGGCGCGGATAACGATTTCCACATCCTCGACGCCGCGCGCCAGGCGGCCGATGGAGCCGTGATCTGTGGCTGGGGCACGAAGCTGCCGACCGGTTCGCGTCGCGACATCGACGTGACTCGGCTGCTTCGCTCGGCCGGTATCCAGCCGATGTGCCTTGTGACGACGAAAGACGGATTTCCAAAACATCCGCTGTACGTTGGATATGACGTGAACCCCATCCCGTTCAACCTGAACGGCTAACCACTTCGAATATTCCGGTGCTACATGCGACTGCCCTTCGAACTTGACCCGGCGATCATCCATCACATTATTTATTCGCAGGCCGGATCGATCGGCAAGGCGGTCATCGAGCTGATCATGAACTCGGTCGACGCAAACGCGAAGACCGTCACCCTCTCGATGACGAAGGAAGGCTTCAGATGTCGCGACGACGGCGCGGGGTTCGCGACGCGTGGAGATGTGTTGCGCTACTTCGGCCGATTCGGCACGCCGCACGAGGAGGGTGATGCGACCTACGGGCGTTTCAGGCTCGGGCGCGGGCAGATCATGGCCCACGCGAGCACTGTCTGGCGCTCGCGCGATTGGCAGATGACCGTCGATACCCGCACGATGGGATATGGCTATGACCTCGACGATCTAGGTGACGATGTGCGCGTGCTCGGATGCGAAATTGTCGGGCAGTGGTACGAGCAGTTGACCGACACCGAGCTGCTGTCAGCGACGCAGGAGATCCGCGACCTCGTGCGTTACACGCCCGTTGCGGTTGACCTTAACGGTCGAATCATCACGCGTGATCCGCGCGCGGAGAGGTGGGATCACGAGGATGAATATGCGTGGTATCGCGTGAAGGTTGAAGGCGCAGTATCGATTTACAACCAGGGCGTGCTTGTGCGCCACGATGCAGCGCAACAGTGGGGCGCAGGCGGCCTGATCGTGTCGAAGAAGGCGATCGCACTGAACGTCTCGCGTACGGAGATCCTGCGCAAGACCTGTCAGATATGGAAGCCAATAGCCAAGCAGTTCGGTGCGATGGCGCGCGAAATTTCCGCTCGCCTTGGCGAACACCGAAAAACCGAGGCCCGGCGCGAGAAGGCGGCGCATGACTTGTTGGCCGGCGACGAGAATGTCCTCAAGATCTTCGAGAGCGAAGATGTCGTAACTGTGTTGCCGGGCAAGCGGCAACTTTCCATGTACGCGTTTTTGAGTGCGGCGAGCCGAAACTACAAGGGTAAGGCGACCGTGACCGTCGCGGAAAACGCCTTCGACGTGCCCAAGGGCGAGGCGATCGCTCGCGAGGGGATCGCACTGGTCGTGCACCCGTGCACGCTTGCTCGGTTTGGCTGCCATAACACTGAAGACTTTCGTGACGTGATCGATCGTATCCTGCCGGTCGTGCAAGCGCGGTGGTCCGACCTGAGTCAACAGGATCGATATCGATTTCGGATGTGGCGGGTCGAGGAGACGAGCGTTCCCGAATTCATTGAGTTTGGCACGTTGCGTGAAGCATATATCGAGCGCACCGTGATGGTGACGGAAAAGGATGCCCTCGATCGTGAGACGCGCCGTTTGTGGACTGCGTTGCGCTGGTGTATCCAGGAGTACGCAGGGTTATGTTCAGGTGGCAGGGTTATGCGCAGGGGGCGGCATCGCCGACTTGCGTGGGATGAGCCACGCAAACACATTTTGCTTGGTGAATCGAACACGATGCAAGCATGGACCGATGGGGAAACGTACATTGCGTTCAACGTCGATGTCGTGAAGCGCCTGCGCGCGGACCCGATCAAGACAGCCGCCCACCTGTTTGGCCTGACGGAGCACGAGGTCGCCCATCAGGGCGACAGTATCGATTGCGGACACGATGAGGCCTTCTATCAGCGCTACCACGAAATCTCCATCAGCATGGCGTCGGAGCGTCAGCGCTACCTCCACCTCTTCATGCAGAAATACACCTACAGCATGGAAGGAGAGGGGCAGCGAGATCGCAGTCGGATCTGGTCCGAGCAACACCTGATCGAACGTGCGAACAAGGGCCGCGAGAAGCGTGGCCTGACGGCCGCAATCGAGGACCTTTCCGCAGATCCGACAGTCACTGCGACTGTCCAGCCCGAAGATCCGAGCCTGATCGCATACATCAACGCCGGGCTCATCGACAAGGGTGTATGCCCGCCCCCTCCGGATTGGGAGGAGGTCCGTCGGCGCGCGAGGGAGGCACAGCAGCGCCTTGCCGAGAACTGGCGTTCTGAGATGGGCGAGCGAGAAGAGTGCGCCAGGCAACATGCGGAATATGAGCGCGACGAATATGCTCGCATCGCCCGTCTGCTCGGCGTCGAAGCGGACGAGATTCCGAAACAGGCGTGGGGGTGGCTCTGGGACGAGCACGAAGAGTACATCAAGGAATTATGGTCGAGCAAACCGTGGGAGCAAAGTGTCGAGCAAAGTGCTTTTCCGGATTCACAGTATGACGATATGCCCACACTCGAGGAGTGGGAAGAAGAACAGCGAGCCACTGAACGGGAAAACGACGACCTGATGAATCGACTCGACAATGAACATTGCGCGTTGGTGTTGCCCGGGGAAACATGGTGGAGCCTCGAGCGCAACGCCGCGGCGGCAGGATTTTTCCGCGTCGAGCACTATCTGCAATGGCGTCAGGGGGGCGCATCGTGAAGCTCTTACCGAACGAAAATCAGATCGATCTCTTCGAGCATGTCGGTGGAGCATTCGCACAGCCCGCATCCGGACGGCTCACGAACGATGAGCTGTATCGGATCGCCGCAGGTCGCGCGGGTGTCGACGCGGCCACGCTTAACGAGACAATCCCGGTCGGACGCGCTGGTGTCAAGCGCAGCGTGGTGAAAAGAAAAATTCGTTGGCATTGCCAAACTCTTCGCCGGCTCGGCTTGATTCAGCGTGTCGACGGCGAACGTGGCGTGTGGGAATTGACGGAGACAGGGCGGACGCGCTTGCGCAAGGTGAAGGATGGTGTCGCGGTCCTCGCATTCAGCACGAACCTGGGCCTCGCGATCTGGGGCGACGCCAAGCACGTGTTTGAGCGACTGGATGGGGAGCCGATCTGCTTGGGGCTGTTCTCTCCGCCGTATGCGCTGGCCGAGCCGCGCGCGTACGGCAATCCGTCGACGACGGACTACGTCGATTTCCTGTGTCCGATCGTCGAGCCGATTGTGCGCCACATGGCGCCGGGGGCGAACCTTGCGATCGTCATCGGCAACGACGTCTTCGAGTCGAAGTCGCCCGCCCGGTCGACGTACCTCGAGGAACTGACGCTGACATTGTGCAAACGATTCGGTCTGAGCCTGATGGATCGCCTCATCTGGGCGTCGAACAAACCGCCGGGCCCGGTGCAGTACGCGAGCAAGCAACGCATGCAGTTGAATGGGGGCTACGAATTCGTCCTGTGGTTTTGTAACGATCCACACATGTGCATTGCGGATAACCGCCGCGTGCTCGAACCGCACACCGAGGCGCATAAGAAGTTGATTGCACGCGGGGGCGTGCAAAAAGCGCGTGTGAATGGCGACGGTGCTTATCGTCTCCGGCGAGGTTCGTTCGGCAATCCCACAGCGGGGCGCATTCCACGCAACGTGCTGCAGGTCTCGAACCATTGCGCGGACCAGCGCGCCTATAAGCAGCGAGCAAGGGAACTGGGCCTCGTGCCCCACGGCGCGCCGATGCCGCTTGCGCTCGCGCGCAAGCTCGTGCGCTTCATGAGCGACGTCGGTCAGCTTGTCGTCGACCCATGCAGCGGATCGTTCACAACGGGCCTCGCTTGCGAGCTGGAAGGGCGTCCTTGGATCGGGACCGACATTGTCTTCGACTATCCGCGTGGCGGGGCAGAACGATTCACGAACTGCGAAGGATTTCACTTGAATCTGGATGTTCTGTGACAGGTAGGCCTCGGAGCACGCCTCATAAAGACTATCTCAGCGCACATTCATGGAGAACCACATGAGTTCGAACACCAGATTCGCCATGCGTCCCAGCCGGGAGGGCGGCGCCGCACGCATCGAATGGCCGTCGCCCGAGACCATTGCCGAGGTCGGACGGGCGCGCGGCTTCATGGTCATTAGCGTGATGGGCTGCCGCATCATTTTCGGCGCGATGCCCGCCAGCGACATCGAGATGATCAGCTGCGGCTTCAGCAAGAAGGCCTTGTGCGATGTTGATATCTCGACGCGAATCGGCGCGACGTTTGTGATTGGCGAACCGGCCGATCTCGAAGTCCTGCGGACGATGGATCTGCCGATCTCGGCTGCCCGTCAGGCCGAATCGAGTCAGGCACGTCAGACCGGGAACGCCGCTGTCGCGAAATGGTTGGCCGTGGGCGAACGGGGCCTTTCATCCGAGGTGATGTGCAGAGTGTTTTTTGGAGTGCCGCGGAGCGCGACGCACGAGAACGCCAATCCCTGGGACCCGTCGGATCTTCGTCGATGCATGCTATTTCTCGATGCCACCGATTCGCACGACAAGGTGCCGCTTATGGTCGATGTGTCTCCCGAGTGGTCGGCGCTCGTAGCGCATTGGCCGGAGTTGATGACGTCCCTGCGGGCTGAGATGGGCCAGAAATCTGCACCGAACACCCACAAGCTCATGAAGGCGGTCCTCACCGAAGCAAAGGGTGAGGCCGCAGGATTCAATCACGGCGAGGAGGAAACATCTCATGACTAGCCATGACGCAGTAACCGACGCCGACGTTTGCAGTGATTTTCCGCAGCAAGCTGTCTCCGACAACGTGCGGGCGCGCGCTCAGCGGCTCTTTCATCCCGGTGGATACGAGATCACGGGCTTTGTGATGACGCAGAAGATCTCGCAGTGGCGAGCTGTCGTAGATTCGAGCGGAACGCGCTACATGAGTTCGGATGACATGAAGCGGCTGATGGCATTTGAGCCGCCGACCGGCTCGGGTACCGATCCGGATGTTGAGTCGAACCAAGGCGAGACGACGGGTGCGACACTTGCTTCAACGCCTACGCCGGCCCCTCCGCCTGTCGTCGCGGCCGCGGTGCCCGAGCGCAAACCAGCGCTGGCGGCCCCGCCCACGCATGTTGTGCCGGATGATGTCGAGGCTGCATACGGTTTGCTCGCACGCCGGCTCGGCTGCCACTACAACGAAGCGATTCCTCACAACAGCGGGTGGTTTGTCCCGGGTAACCAAGTGGCCTTTGCCAGCGCACTCGATGCGATCGAGGCGCTGGTTGCCCACCTCAAGAGCGGTGGAACGGTGTATGTGGGCAGCGCTCGAGGTCCTCAGAATGTTGCTGGCAGTGGAGCGTCAGAAGGACCATCAGGAGGGCCCGCCGATGGCCGGAAGCTGATGAGTAAGGGCATGCAGGAACCGAACCTGCAGGCGTTGCTGGAAGCTGCCGGGCAGCAGGTGCTTTTCTAGAGCAATGGTGCCGCTTCGAATTTCCCAGCCAGAGTGAACAATGGAGCTGATGACATGGATCTCCAGACCGAAAATTCGACTCTTCTGGGCGCAGTGATGTTGACCGCTGTCGTCCTCATCCCCGTGCTCAGCTCGATCGCCCTGAAGATTCTGCTGTCGGCGTTCGGTACCGGCGGTAGCAATATCGAATGCGAGCACGACTGGCAGCCCCAAATCAGGCATCCAAGCCACAATGTGTTCCTCAACGTCGACAGGTGCTCGAAGTGCCCTGCAATGCGCGAATACCTCGCGTGAAATACGCGTTTGTTCAGGCCCACCCGACTATCACGCCATGACACACCATCTGCCATTCATGCATCGAATTTGCGGTCGTTCAGCGGCCTCGTCTCCCATCGGCGTGCGAGCGGTCGCTTGCTTTATCGCATGTTTGATCGCAATCACGACCGTGCTGATCAGCGCTCCTGCTCATGCCTTCACTGTGAGCGTTGATGTCAACAAGGTTTGCCCACGAGGGCCGAGCAAGGCGCACGTGACCTTTGCTGTTAATCGGCAAGTGAGGGGAGGGTCGGCGGCTACGATCGCGGCTGTCAATTTGTCGTGCGTGCCAGGTACCTACGATACACCCGCTGGACTTGGCGGATTGGAAATGCAGTTGGCTCGCCAGTTGGGTGCTGATATTGACGACGTCAGCATCATCAGCATCATCCTTACCAAATAAGTTCGGGTATCCGTATTTTGCGGTTGATTTGAGGTGATGCGATGCAACAAAACATCCAGTTCAATTATGCGATGCCTGCACCTAAGCTCGTTCCCCATCTCTGGTCATATCCAGGCTTGACTCCAGTTGAATCAGCTCAGGCCAGCTTAGCGATGAGCAAAGAATTTGCTGACGTCATCGCTGCAACGTTTTTTTCACAAGGCGCATCCGTGCTTACTGAGCTTGAAGTAAGACGACTTCTTCCACAGGACTGGGTGGATCTTCTAGGCCGCTACGCACACGCCAGCTTGTCGAGCCAGCAGGCAGAAAAGCGTGGCATTGAATGCAAATATGTCAGCCACGACGGCGGCGGATTCCATTTTGAATATCGAGTTAAGTGGGGGTGCAAAGCAGCATGAAAACGAGTCATCAACCGCGTAAACCGGATACCCATAAGTTCTTGACGAAGAGGCTGTCGTGAATTTCCACATTATCTATACCGTCACGTTGGCTCTCTTGGCCATCGGCGACATCGCACTGCTTTTGACCGACGAGTCACGCGTCGACAAGGTCCTGCGTCTCGTTGTCGCAATCGCCCTACTGGTAATGGCCCTCATGTGGTACGTCTACGGATCGGTCCTTTTCTATCTCCTCATGCTGTCGATTCCGGTGGCCGTAACCGCGCAGGGAATTCTGGTTTGGCGTCGGTTCACTGGTGCAGCGCCGTAGCGCTCATGACCCCCGGTGCCTGTTGGTCGATGGATAGTCATTGATTGCTTTCTGGGATGTCGTGAGGCAACGGCCGATCCCAGTAAAACGTGAGCACCAGATCTTCATGAGAATCGAACCTCAAGTACTTCTACAAAATGTGGTGACGCGCTATCGGGTCCGTCTCGGTGCCGTCAGAAAGTGGCTATGCGACTGGAGAGAGCATTCGATAGTCTCAGTGGTCGCGGCGATCATCGCATTGGCGATCGTTGCCGGTGTTCTTTCGTCGAACGTACCGTCCGCGGACCTGCTGGCCGGGCCGAGTGCAACGGTTTATCGCGTCGCGGAACGCGCCGGTACGATTATGATCTTGCTTGAAATGGTGTGGCATATCTACCGTATGTACACCGCGAGCAAGGTGCGCATTCCTCTCTTCTCCTGGTCGTGGCGTTTTGCCACGCTCTGGCTAGTGCTTGAGTTAATCCGCTGGATGGCAAGCGACATCAATGACTGGGTGCAGTGGATTGAGGCCCATCACGAAGAGGCGCTTGCGGTCAGCATGGGCATTGCGATTCCGTACGCGGCGCTTCGTGCCTTCACGTCTCAACAGCAATCCGCAACCAGAGTGATGGCGATTTCGGGCGCCGTCGCAGCGATGAGAAAACCTCTCCGTCGCGCCGATAAGGATGTGTTACGTACTGCGATTCATGAAGTGGGGCATCTTCTTCTCTATGCCGCGTTACCTGAGTTACCGAAGCGGCTGATGACGAAGATCCGGCGGGAGATCTCGATCGACGATCCGGATCGCGGTTTCGTGCAGAGCGACATGTCTTGGCCGGCGGTTGAGACGCGGTCATTCCTCCGCTGGCGAATGCTGGTCCATCTCGGCGGCACTGTGGCTGAGCATGTAGTGCTAGGCGAGCGGGCGGATGGCGCCGAAGCCGATACGAGTGAGTGGACTCATCGCGCGCACAACTATCTCGTTCGTGGGTTCGGTGACGTCTATTTCGAAGAACCGACGACCGAGCAGGAAATCCAGATCAACCGGCTCGCGCTCAATGCACTCAAGGCCGAGCATCTGAAGGTGCTCGAGTCGTTTCTCGAGGCGAATCGCTCTTTGTTAGATGAGTTAACTGATCTGCTGGTGGCAGAGGGCGAACTGCAGCGTTCCGACCTCGAGCCTCACCTGGCCCGCGTGCAGTTCACCGACGGGGTTCAGCGTCTCAGTCCAGGCGCCATCAATTCAACAGGTGCGGCAGCTGGATAGACGGCCGATCGGATCGCTTCGTTGCTCGGCCAACGGCGAACATCGAAGCGCAGTGTCCTGATCCCGGCGTGCTTGAGCAGTGCATCGCGCTTTCGGTCGTCCTCGGTCTTTCGGTCATGCGATGAATCGTCCAGTTCGATCACCGCGATGAGATTCATCTCGTAACCGTAGAGCACGAAATCTATACGCTTCTGGGAAATTTTCCCGAATGCACGCCAGTATTCACGGCCCTTGGTGGTCGGCTTGAGCACTGCGGCAAACGCTACCTGAGGAAAGACCCAGACATCGGGCAGTGTCGCGACGAGCTGCCGAAAGAATTTCAGCTCGGCCGCCGTCATAATCGCTTGGCGCTGGAAATCCCGTGGATTGATTTGCCTGCGCCCGCGTCGTGGCAGACTGCCCCGGTTGATGGCGACTGCGAACAGGTAGCCAAATGCGATAACTGCGATGAAAAGAGCGACGCGTGGGAAATGCATGACGGTTTCCTTTCCGGGAGCGGGAGGGGGCAGAGCGTTAGAACAGAGAAGACTGGGCCGCTTCCTCGGTCGACTCCGGCGTGAGATCGGTGCTCGCTGGCGCGCTGGAGGCGACGGAGATATCGCTGTTGACATCACGGTGGCCGTTGTTGTCGCCGCCGCGGTCTGCAACTTGCCGTCCCACACGCGCGAGGTAGCGCTCCACGAGGCGGTGCATGTTTGATTTGTCAGCCTCAACCGCTTGCACACCGAGGTGCGGATCAACGATTTGGCGCGCCTCGCTGGCCTTGATGCCAAGTACGTCCATCATCGGCGGATCGCTACCTTCCTCGCTGACGAGGAAGAAAGCCATGACGGGGTTCTGCTGACCTTCGCGGTCCAGGCGCCAGATGACCTGCTGGTGAATCCCCGGCGACCAGTCAAGCTCACCGAAGACCGCTATCGAGCAGCGATGCTGTATCTCGTCGACACCGGCGCCCGAACGCAGTGACATGATCAGGAGCGGCGTTTCACCGTCCTTGAACCGCTGCAGCTCTGCATGCTTGCGCGCTGGCGACTCGGTACCCGTATACATCGCGGGCTGGAAGTCCTTCAGTTCTTCCAACCACACATCGTATACGGCTCGATGCCACCCGAGGAGCAGCACAGGCTCCCCGGCCTCGACGAGGATCCGCACGAACTGGGCCACGGCCTTCGCCTTGGCGACGCCCGTAGCCTGGCGCACCATGATGTCCAGCTCGCGGGCTGCCTGACCGCGAGCAAGGAAGTTGCCCGTCGTAGCTTTGATCGCGAGTTGACGCGCCAAGCTCTCGATCGATTCGACCACCTTCGCGTCGTAATCCACGGTCTCGACAATACGGGACACCTTTGGCAACTGCTGGCCGACGTCGGACTTGAGGCGCCGCAGCATCACATGCTGCTCGCGCAGGAACGTGCCCAGAGCCTTGGGATCCTCGATATGGCCATTCCCGTCGACGTATTCGCGGACGAAGTCTTCGTAACTACCCAACACCATGTCGTCGATGAACTGCATGACGCGCCACATCTCGACGCCATAGTTCATGATCGGGGTGGCAGTGAGCCCGAGGTGGTAGTTCGTGTGCTGGTAGAGCACCTTGGCCGCCGCACCCTTGGTGGTCTGGGTGCCCGTACGCAAGCTCTGCGGCTCGTCGATGATCATCGCCTTGAAAAAGTCCTTGGCGAAGATCTCGACCCAGCCGGCCAGCGACGTGACCTTGAAGATGTACACGTCGGCCGGCGGCAGATCATATGCGGTCCCCTTCTTGATGAGGTGCACGCGTAACGTCGTGAATGCCTTGAGCTTGTCGCGCCACTGGCGTTGCATGTGGGCGTCGACGACGATCGCAGCGGGCAGGGCGCCCGGCTCGGCGCAGAGGAAGCCAGCCGCAGTATAGGTCTTGCCGAGCCCACCTTCGTCGCCGAGCAGCAAATTGCGACGGCGGCGCACCAGCTGAATCGCCTGGTGCTGATAGTGCCGTAGCTCCTCGCCGGCGCGCAGCCCGATTACGGGCGGCGGCATGTACTCCGGCAGCAGGATTTGCTCGAGATCAGCCTGCTGGACGTCGAACAGTGTTTTCCCGGCAGTGAGGGCCGCCCGGTCCTCGTCGCTGATCCGTAGCGGATAGCGTGCAGTAAACCACTCGAGGTCCGCGGCGACCATCAGGTCGCGCGGCATATGGAACGGCCCGGCTGATTGCTTCGGCAACCGGGGGAAGATCTGCTTGAGGCGGATCGAGACATGTGGCTCGAGCTGGGAGATCTCCCACTTCGTACCGTTTTCGATCAGCTGCAGGTTTCCGTAGGTGCGCATGGCCATGGCGATCGGCGTTCCCTCGGGCTTATTTGGTCACATCCAGCCGCGGCTGAATGAAGCAAACCAGGCAGGCTTCCCGCCAATCTCGAGTGGTAGCCCCATTGCGCCGTTGGTCGCGAGCACGAGACCCTTGACCTCGTCGTGCTTCGAATAGCGCTCGAGCTGCCGGTAGATGTCCATCTTGGACGCCTTGTTCCGCAGCTTGCATTCGAGCACGATGCCGCCCGCCAGGAGGAAGTCAGGGATATCGAGTGCGGTCAGCCGTTTTTCTCGCTCGAATGTGAGACCGTGCTCCGTCAGCAGGACTTCCACCTGGCTTTGTAAATGCTTCTCGGTCGAGAGATCGAACTGGTGTCCCTGCAGCAGCCTGATGACCAATTCGATGCGTGCGAGCCCTTCGGGATCAATTGGTAGGCCCGTGAGATCGGTGACATTTGTGAGGTCCGTTTGCACAGGTCAGGCCTCCGCCAGGTTGGTTGGCTGCTCAGTTGCTAACTCCGCCTGCAGCCGGTCGGGCGGCACGGCTCGGCGGAATCGGATGCCGCACGCGACGTTCGCCGGCGCGGACGTTCCGGGATCTGTGAACAGATCAAACTGCATCGGGCACCTCCTTGCCGAACTTCGCCGCCACGAATGCGCGCATCGCTGCGATCAGCACGGTGGGGCCAAACCCATAATGGCTGACATATCGAACGTTGCGCTTGGCGCTCACCTTCTCGGTTACATGGCGCGCGGAGAACCCGCCGCGCCGGAGCGTATGGCCGTCAATGACGAAGCGCTCACGCTCGATGATCGGGCCGCCGTATACCCACTCGGTCGAGTAGGCGTGCGCCGACACCGCGAACAATGCCGTTTCGTGATCCATGCCTTCGGCGCGCGCGACCCAATAGTCGAGCAGGTCGCCACTCATTTCGCTGACTTTCATGCGTCTTCCCGGCTAGGTACGCAAGGCACGCGAAGCGCATGCATGAGCGCACATTGTGCAACGTAAAATTCTAATGATTTTATTGTTGCATTTGCGTCCGGGGCATGCAATACCGCGGGAGAAGTCGAGAAGAAAATTGCGGGAAGGCGGCATTCCGCCGCCCGCTTTGGGAAGGCTTATGCTCCGTTGGCGGGGCCGCTGGGACCATCGGATGCCGCACCGGATAGGCCCGACAGCTCCGTCACCCTGCGTTTGAGAGTCGCGATCTCATCCAGCATCCTGGACTCGCGTGTTCCGTTTGCTTCGCGCTCCGCCTGGCGCTCGGCCGCGTTTTGCTCGGCTTGCTCGACGAGCCGGACGACCTCCGCCTGCGCGAGCCGCGCGGCGCCGGCGCCCTCGGTTGCCTGTAACCGCGCCTGCTCGAGCGATGCTTCAAGGCTGGCGATATGCGCCTTCTGGGCGTCGATCTCCGCTGCTCGCGCGGCAAGGAGATCGTTCTTCGACGTCACGAGATCCCTCGCTGCGGCAGCATCTCGCTCGGCCAGCATACGCTGGGACGATTCCGTCTGCGCCGCCCGCTCGGCGGCTTCCCGGCGCTCACCCGCCTCGCGGGCCTGGTGTTCGGCTGCAGTGAGCTTCTGCCGGGTTGCGTCCAGCTCGCGCATCAGCGGAGCACGCCGCGCTTCGGCGGCAGATTCGACTTGGCGCAGCTGCTCCGTGAACTGCTCGGTCTTGTTGGCCAACTCGGCGCGTGCGGCCGCGAGCGCGCCCAGCGCCTGTGACAACTCGTTTTGCGCGACCTGAAGCTGAGCGACGAGTCGGCCGCGCTCATCTTCGGACGCGGTCAATGCGAGATTGGCCTCCTCGATTTGAGCCGCGGCCTCGCTCTGGGCCGCGCGCGCCGCGTCACGCTGACTTTCACTGATCCTCAGGTCCTCGCGCAGGGCATGCTCGCGTGTCTCGCCCTCGAGGCGAGCCTGTTCGAAGCCAAGTCGGTCGTCCTCGAACGCCTCTGCGGCTTTGCCGAGCGCATGGTGGTGCAACTGCACCAGGCACTGCCCGAACGCTTCCTGAAGGTCCACCGGCAAACCAGATGCCGGGAAGGGCGCGCCCCCCGGATTCGTCAGGCCTTGGAAGAACGCCTGTACGTCCGCCGTCACGTCCGAATTCGATCCCCAGCCCGTGATCTCTCGGACGAGTGCCGCGGTCGGCGCAACGCCCAGATCGAACAGGAGCTTACGGCACACGTACAGCGAGGCATCCTTGCGTTTTGCACCGGCAGCGCGCCTTTCCTGGACCTCCACTGAGAGATCTGCATACTCGGGGCGAAGATTCGTGGTTCTCGGCTGGGCCATATGTGTCGTGATAAAAAGCCGGGCGTCCATGGGGTTACCATCAAAGACCGGCGACCGGTTGATATAGCCCGTGAGTGTGGCATCAAATTCGCTTCGATGCGCTATTCGCTGTTCTCGAGGCGACCCGATTCCGTGCTTCCGTCCTTGTAGAGGTCAACGGACAATACGGGACGCCGTGACTGACAGCACTGGCAGCACCGCCTCAATCCCGCGACAAAGAAGCGTGGCCGCGACGCATGCGATCGAATCGCCGTACAACCCCGTGTCCGCCAGGCGCTTGAGCAGGTCAGTGACACGCTCGTTCACCGTCACGACCAACTGCCCATCTTCTACTTTCACCCACTGGCGGTCGTTGCGCGGCGCGATCGCCAATTCCGTCGCGATTTCCGACACTGCCGTGTCTCGCACGCCGCTTTCTTCGAAGGCGCTTTGCACATATTGCGCATCCGCCTCCAAAACCTCGTCCGCAACCAGCTCAGGCATCCCGTGTTCATTGAGCAGCAGGTAGCGGACCGCCGCGCGGAAATCCGCGAGCGTCGCTGGATTCGAACTGACAATAGGGTTCATCGTGGCTCGTCCGTTGGTTAGACAGCAACTGGCGAGGCTGCGCTATCGACTTGCTCAGTGACGGCACTCGACCCGCGAACATGAAAATCGAAATAGACCTCATCGAGACCAAGGGAGCGCCACGCATTCACGCCCATCGTGATAGCATCAATGGCCTCGTTCCCGCATCCATCTCGAAGCATGGACCAGAAACGATCTCCGCTCAGCCACGTCGTGAGAAGCCTCTCACCCGCAACAGTTTCCGCCATGCATTGCAGGTCTGCGAAAAACTCAACTGCCCAGGTCGATTCGCCGGTCAGCCACGCTAGAAATGGCGCAGCCGGGACGTGAATGCTGGCCTCCTCGACTGGGTCCGCCAGGCGCAGAAACGCCGGGTTGAGGGTCTGCTGAGCCATGTCCATGGCAATCGTGTGATGCGGATCATGCGTCATCTTTGAAAGATCACGAGTCACGCTTCCGGAGATCATCATTTGCCTATTCGGATCGATCTGGTCTGCTTCGCTCATTTTGAGTGTTTCCCTGTTCGGTCCATTAAACCAACAGCCTACGTTATCGAAGAACCTGAACCCCTAAACATCAGCCAGCAGAGGGAAAAACGGCCACCGCATCGTCAGCGTGGTTAGCCTCGTCTGGTGCCAACGCTCTGTCGTCGTAGTCTGCGTGTTCGGCGCTGCGGCTATCGTCCTCACTTTCGCCGCTTGCGACGTTTGTCTGCTCGGTCGAAGGTTCGTTCGAGTCACGCGCGTCCTCGTCTGGCATCCGGGCGAGGAGCGACTTGAGCCACGGCCATTCAAGCATGCTGGAGTCGTCCGGGCTCATCAATCGAAACAGATTCAGCGCACGCTCCACCGCGTGCGGGTGTGGGTCGTCGTTCGTGCCGACCAGATAGCGTGTCCGCTGCTGTATCGCGTCACGCGTGGCGAAGCCGGCTGAGACGTACGCGGGCGTCAGCCACACCGAATACTCCTCGAGTGTGAGCGAATTCCCGTGCACGATCGCAGCAGGGATATCCAGCGCTGCGCATTGCAGATAGGCCATGTGTACGCTCGACAGGCTGACGTCCGTGGCGACAACCATCATCTCGCGGGAATAGTCGATGCCGAGCTGGGTGAGGCGCTGCGCCGTGGCGATGACGAGGGCGCCGGCACCCACGGCCGGCTCTTCGATCGACACGAACCCTTTACTGACGATCGCATTGCGCACGCCCGCTTCGTCGATAGTCATCTGGACCATCATGCGGCACACGTCCATCGGCGTGAAGAACTGGCCCGCATGCTCATTGCCGAATTCGAGCGCCATGTAGATCTCGCCCAGAACGTCGTCGAAGACGCGCACCTCGCCTCGACCATCTCGCTGAACAAGGTCAATCGCTTGGAAGGATTGGTCCGAATCCGGCGTCTCCTCGCGATACGCAAGGAACAGTAGGGCGAGCGCACGCGCAATCTGCGTCTGTTCCTCTGCCGAGTAGCGCTTGCGATACTGCTCGAACAACTCCTCGCGTTTTTGAACGCGAAGACGGTCCCAGCGATTGCTGACCGCGCAGGCGGCCATGCCGAGAAAGTCGGTGAATACGTCATAAAGACGATGTCGAGCCCCGATCATCCGCAGGCAATCGACGATCTCAAGCTTGGCCGGGTTCTTGGATCCGCCCTTGAGGGCGCGGCGATGGCGTTCTTTCATGACGCAGATCCTGTGGGTTGAGCGGTTCGTTGCAACAAGCAATTACGGCTTCTGCCCCGAACGCCGCAACAGTCGCATGTCCGGAAAGGCGCGGCGAAATCCGCGCATGGACGAATGAAGGTAGAAGGCCTGCATGGCCAGCACGCCCCATGATTGCAGTGCAACGAAGTAGGCGATCAGGCAGAGGTTGGACCCGATCCAGATCGGCCACGCGTAGCGCGAACTGGGCCGGTTTTCGGCGAGCAAATACGAGCCTGCGATGCCAAGGCCGGCGCCTGCCCACTCGAGCGCCCCTACAAGTGCGTGCTCAGGCGTCAGCATTCGACTTCCCCTCGTCTCGCCGCGCCTGGAGATAGGCGTCATTGATTGCGTACAGATTGACGCCGTGCCGAGACAGTATGTAGTCGGCGGTGTTCCAGCGTAGGTGTCCAGGCTCTTCCGAGCGTAAGACGAGATGAGCAAGCAGGTCAGATATCGCGTGGAGCGTTCCGATTTGCCATAGAGCAGTAAGCACCGGATCGCCAATTTCGTTGAGGAGACGCGGAGCCATGATCATCGCATCGCTGTACCGGCAATGATCTTCCAATGGGCGCTCCAAAAATTGAGCGGTATTGCCATATCTGGTGCTCGCGCTGTTGGACAACTCCTCCGCGATATACCAGCCCAACTCGTTCCATGGCGACATCTCGCCACGACGACTGCGATACTTGAGCATTTCCCGAAACGACCACGCTAACGTCGCCGCAGCTTCGTTTTGTTTCACCAGGGCAGGCTGCGGCTGCCGCCAAGGATCCTGATGAGACCTTCGGCCGCGGCTTGGTATTGCGGCGGCGGAGGCCGATACGAGTCCCCGAATTAATTGTCCAATGCGCATCGATATCTCCTGAGACGATCAATTGCACGCGAGAGGCGATGCGCTCACCGCATCGCGTCGCTCGCGCCAGATGCGCGACGCGGTTCGACGATCTACCGAGATGGCGCCAAGCCTGATCGCCAGTTCTCGCCTCGACGGCGTCAGGTCATAGTGCGGCGCGATCCGATGTTCCTGGAACCAGGTGCGCTTCATGCCGACACGCTCGGCGAAAATGTGCAGTTCTTCGAGATCCAAGCTGTTGGTGAACATGTGACAGCTCTGGACCTTTCGGCCACGCAAAACCCAGCCCCAGCTTTCAAGCTCATCGACGTAGATGCTCATCTTTTTTTTCTTCTCCGTGGAGGCTCTCAGTTCGCGGCGGTCAGGGGGTGGCCACGCGAGAACAGGTCTTCGAAATCCTGCTCATACACGCCGGCGAGTTGCGGGTTGTTCCAGATCACAAGGGCGTTCTCTCGGTTACGCAAGTCGGCTGCTGCCGTGTAGTTCAGCGATCCGGTTTCAACGGTGATTCGGTCAACGAGGGTCAGCTTGTCGTGCATGATCGGATAGGCATCGACAAAACGAACCTGCGCGCCGACTGCAGCCAGCGGGTAGGCGATCGAATTGCGACGTCCCACGTTTTCCTTGGCGTCACACGCCACACGTACGCGCACGCCGCGTGCGATCGCTGCGCGCACGGCATTGGAGACGCGCTTGCTCGTGAATTCATATGCCGCGATATCCAGCGTGCGACGCGCGCTGTTGATCGCCTTGATCTCGAGATCCATCGCATGACCTGACGGTGAGAAGCCGACCTCGATTGAAGTGCCGCCAAGCGTCGCGCCTGCGCCCGGGTTGCCACCAGCACCCGAAAACGGATTCACGTCCCAGGCATACACCGCGCTTGGCGCCACAGCAGCCAGCAGCAGTGTGAAGGTGAGGCGGAAGAGTCGGTTTTGCCGCGTCGTTGCAGTCTCCACGTTCACATCCTTTCAAGAAAAGTTCGGTCGTATCCGAATGAACTCGGTACGGCGTCAAGCCGGCGTGCCTGCTGTTGAGACATGGATCAGCGTGGTGCGGCGGTAGCGACGCCGTTCGACCGCGCCCACTCGACACGCTCGGGAGCATCCACGTCGAGGCTTTCCGCGAAGATCACGCGCGAAAAGTCATCGGGCGGGCCCGGGAGAGAGTCAATCACCACGATGTCCTGTCGATCGACGGCACGGCGCAGCATGCTGGCGCCCGCCAGCGAATCTGCTCGCTGAGCAAACGCAAAGGCGGCCCACAGGGCGTCCTCGCTGCTTTCAGCCAAGCGCAGGGGCGTAGCTCGCGCGCCGTCGGCACGACGGAACATCCAGCCGGTCAGCTCGAGCCGTTCAAGCTCAGTCGCGCGCAGGCCGTCGGCGCTCGGCCTCGGCAGCGTAAATCGCCAGACAAACGGCCGGTCGTCGATCAGGTAGCGCGTTTCGGCGGGCTCGAAGCGCGCGAGACGCACACGCTCGCAAAGCGGCCGTTCGGCGTAGTCGGCCGGGGCGTGGTATGCCCAGGCCACGAACGGCGCGCGTACGAGCGCCAGGTGCCACGCCTCGGGGGCTGCAACGGCCTGCGCCGCTGCAAAGGCTTGATAGGTCTGCCGGAATTCCATCACTTGCTCCGTTTCTATCTCCCGAACCAGGCTGGATTGTCGACCGGGTCGGGTCCCGGTGAGGGCACATGGCCCATATGCAATATATACAGCCGATTGAGGTTACCGTGCAACAGCGATTGAAGCGTAAATATCAACATGTAAGACGTTGGAAGACGCACGAAAAATTTCCGTTTTTCGCGATTATTATCGTAATTGAGAGAACGTAAAGCAGGGGGCGACCCCGCATGAATTTCGATCAAAACTACAGATTGTCGGTAATTTCCGTCTCTTTGTGTCGATTCTGAGCACGAAATCGCGTTTTTGATGGGGGATATCGCATTTTTCGCTGGCCTTTTTGGGGCGCGATACGTATATGTGCAAGCGCCGGCGGTCAACGTGAATTTGCTGCAGCGAAAGGCAACGAAAAGTTGTGACGCTAAATATGTTGCGTGCGCCTTCGGACCCTGCCTACACTGGCTCTACAGATATTCAGCAGACCAGACAACGCATTGGGAGCCGATATGGCAAAGCCGACTGCAGTGATCACGGAATCAATGCCGTGCGCAACCGTTGCCGCCAAGGCGTCGCCGGCGACGACCGACGCATCTCGCAAGCCGCGAGAGCACGTCACCCTGGCGGAAATTGGCCAAGGGATCAGCTACTGGATCGATCGCGTGCCGACGGTCGACTACACCCTGTGTCGCCCAGCCAGCAAGCTCGCCAGCGTCCTTGGCCAAATGATCGCCGAGAAAGCTGAGATCTTCCCGGTCGGACGCATCAAATCGGAAGCACTCGAAGCGCTTGACGCTGCACTCAGCGCATCGCACGCGGCCCGCCTCTGATTCACCGCGACGCACTTCCTCGATCTCACTTATAGAGGGCGACACGATGTTCACGACCGGACTTGAACCGTTGTTTCGTCGACTGCTTGCAGCAGGTTGGCGTTCCCACTCGACGCTGCCGACAGACATCCTCACGGTCAACGGCCGCTATTTCAATTTCCTGGCACCGGAAGACAGTGTGTTCGGCATCGAGGACATCGCACATGGGCTGTCCAACATCTGCCGTTTCACCGGGCAGACTTGCACCTTCTATTCGGTGGCGCAGCACGCGGAACTGGTGAGCCGTGTCGTCCCGCCGCAGTTTGCCCTCGCGGGCCTGCTGCACGACGGAGCGGAGGCGTTCCTCGGCGACATAACCTCCCCGCTCAAGCGGATGCTTCCTCAGTACCGCAAGATCGAAAAGCGCGTTGAGCGTGAGATCTTCCGACGCTTTGGGTTGCCGTATCCGATGCCTCGCGAAGTGAAGTGGGCCGATCAGGTGGTGCTCGTCACCGAGCAGCGTGACTTGATGACGCTACACCCGGACGAGGAACCTCGCCCGAAATCGCATGCGCCCTTGGCGGGCAAGATCGTCCCGGTTTCGCCGACGGCCGCACGGGCCTTGTTCCTCGCGCGCTTTCGTGAGCTGACAGCTGCGTCACAGTCGGTGACGCCGGCCGTGCCCGCGCTCGCGAACTGACGCACTTCCCCATAAACCCATCAGTCAGAGCCACGTCATGAAACGTGACGCCTTCACGCTACCGCTCGATCTGGGCAACGAACTCATTATCGATAATTTCGCCGGCGGCGGCGGCACGAGCACGGGGCTCGAGGCAGCGTTCGGCCGGCCTGTCGATATCGCGATCAATCACGATCCCGAGGCGCTGGCAATGCATGCGCTGAACCATCCGTACACGCAGCACCTGTGCGAAAGCGTGTGGAATGTAGATCCAATCGAGGTAACGGGCAACCGCCCGGTCGGACTCGTCTGGTTGAGCCCGGATTGCAAGCACTTCTCTAAAGCGAAAGGCGGCACGCCGGTCTCCAAGAACATCCGCGGGCTGGCGTGGGTCACGCTGCGATGGCTCCTGACAACCTCGCCGCGGGCCTTCATGATCGAGAATGTCGAAGAGTTCGTGACGTGGGGAGAATTGATCGAGATATCCCCAGGGAACTGGATGCCGGACCCGTCCAAGAAAGGCGAGACGTTTCGAGCATTCATCGGGATGATCACAAAGGGCGTCGACGCGGCACATCCGGCACTCATCGAAGCATGCGAAATGCTCGGAATTGCGCTCGACAGCCCCGAGGCGAAGCGCTTAGTGGCCGGCCTTGGCTATACGGCCGACTGGCGGGAACTGCGCGCGTGTGATAACGGTGCTCCCACAATTCGAAAGCGCCTGTTTATCGTCGGGCGCCGTGACGGGCTGCCAATTGTATTTCCGACGCCTTCGCACGGCGACCCGGTCTCGCGCGAAGTCGTGTCGGGCATGCTGGCCCCCTACAGGACTGCAGCCGAGTGCATCGACTTCGATCTCGAGGCGGAAAGCATCTTCGACCGGAAGAAGCCGCTGGTACCCAACACGCAGCGTCGCGTAGCCAAGGGCTTGTGGCGCCACGTGCTTGCCAATGCCAGCCCGTTCATTGTCGGCGTCGGCGGGCGTATGGGGCAGTCCCCGGCGCGGAGCGTGCACGTTCCGGCCCAGACTGTTACCGCGAAAGCAGATTCGTGTCTGGCGCAGCCGATCCTCGTGCCGTTCCTGAACGAGCATGCAAATGCGAGCAACCAGCGCACCATGCCCGCCGACGAACCGATGCGCACGCTCTGCGCGCAGGTCAAGGGTGGCCACTTTTCCGTCGTGGCAACCCAGCTCGAGCCGATTGGTTCGGATGCCATCCTCACGCCATTCACCACGGGTGCGGGCGGCCCGGAGTATGCAGGCAAGCCGGTAGCGGTCGACCAGCCTTTCGGCACGCTCACTACGGAAAACCATCGTGCCGTCGTATCGCCGACGTTGATTCCACTGCGCGGCACCAGCGAGTCCCATTTAGCCTCGGCGCACAGCGTAGAAGCGCCGCTGGGTACCGTGTCCGCCGGTGGCACGCACCACGCACTCGCAGCTGCTCACCTCGTCACGATCGGATACGGTGAGCGCGAGGGCCAGGAGCCCCGTACCCAGCCCATCGAAGGGCCGCTTGGCACGGCCGTTGCCGGGGGTGTCAAGCAGGCGCTCGTCGCCGCGCACATCACGAAGTTCCGTACCGACAGCACGGGCGCCTCGATGCAGGGGCCGATGCCGACAGTCACGGCCAATAGCTTCGTGAAGCGCCCGGGAGGCAGTGCGCCGCTCGGTATCGTCGCGGCTCACCTGACGCATCTGACTCACCACGGCGATCGCCCGGGCATGCAGCCGACAGCACCTCTGCCAACAGTCACGGGTGCGCACCGCGGAGAGCAGGCGCTTATCGGTGCGTCATTCCTTGAACAAGCGAACGGTGGGTTCTGGGAAGACAACGATGGTCGACCAGTAAGTGCCCCGATGTCGACGATTGCGTCAAAAGGTGCGAACCAACGTCTTGTGACGGCCTACCTCGTCAAGTACTACTCCTCTGGCGGCCAGTGGCAGGACCTGAGCGAACCGCTGCATACGAACACGACAAAGGGCCGTATGGGCCTCGTCGAAAGCATCCAGATACCGATCGACGCCCTCGACGCCAAGCATCGGCAGAAGGCACGCGCCTGTGCTCACCTGCTGCACGAACATCTGCCGGAGCAGTTTCCAGACCGTGCGGATTGCATTCTGATGTGGCACGGCGATGCGTGGTGGGTACTGGTCGATATCACGCTTCGAATGCTGAAAGCTCGCGAGCTGTACCGTGCCCAGGCTTTTCCCGACAACTACATCATCCACGAGATTCCCGACCCGGCGCTGCTGTTCAAGAACGGCAAGCAGGTTGCGGATCCGCGATCCGTACCGCGCATTCCTCTGTCGATCACGGCGCAGATCCGCATGTGCGGCAACAGCGTATCGCCCGTTCAGGCCGAGGCACTTGTACGGGCAAATTTCGCGCATGAGCGCGCTTTCCGAAACGTGGCATGAGTATTCCAAGCATGAACACAACCTACGTCATCCGCCAAACCCTCGATTTCGCCGTGGCGCGCGTTGTTCTTCGCGAAGCCTGGTTTGGCGGGAAGAATCGCGACAATCCGCATGCGCGCTGGATCGCCCCGACCGATGACGGAAAGCCCTGGGTGATTGCCGATGTACCGCTTGCGTGGATACGTCCGAACGAAGCCGGTGTGTTGTACGACGGCACCGTGAACCTCGAGCGCGCACGAGCCTACGCGGCCGCGATGCCGCGCATTGATGTGCCGGTCTACCTGGCTTTCGGCCCCCGGATGGTCGCCAAGGGCCGCACCGTAGCTGCCGTCCATGATGGCGGTCACCGGGTCACGGCCGCACGCATGCGAGGAGATTCGATGCTTCACGCGATCATGCGCCGGCGCGACCTGGAACAGCTGGCGAGCGCGCATATGGCACTCGTTCAACGCTAGAGACTCAGGAGATTCGGCATGACGACACCTCTGACCACGGTTGATGACCTGTTCCTCGATCATCTGCCCGTGAGGGCCCCGCGTTCTACCACGCCGGGCGAAGGAATCTTGCTGTCGCTCTGGCAGGAGTATGCCGTGAAGCACCCCAACGACTTCGAGTACATCTTTCTCGATATGAACGAGCCGATCGATCAGCGCATTGCGTCGGTTGCGGCATCGTTCATGGTGTTCATGGGGTGCAATGGTGGTGCGTCCTTCACGCATCAGGCGCAGGAAATGTGGAAGACCGGCGCGTTCTCTTATCCACGAGAGGCCTATCTCGCCGCGTTTGCGCTGAACAACCAGCGCCGCCGAGGCGTCAACGGGGGACTCCGGACGATCGAGTTCATGCTTGCGCCAACCTATCCCTTCGAGGATCCAGCCCATGGCGGGCATCAGGTGATGTGGCAGGTAGTGCCCGAGATCACGCAAAAGGATATGGATGCCGTCGATTGCATGGTCGGCTGGTGGGCGAGCCCTCCAGCCAAGGCGATTCGGCATGTCGCAGAGCCGGAAATCGAAGCCGCGAACCGTCGAGCGCGCAGCGAATTGTTCGGATACGCCGGCACCGCCATCAACAGTGCCCGGCGCGCGAATACACCTTCACAGGTGGCAGCATGAACTCGGCCGGTCGTCCTGTGATCACGTCCATCCGCGTCACCAGTGGCACCGTGAAAAAGAAGCCGAGGGTCGGTGACCGCAGAGTCGTTCGCGGCGTCGAGCACATCCGCGTCTTTCGCATGGCGCGAGACATTCGCGGAAACATCATCGGCTACGACTGCACGGGTGGCAGACAGCGATACGACTGGGTGCCGCTTGCCGACGCGCATCGCCATTGGGAGGCGAAGCAACACATGACGCGCGACGAACTGGCTCGCTACTGGCCGAACGCGGTTTCGGTCGCTCCTGCTGATGCGACATCCGAAACGCCAGGGGCGCCCCACACGGTCGCGAAGGAGTCCGCGCCGTGACGGAGCCAGTGGATCCACAACCGCCTGAGGATGATTCGGCCGAACCTGTCGAGCACACGGTGCGAGCCGTGGTTCATACGCTTCCGGTGAAAGCGCGGCGGGCGCGAAGCAATCGGCTGTTTCTTGATCTCGTCTCGCCAGGAAAGTGTTGGCACCAACGACAGTACCTCATTGATGCCTCGTTGGCGGAGGTCGTCTGTGGAGACTGTGGCCAGAAGCTCAACCCGATGTGGGTATTGCAACAGCTGATGAACAAGGATCATCGGATCCATGAACTCAATGAAACCTATGAACAGCAGAAAAAGGACCTCGCAGAGCGCTCCCGAACAAAATGCGAGCACTGCGGAAAGATGACACGCATTTCCAGGAGGTAAGCATGAACGCAAACCGATCCAGCGTATTTGCTGACGCCGACGAGGCGTCAGCCACCCGAATCCAGGCGATCTGCTCGTTCGCCTGAACTTTGCGCTGAGCGCCGAAATGGGCTCGCGCCCTGCCCTAACCAGCGAGCCCCTCACCTCAAGGGAGCCTGACATGCTCATGACCGAAGCAGTAGAAACGAACCGCGAGGTTGTCGAAGCTGACGAGCCCTCAGTCCAATTGACCGCCGTTCGTACGCGGACGGAGAACGACGAACAGCTCGACGATGACGATATTCTTGCGCTGATGCGACCTGGCCGCTTCTATACCGTGAACGCGGTGGCCGTGAAGCTCGGGCGCAAGTCGAAGGAAATCCGCCCGTTGCTCGAGGACATGGCGAATCGAGCGGTGGTCGTCACCCGACGTTCTGCCACCAAGATTCAGAGCTACGGCGTGCCCGATCCGGAGGATGCTGCGGAAACGCCGCGATCGCAGCCCAATCTCGAGGGCTGCAGTATCGCTGGCCCGCGTCTGTACGTCTTCACGGACGAAGTGTTGACGGGTTACGACGACGCCATGCGTCGTCAGGTCAACCTCTGCATGACGGTGCGCCGCTCATGAGCGATACCACCACGATCGAGTGGACCGAGTCCACCTGGAACATCATTACCGGATGCAGCGTCAAAAGCCGAGGGTGCAAACGCTGCTACGCAATGAAGCTCGCTGGCACGCGCCTGCAGAACCACCCGAGCCGGGCAGGCCTCACGACGATAACGTCGGCGGGACCGGTCTGGAACGGGGAAGTTCGCTTTAACCGAGAGTGGCTCGAACAGCCCATCGGCTGGCGCCGCCCGCGCAACATCTTCGTGTGCGCGCACGGCGATCTATTCCATGAGGCGGTGCCGGACGAGTGGATCGACCAGGCGTTCGCGGTCATGGCGCTGGCGCCGTGGCACACCTTCCAGGTGCTCACCAAGCGCGCAGAGCGGATGCGCTCGTACCTCTCACATCCGCAACGGCGGGCGCGAATCACCGCGGCTGCTCGCGCGATCGCCGATGCATCACGTCATCCGATCTCGCTGCTCGATGCGCTGGCGTGGCCCTTGCCGAATGTCTGGCTCGGGGTGAGCGTCGAGGATCAGAAGCGGGCGGATGAGCGGATCCCGGCCCTGTTGATGTCGCCGGCGGCCGTACGCTACATCAGCGCCGAGCCACTGCTCGGCCCCGTCGACCTGGAATCGATTCGCTGGCCCGGCCTTGACGGTCACCGGGTTGATGTCTTGCGCGGGGGCTACTGGAATGAGGCGCCCTACGTGATCGGCGCAAAGTCCGCGGAGCTGGGCGCGCCGAAGGGAGGCTTTACAAACCACTCGGACTTTCCCAGCACGCTCGATTGGGTCATTGTCGGCGGCGAGAGTGGCCGCGACGCGCGGCCCATGCATCCGCGCTGGGCCCGCCAGTTGCGTGACCAATGCGCGGCCGCCGGCGTCGACTTCTTCTTCAAGCAGTGGGGCCAATGGATTCCGATCTGCCAGATCGATTCCGACTGGTTGGGCAGCCTATACCGGCCCCGTGTGAAGGCCAAGCAGGGTGAAGATCAGGACGTGCTGAACGACTTGTGGGGGCGCGTCTGCAAGGTCCCCGAACTGTGCCTGCACATCGACGGCTATCACGCCAAGATCGGCCAGGCCAGCGCGTTCCAGGCCGGAACCGATCCGATACACGCATTCTCGGTAGGCAAGAAAGTGGCGGGCCGTCTCCTCGACGGACAACTCCATGACGGCATGCCGGCGCGCCGCGTTACGCCGAATCGTCCAAACCAATTGGTTGCGGCCTGATCATGAAAGCATTGTCTATTCGGCAACCCTGGCCGTGGCTGATCACGCGCCCCGACCTCGTGGATGAAGCCGCGCGCGCCGAAGCGCGCGCCATCGGCGCAATGAAAGATATCGAGAACCGCACATGGCGGACGAATTTCCGCGGGCGGATCCTGATTCACGCGTCAAAGAGCATGACTCGGGCTGACTACGCCGACGCGCGCGATTCGCTCGAGTATCTTGACCTGGCCGAGATCCCCCTGCCCTCTTTCGAGCAGCTGCAGCGCGGCGGCATTGTCGGCGTGGCCACGATCGACGACTGCGTGCCGAGCAGCCAGCGCTCATCGCGCTGGCACATCGAAGGCTGCTTCGGTTTTCATCTGGTCGACGTCAAACCCCTGCCACTTCTTCCATGCAAGGGGGAGCTGCAAATCTTCGACGTGCCGGCGGACGTTGCCGCGACGCTGCGCGTCATGTACGGTCCCCGCCCCACGGGGCGGGGACGGCCCGGCGTGATATAGCTTTCCGTTGTGTCATGCCCATGGCTTGAATCGTTGGTCAAGCCCCTCACACTGACTCCATGTCCGGGTCAAGGCGGCGCTGGTGTCCGCGGTATTTAACCCACATTTGTCGCATGCGAAGCAGGCGAGCAACAAACATGTGGATGCACTCAAGACGGCTGCAGGGGTCTTTGTTAGAAGTGGCCTGAGTTTTACAGTGAAACGACCGTCGTCGTGCCTCAGGAAATATCCATCCACCGATGAGAGAGATGGGTGCGCCGCGTGGTGCGATAAGTGCCGATATAAACCATCGTAGGCTGCAAGTGCCTTGCCACGCCTTGCGAATTCCCTCATGTCTATTGCCGTTGTGTCGACATACAGATCGGCAAAGTCGCGCAATTGGTCCTTGAACTGTTCGACATTCGGATAGTCTTTCGAGTTCAGTAAGGTATTCGCATGTTTCACCCGTGACGCATAGTCATGCTTTGCAAGTTCGTGGGGTGCAACTGCATCTTCAACTATCGCGAGCATCACGAATACTGTTTCAAGCAACCCACGAGAAACGGAAAGCGATTCAAGCGTCATGCCGAGTTCGGCCAGCGAAATTGCTGCCTGAAAATGGGCCACAGAGCGCGCGAAAAATGCAGCGACGACGAGCTGACGCTTGTTCTTCGCCGACGCAAGTAAGCCGGCGATCGTCAACGCGAGCCGAGCGCATTCATCCGAAAAATTGAACAATTCTTCGTTGCGCTGTCGCTGTTCCGCTCGTAGCCTTGCTGCGTTATCCCCTGCAAAGCCTTCCGTCTCGAAAGTCATTCACAATCTCCTGCGACGTTTCCGGTTGTTCGGCTATCCGTGACCACCAAACTTGCGAGATGTTTGCGTCGTGTTCGCCGCCGCTGTGTCAGCTATACCGCAACAAGCCACGAATCGCCTGGCCATCGGAGAACACGCCCTCTTCGTCACACACTTTCTGCGACGTACTATAGAAAGCGTTGAGTGCACTGTGCCCGCAAAACACCAGCACGGCTTCGATACGGAGCCAACCGTAGGTGGAGGGAATAAAGATCCAGGCGATCGTGGCCGCAATCATCACAGCCACCATTCCCGCTGCGTACATCCAAATCCGCTCGGTTCTAGAGATCGGCAGGTGTGCGAAGTCCACGCGCCCGCCCAACGGAAGCAGGCAAAATGTGATCGGCTCTTGGCTGATTCGTGCGATGGAAAAGTTGCGGACTGTCCGGCCCACTCCGAAACGGACTTTATCGACCGGCGCGCCGAACCACATTCCAGCGAACACATGTCCACCTTCGTGGATCACCGCCTCGATATAGCTGATGAAGTAGAAGCTTACGGCGAGCCTGGCAGCCTTCCAGGCAGGATAAAACCCCTTCCAATTGGCGAACCACGCTGCAG
Organism: Burkholderia sp. BCC1996; assembly: GCF_905339955.1. Classification (NCBI taxonomy): domain Bacteria; kingdom Pseudomonadati; phylum Pseudomonadota; class Betaproteobacteria; order Burkholderiales; family Burkholderiaceae; genus Burkholderia; species Burkholderia sp. BCC1996. The sequence continues at coordinate 134,306 of NZ_CAJPHM010000013.1, forward strand.
CAATCAGCAAAACGACCGACAGTACGCTAACGAGTATGTCGATTTTTGTCATCTCAATCCGATAGCTATGCGAATCGCAGATACTGCGTGGCATGTTGATCCCCTCCTCGTTCGCCCATCTTTCCATTTCAATCGGACGATGAGCCGACATTCTTCGCGTAATCTGCCCACGAGACGACGAGCGCTCCGCTCGGCCGGCGCAACGAAGCCGCTTGCTGTTCAGCGCGCGCGAGTGTGAGCGCAGCAAAGCCAGTTTTCCAATTTATTTCCTAGCCGCGGTCCCGTTTCTTGAGCGTATTGACGGCCTGTTCCAGCGCTGTCACGGTTTTAGCTTGCAACCGTTCCATGTGCTTGGGTTCCGGCCGCCAAAGTCCTATCGCATTGCGCGAGACGTCGAAGCCGATGTTATAGATCGTCGTCAACGCTTCGTCCGCAGTGGGAAACGTCGCCGCGTTGTCGGCCGTCTCATCGCTAAACTCCCGCAGCACGACTGACAGGGAATCTGTCTTGCCGATTTCTACAAGGAGGATGCACCATCCACCGGCAATTCGTTGCAACATGAAATCAGAAATCAAGCCGCCCGCTCTCTGTGCCCGGGCAATGTCTATAGTGATGTTGCGGTATTTTCTGCTTTCACTCAAGGTGCGCTCTCGTTTCTATGAATCCAGTTATTCCGTGCATCGCTCGTTTTCCTACGCGCCACTCGCGTCGATCTTCCGCTCCTTCCGCTCTTGCCGGACAAAGGGGGCGGCTGTCGCGGCAACGAGCAAGGTGAAGCGATCCGCGTCTGACATCACGTCGCCGTGAAAGATCTCTTCACAGAGGTCCAGCAAGTCGGACACAAGCCCGTATTCGCAGCCTGCCTCAGTGAGGGTCCTCACCATTGCTGCAACTTCGTCGGTTACGCGGAGCTGCGACTTTTCAACCGGTGCCGACTGGTACGATTCATTCACGCCGCGCTGGATGTCGCTAAGGAATGCCGCCCCCGATTCGTCGAGCCCTCCGTTCGGCACGGCCAACTCCATCAACACACTCAGCGTACTTTGAAACGATGCTTTGCCCTGCCATGGGCCGTCGTGCTTCGCTGCCATGTAGTCGATGGCGCGAGAAACGACTTCCCACTCACCCCGTTGCTCAATCGCCCACTCCGCGTGGTCCTCTGCGATTGAAGTAAGTTCAGCGGCTAAGCTGTCTACCACATCATTGGATGCAGTACCCTGACGCCACAGCACCACTCGAAGATAGCGAAGGCAAGCGTAGTACAACCCGCGCCCCCAGGGGCGTTGGGATGGAGAAGATGCAGTTGTATCTCGTGGTTCGTTCATCCCTATTCCCGTGTTTTCCGCTACGTTAGCTCTTATCCGCGAGGGCATAGTACAGGTGCCACCACCACGCCGTCCGAGTCTCGATTGTCTTCGTGCATTTCCACGCATCGGCGTCGCCGGCCTGCATAGATTTGAACGTCTGGTCCATGTTCGGGCACATCCCGAGCCAAAGCGCATACCGCTCGTTTTCGACCCGTACCAGTGCCTTGCCGAGCACGAAAACCAACGCCAGGAGAAGGACGATGAATAGATCGCGCATGCGCGTTCTCCTATTGCCGTTGCCATCCCATCCGGGAATAAGCTGCGGCGCAGTCGTCTATTTCGTGCTGCGCGATGATGGGGAAAATCCCTGGAGTGGAAGCGTTGCATTGCGCGACCTGTCCCGATACAGGATCGCGAAAAACCGCTGGTGACGCACATCCGGCAAGCATTAGTGACGCGAGAAACCCGACAATGGTCTTGGTCTTCATGTTGTTTGTGTTGAGAAAAAATAAGGTCGTATAGTGGAAAAAATAAAGTTGTATAGTACCTGCCGGGGTCGCGTTTTCCTTCGTCAATTCGAATGCCGCTTAAACTCGTCCAGTTCGCGGACCTGCCCCAATCTGTTCCTCAAAAATTCGCACCCAAGCGCGGAAAGTCCCCAAGCAAACGCTGACTGAAACAACCAGTCGTGCAACTGCATCGTCTGGACTTCGTATGTGAACATCACGCCGAACAGCGGCACAATCAAAAAGCCGGGATGTAGGAGTGGTTCCGGCAGTCGGCAAGCCACGATGATTTGGACGACGACGATCGCAGCGATCTCGGCGACTTGCCTCCAGGGCAGGAGCCAGAATATGGCAAAGGGGACGGGTGCAAGCCACATCGCAGTGACAAGGAGCGCTCCTAAGGCCTTCCAGATGTGGCTCATGATCTTCTGTCCTATCCTTGCTTCGACCGCTTCGCCGCCTGGCAGACGTAATCCAGCGTTGTTAGCGACGCTCCAACAACCTCATACATATCACGGTCGGCAACGCGCCAGAAGTCACCGAACCGAGCGATATCCCCATGTGAGAAGTCTCGTGGAGTGCCATTCGGATTGAACGAAACGAGGTCAATGAAGCCACGTCGATGTCTTTCGCAATCGAACTCTGCCCTTCCAATCTCATATGTATCGACATGCCCGTCGACCAAGTAGCGGACCATTAAGTTAGCGTTCGCCAGCCCGTCGCTAAGTGGCTCAATCGAGAGAGGCACGATGGACTCGGTCGTCACCAGCTTCTCGCCATGAGACGAGGTCGTAGTGACGCTTGATATCTGCTTCCAGTCGTCAATACGTTGTGGCTGCTGCGCGGACGCGAGCGAAGACGCTGTCGCAAGTAGCGCAACGAATAGCTGCCTATACATTGTTGTCCTGTCCTGTCTGTCAAGGGCGCGAGGTTTTCCTACTCATAGTCCGAAATCTGGTACCTACGCGAATCCGTCGCCGGCAGCGCTACAGGCTCGCGCGCAATACCCCACGCTTCAAGGAGGCCGTCGAACGAGGGAAGCACGACATGCGTTCGAGGCACCGGCAACGCAACGCCGGTCGCGCGATACCGCATCTGCTCTTTAGCGATCGCGCCTGCCCGAACGACGCGCTCAAGTGCGCCGCTCCGAACGGCATACTGGATCGCATCAGAAGCGGTGCGCGACTTCATTAGACCGGACTCGACAATTTCGCCCGCCGTCGCGCTTTCGCGATCGCGAAGCCACGCCAAAAGCGCCTCGGCGTTTGCGCGTGTGCTCATCACCCTCGTTGAATTACGCTCCGCTGCTCCGCCCCCCCTGCTCGCAGCCATCACGGATTGGTCTGCTTGAATTTGGCTAATGCCGAATACCGCTTGTTCTCACTACTCACACTGACGTCCACGCCCCAGCGCGCCTTAATGGCGAGTGAAGCAGCCGAAAGAGCAGGGTCTCCAGGGAAAATCGCGAGGATAGGGTTTCGAACCCTGTTCCAGCCGGGGTACTCCTTGATTGCTGAATTGATGCCCAATTCGTTCATCGCAAGTGCATACCAGCCATACTTGTCGACTTCATCATAGTATTCGTGCCCGCGGGCGCCGGAGGCCACGAGGATTTCCGCAGCGCGTTGCTCAACGGTCTTCTTTTGGTCTGGGGGCATCGTTGAAAACGTGTGTTTAGCAAGAAGTACGTTGAAAGCGGCGCCAGCGATACGGTTGCGTTTTTTCCAGCGCAGGAACAAGTACACTAAACAAACGGCTGAAACTGCAAGAATCAAGGTCTTCACGGTGAACCCTCACTCAGATGAACAGGCTGGCGTCCGGCGAATTGCAGTCTACTTTTCGCCGGCATTCCTTTTCAAATCAGCAAACCCACTATACAACTTTGTCGGACGGCGTTCGACGCTCGATGGGAAAACACTTACGAATCAGTGGTGGCACCGGCCGTCCACTTCGATAATGTTCGGTTTTCTGTAGAAGCCCATGGCTTTCCCTATCCTTGGTTACTGCTGCGCGCGTGCAAGATCGAAGGCATCGCCGAACTTGCTTCCGTCGCACTCACCGACAACCCGCGACCCTGCTCGAAAGTAGTCAAACGGAATGGGATCGGTCGTCTTGTGCTTCTCGAAGGTGTACGGCGTCCCGTCATAATAGAATCGACAGCCGAGACCTGCCGTACGCAGCGCTTTCGCATAAGCGCCATGGCCGAATTTATAGTAGGCCCACCCCTTGTCAGGCATCGCCACAAGTACGACCGTTGATTCGTCAGAGATCTTCCCCGACTGAATGGCAGCCTCGTTCCGATCGATCGCTCTGTCCACCGACCACCGACTGAAGGTACTCACGCCTTTGGAAACGCCGAACACGATCAGAGCGCAGACCCCGAGCACGAACAAAACTTCACCGAAGCCCCGCGGCTCGGATCTACCACTGCGTGATGCTTTGACCACTGGCATAACCTTCTCCCCGTTTTCCTTACTGTTATCTGCTGCGACTTTGTCCTGTTTTCCTATCTCACTGTTCCGTTCTTGCAGTGACTGCACCACATCCCTTTCCTCGCGCTGGACAGCGCCGGGCGCCCGCAATGCGGGCAGCGGATCGTGATGGCTCCGAGGGTCATCTTGTTTTCCTAGTGCTTGCAGCACGCGTCGCGGCGAGCCATCCACAACGCGGCGATAGCGTCGAGATTCGTCGTGAAATTGCCGAGTTCGCGGCTATCGCTATCGGCGCCTTCGTCGTACGCCGCGTTGATCGATGCAGTCCACTCGCCAACAACATTGCGCTCGTAGCTGCCGATGCATTCGTACCCACCTGGCGTCGATCGCCCGATCGCGCACCGACGCTGAAGAAACCCGTTAGCGGTCGCCGCGTCGTAGTTGCAGTTCCGCTCGATATAGAATTCGCCGTCGTCCAGCAGCACGAATTGCTTTTCCATGGCTGTTTTCCCATTCAGCGCGCAAGTTCGTTGCGCTTCCATTTGTACGGATGCCCTTCTTTTGCGTCGGCCGCGAGATAAATCACCTCGCACCAGGACCCATTGCGCATCCGTACCAGGATCGGCTTATTGCCGCTTCTCGATAACGCGTCGCGCAACGGACGCGTGAAGGAATTGAGTAGGCTACCGTTGATCAGCAACGCTTCATTTCGCACGGTCTTTTCCAGCGTTGATGCACCGTTACTGAGTGATATCGGCTTCCCGGGGAAAATCCTAAACCACTCATTGAGTGCATTCAGTATAACCACTCAATGAGTGGCGTCAAGCCTGTTCACGGAAATTCTGGAGGATCTCGCGAACGAACCTCCACGCGATCTCCGGCATGGACCGATAGGACGAAGAATCCGGCGATGCCAGCCAGTTTTCCAGCGTGCGCTTCGGCGTGCCGAGACGCTCCGCGAACTCATCGACAGTCTTCATGCCCAGACGCGTCATCGCGTCCCTAAGAAAATCCCCCTGGGATAGAGGCTTACCCTTTGCCACCCTGTCTTCCTTGATGTTGCGTGAGTTCATGGATCCGGCCGCACCGCCACGATTGCATCTCCAGCAGCGGTATCTGGTCGCCCGTCATGTGCTGCCCAGTCGACACTCAATGAGTGGATTGTAGGGCGGATTTCCTGCGCCGTCGAGCGCGCGAAGAGCCCACTGCCGGCACCGACCGATACGGTCAGATCACCTCCTCGCACGCTTGGCGCATGATGGCCGGAGAGGGCTCGATATAGCGGAGCGAATCGTCGGTCGAGGCATGACCAAGCAGCAGGCTCACGTCCTGGACCGTTGCGCCCCGATAGATCAGCCTCGACGCGAAGGAATGCCGACGCGAGTGGGACGATGCCCCCTTCAGCCCGGCATCGTGGTAGAGCTTCGTCACGTACGATTGAAGGGAGTCAGCGGCCCAGTAGACGAACTGCTGCGTGCGGCCGGCTTCGGGAAGTCGCGCAAGCAGCGGGCGCCGGCGCAATACTACGACCCGTCCTCGGGCAATTCGTGGACCGGCCGTGGCCCACGCCCGAAATGGCTCGATGGGAAGGTGCTCAAAGACTGTCTGGTCGACCGAGCCGCGAAACCTTGGTGGCCCGGCGAAGAGGCATAGAACCTAGCGGGAGCCGTGACCGCTATCGACCCGTCAGGGCATCAAACGACCATGGGAATTCAGAACAGCGACGCCTTGATCTCGTCGCCTTTGCATTTCAATCGGCCGATGCGCTGACCTTCTTCGCATAATCTGCCCACGAGATGACGATCGCTCCGTCAGGCCGGCGCAACGAAGTCGCATCCTGTTCGGCGTCAATCGCCTCGCGAAGCAAACTATGCGTGAGATCGGGTCGTAGATCTGACGCAATTCGCAAAGCGCGCTCCAGTGCCTGTCGCCGGGTCTTATGCAGCGTTGGGTTGCTGGCTTCCGTTCCATCGAACACGTCTGGAAACCGCGCGTACTCCGGGTAGCGATGAAAGTCGGCCAAGAACCACCGCCCATCGCGCGTTTCCTCAAGCATCAGATCCATCCCGTCGCGATTCGACCGGTCCCAATCGGGGCCGGCAATCATGCGGCCAAGATGTGTCCCGCCACGCGTATCGAAACGCGTATGGGTGTAGTCCAAGATGCCAATCAGACTCTTCACAACAGAACTCCTTTGTTTTCTTTGCTATTGCTGCGCGCGAGCGAGACCAAACTCGGATCTCCCTCACAAACAACCGAGGTTCAGGCGTATCACTAGTGCAATTGGTCCGGAAGGCTTTCGTAGTCAGGCTGATCGATGTCTCGCGGCCCGATCAAAGCCAATATCGCGGGATCCTCGATAAAATCCGCTGCCGAGGTCGCGGCAAGGATCGTCTCGGGCGTTTGGGGGCGCGCGATGCCGAAGCCTTGCACGAAGTCGACGCGCATGTTCTGCAGCACTTCGAGGGTGGTTGCATCTTCCACCCATTCCGCGATGCTCTGCATGCCGAGATTGCGCGCCAGTCCGATGGCTGCTTCGACGATGGCCGCGTTGGCAGACAGATTATGGATGTCACGCACGAATCCGCCGTCGATCTTCAGTGCATCCGCCGGTAGGTCGCGGAGATACGGAAACGAGGTGTAGCCGGAGCCGAAATCATCGAGTGCGACGCGCGCACCGAGCCGCTGGAGACTGTCGACCAGCCGCCGGGTATTGTCCAGATCATGCAGCGCGACGCCTTCGGTGATCTCCATGCAGAGCATTGGCACCACGTGCTGATAGCGACGGAAAAGCGCGCCAATCTCGGAAACGAAGCGCTCGTCGTTTAGCGACGCGCCGCTCACATTGATCGAAATGAAGTGTGTGCGTGTCAGCTTCGCACGATGGCAATCGATCCACTCGAGTGTCGTTCTGATCACCCACTGATCGAGCGCGGAGATCGTGCCATTCGCTTCCGCGGCCGCGATGACACGAGCGGGTGGAATCATGCTACCGTCCGGCGCTCGCATACGCAGCAATACCTCGAAGTCGAGCGCATCGTATGGCGCTTCCATCGACATGATCGGCTGCATTGCAAGGAAGAGCCCCTCGCTTGGCAAGTCGCCGCTGAACGTTTCGATCAGACTCAAGTCGCGCGCACGCTCACCGAATATCGTCGCATTGCTCTGATACATGACGACGCGGCCGTTACCATTACGTTTCGCTTCGCGGCACGCGGCATCCGCCATGGAGATCGCTTCTTCGGCGCGCAGATGAGGTGGTGATTCGATGACGCCTATCGACGCCCGGACCTGGAATGCACGCGTGCCGATCCGGTAGGGTGCGCCGCCAATGGTTTCGACGATCTTCTGCGCGACCATTGCCGCGTCTTCGAGTGATGAGGGGCCGAACAGAATGACGAACTCGTCGCCACCAATGCGGCCGACCCGGTCGGCCGGAGCGAGTTCGCCCTCCATGCGCTGCCGTACCTGGCGCAATACTTCGTCACCAATGTGGTGCCCGTACAAGTCATTGATGAGCTTGAAGCGATCCAGGTCCACGTAGCCGATGATGCGCTGTTCGCCAGTTAGCGCAGCCTGTGCCGTGATGTCCTGCATCTCGCGCTCAATCCCGCGTCGGTTAAGCGCCCCCGTGAGCGGGTCGTGCTCGGCAAGATAGCGCAGCGTTTGCACGGCTCGCTGGCGCTCCGTGACGTCCTGGACGAAGCCTTCGAGCTGGGTGCCGGCATGAGCGGCACGCACGAGATAGTGACAACGCGTGGTGCCGGTCGGCTCTGATTGACCCTCGTCGGTTGTCTCGCCCCCAAGCGGCGTGATATCCCGGGTCAGCTCGCGCTCGACGGCGCCGCTTACCAGCGCCTCGTCATAGAGGGACTTCCAGCTTCCCGGCGTGAAGTAATCGTCCCAATGGTGGTGCGGAGCGCTGGCACGCATCCCGAGCATGACTTCAAGCGCTGGGTTGAAACGCGCAAAGCTGCCGTCGGCGTTTAGCGTGAAGAGTCCGACTGGCGTGAGCGCGTAAGTTCGATTCAACTCTGCCTGCATGTGCGCGCGCTGTTGGCGCTCTGATCGGATCTGCTCGGCGATCGCGAACGCTGCCATCAAACTCGAGATGAGCGCGGCGGTCACATTGTTCAAACCGAGAATCAGAAATCGTGTCTTGAATGCTGCGGCCGCGACTTCCGAGAGGCTCGAAAGCAGCGTCACCGCGAGCGCTGCCCCATACCACATAGCCGTGCGTGACGGGGCGAAGATCAACAATCGGACGAGCATGAATACCACCACGCCGATCGCGAAGCTCGCCGTAACCCACATGAGCGGCAAGTACATCGGCACCGGTAGTGCGATCGATGCGGCGAGCAGCACGAAGCCAAGCCCTAGCACCGTGCGAAAGAGCCACTGATAGCCGATGCGCGGCAGGTCGTGGCGAAACAAGGTGGCAAAGAGGGTGCAGGTCAGGATGTAGTAGACCGGCACGGTGATCTTGCGTACCAGGGAGACCCAGCTAAAGGGAATGGGCGCGCCGAGCCACAATGTGTCCCAGCCCATCGAGATGGCGCCGAGTCGGAGATTGCCAAAGAGCCATGCCGCGAAAAGTACGTACACCCAGTCACGGTTGATGAACGCAGCGACCAGCACGAACACGGCCAGCGTGGCAAGGCCGCCTTCGAGTAGACCGGCACGGCGGTAGAAGGTATCGTTGGCTATCTTTTGTTCGGTACCCGACAGGTAGGTTGCGCTGATCGCAGCGGGACCGCTGAAGACGGCACGGCACAACGCTTCGTTACGCGCACCGAGCATGAGCGAGACACCGTTGCCCGAGCGTTCCATATCGCCGGATAGCGCGCGCTGGACCGAAACCTGGCCCAGCGGCTCGAGGTTGTTGCCGTCGTAGCAGGCGATCTGCTGGATGTGACGAGAAGGGAATTGCAGGACGACGCGCGGTGCGGGTGTACCAACCGCGGAGGTCTGCGCGGCGCCGACCGCGTGAGTCGGTACACTTGCAGCAAACCAGAACGGAGTTTCGCTAAGCCGCGTGTCAAATTGGTCGATCAGACGCGTGCGTTTCAGCGCAGATGCGGCGGTTGAGGCGTCCAGACTGCCAGCCGGATCGGCAAGCACGCGCAGCGCCACTGGCGTGCCAACAGGTACGTCGGCAGGGGCGCCGGGATTCACCAGCACGAGCAGGGACAGCAAGCCGATCGCGACCGGGACCGCGTAATAAGAAAACAGGAAAGAAAGAGTCTCGATCGTCGACGCAGTTCGGTCGACGCCGCCGCCTGCGATGGAAAGCTGTGCGTACCGTAGCTTTATCATTCGTTGATTTCCTTGGACCGGTTTCCAGCGCCCATTCACGTCGCACGGACCCACATGAATCGCATCACGGGCCACGGGTCAGGGCGGCTGTGCCCTGACCCGTGGCCCGTGTGCGTGTCGCGGCATTTCTAGCACTGTATCTCCGTGCGCGCCATTGTACGACCTACCGATGCATTACCAACCAATCTTGGCGAGATACAGCGCTGGCGTTCACCCCTTCCACGCGTCGGTCAGCGCGTAGCCCAGGCAGGACCTGCGTGCATTGCAACGCCCCTCTCCCCGAGCGCGGCTGGCACCGTGCCTGGCCAGTCCAGGGACGGTGCCGCATTCAGATCGATGTCCGGGTGATGTGTCAGCATCATGAACGAGTAAAGCGAGTGCCGTGCGCCGCGCCAAAGCGCCTCCGCACTACCCGGCTGGAATGCCATGACGCGGTGTGGGATGTTCTGTGCATGGGCGAGTGGCCGGAACTCCTTCTCGCCAAAGACATCACAAAACAGCAGCCCCGCATAGATCCGGTCAAGTGGGGTGCGCGCCGCGACCACCATCCAGTCGATCTGTTCTTGCAGGCAGTAGAGATAGAACGCCTTGAATAGCGCTTGGCGTACCATCCGGCCCGGCTCGCCGCCCTCCACGCCGAGTCGCGTCGCCCCGATCAGCCGCCCGGACACCCAATCGGGCAATTCTACCGACTGCTCAAGGGATAACGGCTGGAAGCGGTTGGACTGAAGTCTCATCGTACCGACCGGGCGCCCGGAGAGCTTCGATTCAGCGAGCAAGATCAGGCCGCCGGGGGCGCTGTCGTAGGTCTCCGGCTGATCCATCGTGCGGGCAAATTCCGGGACGTGGCGCTGGTAAGCGGACTGGCGCATCTGAAGGGCGCGCTTCAGGCTGTCGTCGTCGCTGACGACACGCACAGCAAACGGCAATCGCTCGACGCGGCGCCCCGGTAGGGGCGCGCCGGGCCGCAGCGTGGGCACCATCGATGCGGTCAGAACCGGGCTCGGCTGGGGGATAACGTTTGCGTGGGTTTGGGACATGGTCAGTTCCTTTTGGATGAGCTGTGGCCGGATGGCCGCAGCGCTTCGGAGCTTCGCATGACGTATTGCCCGGCAGCTTTTCGACGGGCATTAGGAAGATTTGGCGACGTGGTCCGGATCTCTGCCCTCCCCTGCCCGGTTGCCATTTCTGGACCACCCGCTAAACTGTCGAGCATGTCGAACAAGTCCAACGCCCTTGCCGATACGGAACAGCCTTCCAGGGAACGTGCATCCTCGGGGATCGCGCGCGTGCATGCGCCGGACCGGCAAGAGCTGACCGAACTCGTTCACCCTGACATCCGGCATATCCTGACCTGGATCAACCAGGCGGATGTAGACTCGGAACACACCCGCAAGTCGTACTATCGGGAGGCGATCCGTTTTTTGGTCTGGCTTCAGCATCGCCGCGGGCACTTCGTGCGCCTACGTGAGGCCAGTGGAGAGGAGGCGGTCGCCTACCGACAATTCCTCGAGCAGCCATATCCGATCCCGCCCGCTCTGTGCGTGCGCTATGGCCTGACTGGATCCCCCTGGAAAAAGCCGCTGCAAGGGTCGTCTGTTGCCCAGGCGACGACGATCCTGTCTGGTCTCTACGAGTCCCTGCGCCGCACGCCAGACGAGCATGGCAGGCCGATTCTCGAGCTGAATCCGTTCTTTACTCGCCGGCGCAAACGGTCCGACGACGTCACGCGCCCGCGTGAGCGCGCGCTGACCGTCGAACAGTGGCACGCCGTGCTGGAGACGATCGAGTCATTGGAGGACGAGCAACACCGCGTGCGCTGCCGTTGGATGTTCATGTTGGCGTACTACACCTACCTGCGCTCGCATGAATTGGCCAAGCTGCTGATGGCCGACTTCCGCCGACTGCCATCGGCGCCAGGCCGGTGGACGCTCTGGGTAGTCGGCAAGGGAGGCACACGCGCAGAGATCTCTGTTCCGCCGCCGCTTATAACCGAGCTGATCGCGTATCGCCGCTATCACGGCCTGTCGGACTTCCCAACAACGGGCGACGAATCCCCGGCCATCCTGTCGATGCGGCCGCGGATTTCGGACGGCGTGACGAAACCGATGAGCCCGTCAGCCATGTACCTGATCTTCAAGGTTCTCTTCACGCGCGCGGCCGAACGCCACCCAGAGCATGCGGAATCGCTCAAGCGCGCGTCAACGCACTGGATGCGACACACGGGCATCACACTCACGCTTGATTCAGGACTCGTCGATCGACGCTTTGTGCAGAAGCAGGCCAGGCACGCGAGTTCCCAGACCACGGACCGCTACGACAACCGGCCAATCGAAGCGATCGTCTCGGCGTTCTCCGTGGTCACGGCGCCCCCGCAAAAGGCGTCCTAGCGAGCATCCTCGACGACTCTTCGAATCGTCGAGTTTTCCGTGGCGTCAGACGGCCGGCTTTACTGCGCGCGGCCGATGCTTCTTGCCGCACTCCTGAACCTGCGCGAGAACGGTGTTGCCTTCGGGTGCTTCGCTCGACTCGTAGGAGAAGGTGTCGCCCTTGTACTCAAGAACGATCTGATACTGCGGCTCGGTCGCAAAGTGGTTGATCTTGACGACATGCGACTCACACCTGCCATCCGTGCATGTCGTGGTTGTTTCAGGCAGATCCATTTCCTGGTGCAAATCGTTGACCTCGACGACCGGCAAACGAACCCTCTTGACTACGCAGGTCTCTTCGGCGTGACTCACGCCGATCAAGCTCGTCAGTGCGAGCAGCAAAGCTACTTGCTTCATCTCACTCCCCGTCGAAAATCCAAACCGATCTTCCGGCCCATTCGTCTTGATGTTGAGGCGCGTCCTGATGTATGCGGGGCGTGTTGAGCCGGCATCGTGCGTTCCACTCACTCGGTAGGAACCAAGCAAGGCTGGTGGTGTCCTTCGTCTGGTTCTTCCCTTAGCAACGCATAGGGCCGTAGCAGCTGATATTGGACCGACTCCGGCACCACCTTCACATACAGGTCGTAGCACTCACCGTCGGCCGCACACGCTGCCAGCAAACTGTCCGATGAACGATGCTCTGCCTTGGCCGCGAGCGCCTTGTCGATCGCATTACGCAAAGCCACAAGATCCTCTCGCGTCCCGACGATATACGCGTCATCGTGCTCGTGCTCCTGGGCATAGACGTGCAGAGTCATCTACTTTTCCTATGTACTGTCGGTTATCGCGTGCCGGTCTCGTAGCACATCCCGGCGAGGAAGCCCTGCATCTTCTGCTCGCTTCCGCTTCGAAGGTAGTCACCGTGGACAATCATGTCCTCGGCCATCAACGAAAGCTTGACGTCGATCATTTGCGGATGCGCAAAGCGTCGGTTCACGATGTCCTCCACGGGACGATGATCGCGAACAGCCTCCTTCGCCATATTGATAGCGTCTGCACTATGTGCATCGCACGCGATGTAGTCGCCAACCCGAAAGCCGTTCACTTGTTGCGCATTGGCCGCCACCATCATGCTCGCGAGCGCTACCGTCAAAGCTACTTACCTCATCTTGTTCCTCGTTAAAAAATGCTTTTCCTGTTACTCGCGATCGACATGCACAGGATACGCACTATCGCCGGGCCAGGTATGGTCCCAATCAGACATGTCATCGTCAGCACTGTTCGGATAGCCATCCGGCCACCCAGCCAGATTCGCGCGGATGTATGCATCGGTGTTCAAGTGGACCTCTGCGGCGGAAACTTTCTTTACACGCCATGCGGCCAGCTCGGCATTAACCAGCTTGATCAATTCGACTCGGTAGTGCTGTCGATCACGATAAAGCGCGCCGGGATCGACCTCAAGACGTGGAGGCACATAAAGCGCAGCAGGCACGCATCGCTCATTCGGGGCCACGCCATGAAACACCTCGCTTATTCGCGCGGAGTATCCGTTCGGCTCGGACGAAATACGGACGTAGAACAATCTTTCGCCTGCCTGGACTTCGTAGACTCGTTTGCTCGGCATGACAACTTTTCCTTGTGCCGGCGTGGCCGGCGTTTTCCGTGGTGTTAGTGGCGCTCTGTTTTCCGCCGTTCTCATCACACTTCGCAGTACATCGCGGACCCGCTGATCACCACAGCACGCCGCGCGGCAATCGTTTCCCGACGTCAATCAATTTTTCGTGGGCACCAATCGCCAACCGCTGCTCTTATCCATGAGCAAGTCGTTAGCATACGCACACGACTCAGGGGTGAGCAACTGCACGCGTATCACTTCGCGTCGGGGGTGCCGAACCTCGGTCTCGATGGTGTCGCCCAGCCTGGCAAACTCGACCTGTTCCATTTTTCGTCCTTGCGTCAATTGGCGGGACCGCCTCTCCCGACTTCAAGTTTTCGCTCATGCTCCCGTATGGAAGGTGAAGTGCCGCGTAAACGGCTTGCCGTTGACCGTGCCGGCGATCGTCGCCGTGTATGACGACAGCGGCATCAGCGGCTTGCTCGGGTACGCGACCGCCGCGTACGGCTCCACCTCGTGGTTCACGTCGGTCGACGAATCCAGCAGCTCGAGTTCCACGACGCGGCCACTCGCGTCAGTCATCGTGCCGGTCGTAAGACGAAGCACGTCCCACGGACTGCCTGACAGGGCGATCGGCGATCCCCAGGCGCCTTCGGTGCCTGGCGGCGTCGGAGTTTCACCGAAGCCAGTGTGGGGAACGCCTGTCGATCCTTCGCAGGGGAAGGTCAGCGGCAGGTCGCCGGCGATCGGTTGAAGATTCGAGACGGTCAGGTCGGAGAGCACTTTAGGGTAGGCGCCGAGGGTGATCTTCCCCCAGCCAATACCAATTTGCGTCAAGGGTGAAGCGACGACAAAGGCGTGGTAGACGCCCGACACCCATCCCGCCAGCACGGCCTGCCCGTACTGCTCGTCCGTCAGTTCCGTGCTGCGCATGTACGAATTCGCCACCCCACCGACTCCGACCGAGCCAGACGGGAAGCCATACTTCGCGGCGCGTTCGGCATACGTCGCACCGACAAAGCCCTTCGCCAGCGGCACCTCGCTATCCACCACGGTGCCGTCATTGACGACCATGTAGGCGGAATGCGCCTGAGCCGCCGCGTCGAGCGCCAGATTCTCCGTGTAGGCGGGGAATCCACACTGCACGCGCATGGCGTTCAGTGTCTCGAACAGCACCGCTTGGGGCGTCCCGGCCTTGTATTGCGCCGGCGACACGTTCGCCGTGTCCGCCGTCTGATTTGCCGGAAGTGCCGGCGGATTCGAGCCAGCATCCTTGACGCTTGCGCAGCCCGTGCAAAGGGCCGCGGTCAAGGCCGCAACGAGCGTCGCGGCCAGCGAGTGACTTGAGCGTGGAGAAGGGCGGCTGATGTTCTTGTTGTTCTTCATGGGTCGGTATGAAATCTTGCTGTTTTGTTATGAATCATCCTACCGATACGGCCAGTGGGCGTGCAACAGACGTCAGTTCCGGCGCGGCAATTTATATTGCATGATATTTAAGCGTGCAACATAATTGGTCTCCGCTCTCTTTTTTTGGGGACTGCCATGCGAACGAGCATTCTCGGTCAAGCGCGGCGAACCACCGCGATCCGGTGCACCGCCGAACAACAGCGCGTCGTCGATTCGAACGCCCGGATCCTTGCGGTAGACGCCGGTGCCGGCACGGGCAAATCGAGCACACTCGAGGCGTACTCCCTCGCCCGGCCGGCGAAGCGCATTCTGCTCGTTTGCTTCAACCGATCGATCGCCGAGGCCGCGAAAATGCGGTACCCGAGCAACGTCGAGTGCCGCACTACGCACTCGCTTGCCTTCGCCAAGGTCGGCCGGGCGTATTCGCACAAGCTTGGCAACCCGTCCGCCTACGACATCAGCGCCCAGACAAAGTCGGGCGTGCGCCTGTCCAAGCATGCACTCGACACCATCAACAACTGGCTGACGTCGGTCGACGGGCAGATGGACGATGCACATGTCAGTGACGACATTTCCGATCCGATGCAGCGCGCGGCCACGCTTGAGCTTGCGAAAGTGGTCTGGGCAGGCATGGCCGACGTCAATTCCCCCGTCAAGATGCCGCATGATGGCTACCTGAAGCTTTGGGCACTCACCAAACCACGCCTGCCGTACGACATCCTTCTCCTCGAGGAGGCGCAGGACACCAATCCCGTTACGCTCGATCTGATCCTCGCGCAACGGGAACATGCTCAGCTGGTGTTCGTCGGCGATCGCCACCAGGGCATTTACGGGTTTCGCAAGGCAGTCAACGCGATGGAGTCGGTGCCGGCTGATGAGCGTGCCCCTCTCACACAGTCCTTTCGATATCCGGAAGCCATAGCCGAGATCGCCACGGCGCTGCTGCAGACCTACAAGCAGGAAAAGAACGTGCTGCACGGCCTCGCTGATGCTCCAATCGGCTGGAAGGTGGACCGCGCGAAGCATTATGCGATCTTGTCGCGCACCAACAGTACGCTGTTCGGCGAGTTGGCCGTACTCGTCACGGGTCCGCAACCCGTGAACGCAATCCACTACGTCGGCGGGTTCGGCAACTATTTCTTCGACAAGGTTCTGGATGCCTATCGGCTTTGGGCCGGCGACACCGATTCGATCCGAGATGGGTCGATCCAGCGCTTCACGTCATTCAATGCACTCACAGAGTACAGCGAGGAGGCCGACGATCCGGAATCGAAGGCGCTTGTGCGCGTGGTCAAGGAATACACTGGGGACATTCCGGCCATCTATGCTGCGTTGAAGGCGGCCGAGGTGCCCGAGGAGCGCGCGCAGATCACTGTGTCGACCGCCCACAAGGCCAAGGGCCTTGAGTGGCAGCAGACGGTCCTGACGGAAGATTTCATCGAACTGCCGCCCGACGAGGAGAAAGGCTACGATCCCGAAGAGATCAACCTGCTCTACGTCGCAATCACGCGTACCATGCGCAATGTCGAGATACCCCAGAACCTTCGTGAATGGTTCGACGAGTACCAGGCCGAGAGAAGCTTGGCCGCCGAGCATTCCGGACTCAATGAAGACTCGGCGCCACGGTACTAATTTCTGACGACGCCACCAAATGCGTGAGTGATTACGGGTATTCGTTTTTCGCGGTTGATATCAACATTCGGACAGGGCAGTTGAGACGTCACCTTGTCTTTCCGATTTCTGGACGTCTACTCGATATCGGCGTGCCGCTTGTCCGTCCACGAACCGGAAGCGATCTGATTCCAGTGATAGAGGTCAACCACGCCGATTCGCATCGCCCATCCTGAGTATCGGCCGTAGGCCGGATGCTCGGGAGTAGTCCACTCCCATTCGTTCGTCGTGACATGGACGCCGAGCTGATTCTTGGCCTCGCGGTGCTCGTCGTACCCGGTGTGAATCAGCGGGAAGTCATCGGGGAGGTTAGCGAGTGCCGCGCGTAGCTCGCCAACCGTGCGCGCGTAGGTGCTCTGCCAGTAGCGCCGCGCGAGTGCCTGGTCCGGCGATAGCGGGCGAGGCACGCCAAAGAATCGGTAGATGGTGGCTCGGGATTCGAACGTGCAAAACTCCACGTGGCCGGGGAGCTTGCACCGCTCAACAGCGGGTTGAACGTTGAAGGCGACCAAAGACTTGTCGCCGTGAATCAGGTCGACGGCGGCCTGATAGTCGCCGTCGTAGCTTGCCGTCACCAGATACGGCAAGTCTTGCCCGCCGACTTCGTGATCGGCGTCCGTGTCGTATATCTCTATTAGTTTGATCGGTGAGGAATTCATGGGTGCATTCATGTTATTCAAATCCAATCTGGCCACCACCGGTTACAAGTTGCCGAAAGTAAAACCGCATTTCGTGGTTGATATCAACCACGAAAAACGGATGCCCATGATTACATCCGCGGGGCAGGTGACGCAGCTTCGTTCTCGGCGTCTTCCGGCGCCGACACCTCCATAACCTCCCAGTTGCCCTCGAGGTCAAGCGCGACGCGGCCGTCGACATCCACGGCCATCATGTCCGCCAGCTTCGACAGTAGATCTCCGAGCGGCGGGAAGCTTTCCGCCGCAACTTCATCGTGCGCGCGCACGCGCAGCGTGACACTGACGAAGACTTTGCGATCGTCCGGATTCTGGGCGTCGTCTTCAGCGATGTAGCCCCGAACTGCTCCCACCACGTTCCGCGGCAGCTGGCCTTCGGCTGCCACGACTTCCGTGAAGCCGGCGGCCTCTTCGGCCGAGAGTTCGCATGCCGACAGGTCGATGGAGGTATAGCCGACATCCTCGAAGCGCACGTCAAATTCCTGGAGATGCATTTCAGACGACGCCACGCTTGCCGCCTCGCCAGACTCGCTTCGAGCTTCAGGGTGATTCAACGTGGCCCGCGTCGCTTCACTCTGCGCAAGGGCGTTTGTTTGCGCCGCAGCCAAGGCGTACTCAGCTCGCGCGGCCGCTTCCCGGGACGGATACGTGAAATCCTGCGCGTCGTCCAGGTCGACGCCGCGGCGATGATCGCACAGGATACGCCACCGACCGTCCGGGAACTTGTTGCTGACGCACCCGATCGCGCCACCCGGGTAGCGCACGCCGTGCACGTACCAGCCCTCGTCCCGATACCGCGAAAACGACGGCTGCCAATCTCGGGGAGGCGCGAAGCGCGCGAGATGCGCTTCGCGAGGCGTGACACCCAGAAACGTGCGCATCTCATCGACCGACCGTATCGCTCTCGCTGCGCTCAAGTCGAGTTTCACGTCGAAGGCCGTGCCAGTCGCCCACATCCGGAGCCCGCGCAGGATGCGCGGCGGAGTGTGATTCGTCCGTTTGACGACGTCAACGCAGGTGTCGCCGTAGGTGATGGAGTACCCGGCCGCCTCCGCGTCCTTCAAGAATTCGCGCTTGGTGTCCGACAGGCCGGCGAGGAATGTTGCCTTGGCGTGGGCACGAGGTTGATTCATGTCCGGTATGATTTTTCTCCCCTGGATTCGGTGACGGTTGCCCTGATGTCCTGCTTTCTTAGCGATTCCTTACACGTGCGGGTGATCGAGTTGCGAATCCCCGTCATCCGCGGCGATCGCATCTCCGCTTGCTCCGTGCCACCCACCGGGATCCAACGTGCGGCTGAATCGCTCGGCCGCTTCGTTGCGCGTCCAGCAGGCGCGCGGGCCGTACAGGTCCAGCGCGAAGGCTGCATCGACTGGGTCTGCCAGGTCGAAGCAGATCTGGCTGCATGCGCCGGGTACGAGCCGGACCCACGGGTCGACGATATAGCGCTCGTCGATCACCGCGAAATCGTGGCCGCCCGGGTGAATTTCCTCGCGCGCCACGCGCGAGGTCGGGTTGTCGCAGTTCTCAAAGCCGTAGATCTGCGCGCGATCTGGCAGCGCTCGATAGATCCGCATTGCATACCCTGTGCAGTTCGTTATCGAGCCATCGGGGAACTGCGCCGACAGCGCCGGACATGCGTCGCCGCGGCGCGCGTAAAGCGAGTCGCTTTCGGATGGCGTGTAGCACGTCCCATCGTCGGCGATGAACGTCACACCGAAGGCCTCGTCTGTGCCGAAGTACCGTTCGACGAACGCTCGCATGGTGTCCGACTCAGTAGCGGGATCGGCCATTGAAACATCCGGGGCAACGTCCATCTAAGCCTCTGCAGGCCGGATGCCGCTGATCGGCACGGAGCAAGCGGAGATGCGATCGCCGCGGTTCGCCGTGGAGTCGATAGTGCGCAAGATCAGCCCCCCATGCCTTCGCGGAGTCCCGCTTCGTCTGAGCCGGATTCCTCGTTCTTGCCGTCGACGCGTGCGTGCACAGCGTCGGCTTCGGAAATGTGCTGGGCGTCCTGATGGGCGAGTCGATCAAAGAGCACCGCTTTGAAGTCCTTCACAGAGATCGTGGAGAATGGCCCGCCGTCGACACCACGTTCAACCAGGCGGTCGATGACATGACATGCCGCTTCCTGATCGAAGTGCACCGCGGCCACGAGCGTCATGTCTGCCTCGCCAAAATATGGACCCTCATTGCCATCCATGAGGATCTGGCCCGCAGCGTTTTTGACGAGTAGGTTCGCCGTTTCTTGGTTATCCACCTTGTTCTCCGGAGATTGCTGCGGTTTAGGTGACCCAGTCACACTTTCCTGCTCCACTCACGTATTCGCCATCGGGAGCTTTCGCAGCATGGTGGTCGTGAGCGAGAAATAACCGTTCTCCAACCGTGGTGCATGGTCGGCCATCCAGAACGCCGCGAGGGGCGAAGCGAGGGCTTCTTCGACGAGTCTCAGCTGTTCGACGCTACCCGCCACAATGCTGAGATTGTGGTTGATGGGCAGCACGCCCGCCGGCACGCGGATCGCTTTGGGCGATTTCGCGATGCGCGGCACGATCAGCGACGGTTGCGACAGATCCATCCTGTGGAAGGATTCCGGCGGCATCCAGCGCTTGCCCTGACGACCGCGTGCAGCCATCCGATGAAGGTTTGCCTCCAGATGTTCCAGGATCGCCGGCGGCGGCTCCTCGTATGGGGACGTTCGGATTGCCCACCGGGTTGGTGTTCCGAGCTTCCCGTCGACGATGTCGTCGGTGTCGATTGCTGGGACGAGATACTCACTCGGCAGACGACTCGCCGTTATTTGGTCCACTACGAAGACCCCGTGCGTGCCGAGCCACGGAGCGATGCGTACCTGCGCGAACTCGCCTAGCGTTGGCAAGCCCGCGTAGCTCGAGAGATCCGCGCCGGGATAGATTGGATCCTTGGAAATTTGCTGTCCGTTCTCTGTCCCCTCTTGAAGGACAATCGACACTGGATGAATGCGCGGCGGAGAACCAGCTCTACGATGCTTCGGCCGATAGAATGCCGTCGTTACGTCCAGGCGCTCGACGTGCGAGAGCGCGACCCGTGCCCCCAACGTCTCACGAAGCCGGCCGGCACCGGCATTGAACAACCACCTGTCGGCCGTCACGAGACCAATTCGTCCATTCGGACGGATGGTGCGGCTGCAGCGCTCGAGAAAGCTGTAGAGGAGATCGGCTTTGGCGCAATCGGGCACGGTCGCGTCGTATTGCTCGCGGAGGAGCGAGGGTACGTTTGCTGCGCGAAGGTACGGCGGGTTGCCGGCCACGATATCCCAGACGCTATGCGTCGGACCGTCAGTGAGAAAATCTCGGTTGATGATCATCTGTTGAGCGAGCGCCGCCGCTTTCCCGGGCGCATGACCGTGCTGCGCAAACACGGCCGCAACACGGCTCCTTGCTTCGATGCATGCATTCGGGTGGATCTCCCATCCTTCGATGAGATTGCCAGGCAGAAACCCCGCAGGCCGCGACGTCAAGAGACGATCCAGGGCACGGGCGATGAACATGCCATCTCCGCAACTGGGATCCACCAGGCGGAGGCCCTCCTGCGGCCAGTCGAGTCGGTCGAGCAGCTGATCGACTACGGGACTGGCGGTGTAGATCGCCGTGGCAGCGTGAAGGGCGTCGATCGCAGCGCGGCGAGCCGCCTCGGTTTCGTCTTCGAACAGACGCAGGCCTTGCGCCGTCTCGATCGACGTGATCCTTTCAGTGGCGATTTCCATACAGGCGAGTGAGTCTCTCTCGGGGTGAAGGGGGAGTACCGCAGGGAGCAAGATCTAACGACATTGACCGCCGCAAGAACTGGCATGGGGCGGCCCGCGCGCGTCAACGCCGCCGGTTCTCGAACACCTTCTTGCCGCAATACACCACGGCGATGATGACGATGGCCATCATGATCGAACCGATCAAGCCGAGACCGTGGAACAGCGGCTTTTCCGCGTGATAGACAGCACCGCGTACAGCGGCGCCGGCGACTTGGTCAACCAAATTGTAGTGCACCATGGTGGCCTCGAGGTCAGAGGGGCGTGGGGTGGAGAAGTGCCTTGAAAAGCAACGGCGGGCCGATGGCTAGGGACAGGCAGCGCTCTGCCGCCCTGCTCCCATGCCATGCCGGCTGGGTCAGCGCGGCCGCGTCATTGCAGCCCGAGCTGTCGGTCCAGCTCGTCACGCATCTCTGCGCGGCGCGCATGTGCGCGACGTTGCTCGTGTCGCGCGAGGAAAAACAAGAGTGGCACGCTGATCGGGAACAGAATCAGCGTCAGCACGCGCAGCATCAGGACACCCAGCACGAGCGAGGCGCGATCGACCACGATCGCGCGCTGCGGGCCCAAGGCGACGCGCACACGGCGCAGCAGCTTGTGCTCGAACGGCGCGCACACAACGCCCAACGTAACGGCCAACAGCGTGAAGGCGGCCGACGGCACATCGGGGTCGACCACGCGCCCGCGCGCGGTGCAGAGAATCGGATCGAGCATGATCACCTCCCAGCAACTTATGCGCAGGCGCAGGCCATTTCGGCGTGCTCGTGGCTCTCCACCTCGGCGCACGGCGCCGGCGCATCCTGCGTGCGGAACGTGTCGGCCAGCGTGCGCGTCATCTGTGCAAAACTGGCCAGCACTTCCTCTTCCGTGTGGGTGTGGTCGTGGCCGTCTGCGGCGCGCTGCAGAAATCCCGGCGGGAAAGTCAGCACGGCGTCGATGCCCAGCGCGAGCGCGGCCACACCACCGGCAACGTCGATGCCAGTCTGGCCGCCCGAAACGATACGCATGAGACGCCAGTGACGCGTAACGATCGAGATCGTTTCGAAAACGTATGCGTTGGCAGCGTCCTGATCGACACCGTGCTTCAGCAGAGTCGGCAGGCTGTTGCCGGCCACGTTGAGCACACGAGCGTTGCGCGCGCGCAGGGCACGAAACAGCTGGCGGGCCGCCTCGATCGGCGGAACCGTCAACGGAAGCGCAACGTAGCTTGGACCCGCGCACAGGTGCGTGAGCAACTCGCCGCGGGTCTCAAAATCGAAGGCGAAAGCTGCAGTGAGATCCGCCACGCGCGCGTTGTGCCGCGTGCGCGGCGAATAGCCGCGCTCGGCATGGGTTGTCAGTTCGAACAGGCTCATCTTGACCTCGCAGGCACCATCCGGGTGCGTTCATGCAATATTTCCCGATGTCTCATTTATATTGCATAAGACGGACGCACGCAACATAATGATGCTGCGCTTTTGGTCGATTTCCGTGCCCTGCCGCGGCCGTTTGCCTGCTGGTGTCCTATACTAGGACGCGTGCAACTAACCATCAGCATGCGATGCCCCCTCCACGCCCGTCCGTTGGATCCCGCCGAGCCCCAGCTGCCCAGGCTGGGGAAACGCTGCCCCTGTTCGCGCCGACGCTTCCAGACTGGGATCTGGATCCGCTCGGTTGCTTCGATGCCTGGCTGGTCGCCGTCGGCTTCCGGCCCGGATCCGCCCGGGTTTATCGAACCATGTGGAACCGGTTCATCCAGCACCTTGCCCGACGGAATATTCGCCTGTCCGATGCGTCGCCTGGCGATATCGAGTTGTTCCTGGCCGAGCGGCCGGGAAACCGTCCGCACCAGGTGCGCTATCTCCACATCATCGAGCGAGTGCTGGATTTTCGGCGTGCACAGCATGTGGTCGCCACACGTTCGGCCGCCCCGGCCGTGTCCGACACTCCCCCGCCCTCTGTCCCGAACGCCGCGCGACTCGTGGGCATCCGGTCGACGTCTGCATGGCGCTCGGCGCGGCCGAACAGGAATACGGCGTTTCTCACGGAGGTCGAGCGTGAGGCGATCGACTCGCTGATTCACAAGCGCATTTCGGGATGGAGAAACGATTTGCACGTGCAATTTGCACCGGTGCAAATGGGAGAAATTGCACGTGCAAATTCGCAAAGTACATCTGGCGGTCCCGGCATGGCGGTGGAAGCCATGCCGGCTATCACGGAAGAGGATTTTCGGCGGATGCGGGATGTGGCAATGATCGCGGCCTACCTCCATGCGGGCTTGAAGGTTGGCGAGGCTTTATCATTGACGGTTAGTTGCATGATGTTCGAGGAAGGCTGGCTGCTGATCGATGCTGCGGATCCTCACTATGCGCGCCGGATTCCGCTGACCACGGCGGCCGGACCGTCAGCCGTACTCCTCCGGACGATTCTGGAGACATGGCTGAACGTACGCGCGGCCGCCGGAACGCGCGGCCATCTCGCCTTTCCTGCAGATGCCATGGGGCGTCCCATGCATAAAGCCACCAGTCTGCGCGGGGTACGAGCGATCCATGCGGCCGCCATCACCGCAACAGGGTCCATGGATCGTGACAAGGGAGAATCGACTGCTTCACCAGGCGGCCAACGCATCAGGCCAAGGATCAGCCCCCAAACGCTGCGCAACAGCTACGCAGCGTGCCTCTTCGAGCACGGCGAGAGCGACGATCTCGTCGCAGAGCGGCTCGGATTCGACCAGCTGATTTCCGCCACGCGTCTGCGCGCAGCCTGGGAGGCATGGGCCTCGACACTGGAAGAGGCAGATTTCCTGGTGAACTGAACAGCCCAACAGAAATGAGGCACCTGGCGGCCCGGGCCCGAATACCCTCTCGAGTTACGGGCCCGGTGAGGTGCTCTGCTGAGAGCGCGATCGCGTCACGCTGGCTGTTCGATCAAGAATCGATCGCGATTCTTCGCGTTGGCGATCCACGACGGCGCGCGGCCCTTTCCACTCCAGGTCGCTCCCGTCTTCGGATCCTGATACTTCGGAACGCTCGTGCCTTTCGCCGTACCGGCGCCTTTCGATCGGGACATGCGCTTACGCCCGAACACGTCTTGCTCAGTCAGGCCGAACTCGGCCACCTTCGCGCGCACATCAGCAATCACTGCCTCGACCTCTTGAGCGCGCAACGCCTCCGCCTCGGCCTGCAATGTCTCGATTTGCGCCCTCACGTCTGAATACGTACGCCTGTTACCTGCCATTGCTAATAGTCCTCTGGTGGATTGTTTTTGCCAGCTGCCGGCCGGCAGACGGGGCGCATCTGCGCCAAGTGTTCCTATCGGCGCCCTATGGCGTCTGCAAGATCTCGCATCGCCGCGGCGGCCTGCGCTGAGGTACATGGCGTGTCCGCACGCGGGAACGCAAAATGACCGTCGTTGCCATTGCTTCTCCCTAGTCCTTCGGTAGGCGATCGCGCAGCGCTAAACCTGCGGGCGTTGCGCGCCAGCAGCCCCGATCGCCCCGAGTTGCGAACCCGGCGCGATATAGCGCCATAATCGTGTCCGTGTTGCAAACGCGTTGCCCGTTGACGAGAATCACTGACCCACCGCCTGGCTCCGCTTCCCATCCATGAGATAGCCACCGCATTACCCGAACTTGGGGCGCGCTCAACTTCGGAGAGGTCGGCGTCGCGACTGGGGTCTCCTCGAGCACTGTGATCTTTCCCTCACCGCTCACGTCAACGGTAATGCGGCAGCCACACTTACCGCACGATGCCTCCCCAATGCAACCGGTTTCACGGCGCTTATGGCGTCGCCTCATCTGCGATGAGCCGACCCAGATTTGCGCGACACATTCGGGACGCGGGCAACGCACGCAGATAGCTGACGGTTCGTCCACTGGGTAAGGGGTGTCAAGTCGCTTGCTGCACATCACAAGATGCTCCACGTTGTCACGATTGCTCGGCCCCAAGATCTACAGCAACGACATCTGATCGCCGTTGGATTCGCGAGTCCCGCATTCGCCTTCCTCGCAAGCTCTGCCCGATCGGCGCGCAGGCTGCGCGTCCCGGACTGCCTGTCCGGCCACCGCATCTCCTCGGAATTCGCGGCCCCATTCTGGGGAAAGCACGTCGGCCGAGAACAACACGCCAGGTGCAATCTGAACGGTCCTATTCATCGGTCGACCTGTCCTTAAACTTCCGCCCAGCTATCAAGCAGCATCCAAACATTCGGTTCCCCTGTTACGCCTTCCGCAACGCGACCGCACGTGGCCAGTACAGCTTGCCGACCGACTTCGAGGTCTTACCGGGCACCCGCACCACGTATGATACGTGCGCGCGATACAGGCCCGTACCGCTCCCGCGGTGCAATTGCGGAAAGCACGCGCGATCCGGATAGGTCTTCGGCAGCACAATCGCCTCAACTACACCCGTCTTGGTCTTGGTCGAACCATTCGCTTGGCTGGACCACGTCACGATGTCGCCAACGTTGAAAGTCGTGTCCGTCATTTTGCTTCTGCCATTTAGCTTAATTCTCACTCCCGGACCAGCGCACTGTTGAGCTTGATCACGGCATCGCGATATAGCTTCTCTCGCCAGCCCCTGCCTTGATAAATCGACGACTCAACATCCGCGGCTCGAACCGGCGAAATGCCAAGAGCGTAGCCGCGCAACTTTTCGTTAACGGTGATTCCGCCGACGAAGCGGCCGTCTGGGCCCTTGGCCTCGAGCAGCACGCCGAATGAGCATGGCTCGGCTGTCCAACCGGAGGGCAGTTCGATCGGCAATTGGAGATCAGGATCCATTTTCCCGCTTCAATCGGCAAATGCAAAGACATGCACCGTCTCGCCCGTATCAGGGTGCTTGATGGCCACAGGATTGAGCTTAAAAAGGCCTCCACCCGTGTAGTTGCATGGCCCCGGTTTCGTGCCCATGTCGACGTTCATATGCTTGCCGTCGTGACGGCCGATGCAGTTGAAGTACGCGAGATTGACGTCGACCTCAAGGTCCTTGAAATCCTGCATCGACTGCACGTGACCGCAGCACGGACACTTGAACTTCCACCCACTGGGGTGCTCGCCAAAACGGCGCACTGCGTCTTGTTTCCACTCGCGGAACTCCATCGGCGTCTTCACCGTGGCTTGCATGTTCGCCCTCACGTTTCACGATCCCACAATCAGAATGACAGATCACCCAGGGGCATGCAACATCACTTTAGCTGGCGAAATACCTCTACTCTCCAGTAACGAACTTGATTCCGACAAACGGTGCGACAATTCGGCTCCGCACGTTTCCATGTCCCATCAGTTGCCTGCCATTTTATTGCCTGCGAAATGGTGCCCAGATAACATGTTTTCCATGGATCTGCGCTTACGCGGCATCTAATCAATTAGGCGTACGGACCGCATAGCCGAGGAGCGATCAATGGCAACCAGACACTACGTGCTTGCCCTTCAACAAGCGTTCGTGCCGGGCGAATCGATGTACGACGCAGGCACCATCGTGTCGCCGCACAACGACTCTATCCGGGCACGTGAGAAGGCGGACAAACTCAACCGACAGGGTGGTTACAGCCCCCGCAATGCGGGATTCGCTGCGATCGCTCACGACGGCAACCTCACGAGGGGTCAGTGCTACCCGGACGTCCTGAGACAATACCTGGTCGACAAGTACGATACCGACGCGATCCACGCGATGAAGGGCGTGCTCGATCCGTACTGGCTCAGCGACAAGCCCGTTACCGAAGAGATGACCGGTTGGGCGCTCGAGGATTTGAAAATCTCGCTGGCCGATCTGCGCGTGCGTTATCAGGATCGCGCGCAGGCCGAACTGGATGCCGCGCAGGCCAAGCGTATCTGCAATGCGGAGCGCACCGCTCGCATCGAGGCCGTCCGCAACCAGCTCGTTACGGAACGAAGCGAATTCACCTATACGTTCCCGGCCGTCGCCGGCGTGCAAGCCGGCCGTTCCTACTACGCCGCACAGGTGCCGTACGGCGCGCTCGTGAAGCTATTCACATTCGATGACGCGGACACGGTGCCGGCGCACCTGCGCGCGCAGCGCGTGCTCAACGAACGACGTGCCGAAGACATCGGCATCTACGTGACCGAAAATCGCGACGACTACGTGCTGCCAGCCATCACCGCGAGTGTATCGTCGGAGATGTCATTCGAGGCCGTGGCGGTTGCAGGCGCCGCTGGCCGAATTGGCTTGCTGCACATCCCGATGGACGCAACCCTGCTTATCAACGATGGACAGCATCGTCGGCGCGGCATCGAGCACGCGATCGCCACGCGCCCGGAGTTGCGCGAAGAAACCATCACGGTGACGATCTTCTTCGACCAAGGTCTCCAGCGATCCCAGCAGATGTTTGCCGACATCAACGGCAAGCAGGTCAAGCCCTCGTCGGCAATCAATGCGCTCTATGACCGTCGAGACCCCTTCAACGCCTGGGCTCTCTCGGTCATGGGCATCCTGCCAGGCATCGGCACGCGAATCGACGTCGAAAATTCGACGGTCCCGACCAAGTCGTACAAGCTCTGGAGTCTGATCGTGTTCAAGAAATTCTTGTCGATCTTGACCGGCGTGAACCCGAAGAACATCACCGGCGTCGACGCAGCGCGATTGCACCAGATCGACGAATTCCTCCTCACTTTCTTCGAGCAGTGCAGCTCGCACATCCCCAAGTGGGCTGCGATGATCGACGGCGACATTTCCGCTTTCGAAGTGCGTGAGGAGTTTGTAATCGGCCATGCCGTGTGGCTCGAAGCCTTGGCCACGTTCGCCCGTCGTGCGCTGTTCACGGGGCACTTGATGGATTACGGTCGCCCCGAAGAGGGCGTGATACGCCCGGATCTCGCGAAGTGGGACCGCATGGGCGCGCTTTCGAAAATTGACACGCGACGCGCCTCGCTTATGTGGGAGAACCGCTGCGTCGTGCTGGGGAAGATGCAAAAAACGACCGACGGTGTGAAAAGCACAGCGGCTCGGCTGCTGATGCTCGCCAACGTCAGCTTGCCTGCCGACATGGATGCGCTCGAAAAGCGCTTGCAGGTCGATTTCGAGAAGCGGTTTGCCGAGTGACGGCTGATGATGCGGTGCGGCGGTTGCGACGCCGCCGCACCGCCCTGTCGAGTATATCGACAGACAAAGGTGAGCGTTACCGGGTGAGGGAACACGATCTTCAGTGATCGTGTGCGATGCTCAGCATCGCCCAGTCCGTCCGATGTGCCGGCGTTAAAATGCCGCCGATGCCCCAGAGGAAAGTGCGCCTCGGGTGGAATTCAGCGCGATGGCTTACATACTCGGTGAAGGCGACTGACACTCCGGCTCGGACATCGGCTCCGAGCCGATTTCCGGACCCGATGTCTCTTCCGCGTAATTCTTGCGGGCACGTACCAGTTCATCTTCGAACAACATGCCATTGCGATCGCAATAATGCATGAGATTTGCCACCAGGTCGGACACGACATCCTGTTGGTCACAGCGCGTCACGTTACGGAAGGTCTCAAGCGCAGCACCAGCCCAGACAGCACGATCGTCGTTCATGCCTTCGGGGTCAGCCGGCAGCAAATCCGGCGCGTTCAAGTCGACAATATTGCCTGCCGCAATGCCTGCCTGGCGCTGTTCCTCGGGCACGCCGTGCTCGAACGCTTTAGCGTCAGCGGAGGCGGGCTGACCATACTTCGAGAAATCCGGCGCACCTCCGCATTGGTTGATGAACAAGTCAGCATCGACACCATTTCCGGGGGCAAGTCTCCGGAATTCATCAAGTATGTCGTTTGCACGTTTGATCTTCTCCTGCCGGTCACCAAGCTCCAACGCGAGAATATGACCATTTCCACGGGCAAGCTGCACGCCTTGCAGAGCCCTTTCCTGCTCGCGCAAAACGTTCAATGCATAGGTCACGCGTTGCTTCACGGCCGGTGGAACGACGATCTCCGATAGTTCCACTCTTTGCGTTTCGGCTTCAATCGCGTCGACGCGTTGCTTGACTTCTTCGATCTTCGACATTCACTCGCTCCAGAAGCCGCGTTGGATATCCTCTTCGTGGATACGCCGCGCGAGTAGTTACAGGTTGACATTCACATGCGCGGCGAGGGCAAGTCGGGCGTGGTTGCAACTTCTCCCGACAACCTCTTTACCTCGTCCTGGACTGCATCGCAGAGGTCATTGATGCTGCCCGGGATGTTGCAGTCAGCCACCAGTTCGTCGAACAAGCCAGTATCCGTTGCTAGGGCAAGGGCCGCACTCAAATGGCCAAGTGCCACAACTTGCTCGTTCGTGTATCGGCCATCCGTATCAAGCGCTTCTGGCTCGCCTCCTTCGTCCTCGTCGCACGAGTCGACTGCGCTCGCCAGGTCGGTACCGTTGTACTCTTCGAGCATCTTGCTGACGATGTTCCACGCCGAAACAGCGCGCGGATTCGAGCTATTGCGAACAGCTTCCCCTGTGAACTCGAAGCCAATTGACTGCAGCAGCACTCGCGCCATGCGCTCCGCCCCATCGACCACGTCCTTATCGGTCATGCCAACTGTCCTCTCCGACAATCCACCGCGAGCCATTGCGGCCTCCCAAACTTCGCGAGTGACACCGACACGGGCAAGCTCGTGTTCGCGAAGATTCTGCAATCCGAATTCAACCAGAGACTGCCCAGTTTCAACGGGCATATCCGCGCCCGCGTTCCATTCGATCACGTGGCCATCCCGATCAAGACCAAGCACTTCCCCATCGCGGTACGGTTCCAGCTGCTGACCGTGCATCGCAGTTGCCGCCCACTTTGGAAGTCGATCGATCTCAACGAAATCGAATGCCTGCGGATCACTGCTCACCTTGTTTTCGTCGAACAACGACCTCGCCAAATCATCCTTCTGATCCGAGGTCGCATCATTCCAAGTCTTGTAGCCGCTTACCTGAGCAGCGACCAACTTGTCGTTGGCCACGTCGACAACAATGCGACTGTGGGCCTCCACGCGCCCGTCCTCGCACCACGACCACGTGTGACTCCAACAGCCAACGAACAAACGTGCCTTCGGTAGTTTCCGAACTGAACCGTACCGCTCAACGGCTACCTGATCACCGACGCTCACCGAACCTTCCGGGAATTTCGCTTTCTCGACGGCATACTTCGTCCCCTCCTCGGCCTCGAATACGATCTCGGTGAGCGACAGGGCTACGACCTGCCCTTGACAAGCCGCGAGAATGGGTTGAGCCCCCATTCGAGAGGACAGGGCAGGATACTTGCGGTTGAAGTCGTCCAAAGCTGCAGCAGATTCGAACCCCAAGGCCTCCGCCGCTGCCAGCGCCAAAGCGGGATCTCCCTCGCGCAGAACGTTGAGGTTAAGGTTGTCGGCGGCCTTTTGCGCAACCTCCAGCACACCACTCCCATCGACGCCCCTCGTCTTGCACGACGCCAACATGTGGCGAATCAGCTCATCACTCCATTCCTGCACGTACGCGAGCCGCCTGAGTTTCGGATCGATCTCCGGCATCTGAGCATTGAACTGCTCGATGGCCTGCTCGACATTGAGTTGGTCTTTCGGCAGATTATTTTCCATCTTGGCTCTGCTCCCAAACAGGATTCGATTAGTTAGCGTGTGAATTACATACGCGGCGAAGGAAAGTCCTGATTCGGCTCGTCGCAGGTATGGATGTCATGCTGCATGTGAAATTCCGCAGCAACACAAAAACTTCCGTCATCGCCATAGCTGCCGATCAGAGTGGTCGTATTGACATAGCAGTCGACCACGTCGTCCGGATCCTCATTCCGCCCGCCCGCCCGCAGTCGATCCTTGAATTCTGCGCCTGCATCGTCCGCTGTCACGGCCGGAATGATCTCCACCGTGTCATCGTCATCCCCGTGAACACGCCCTGAAACGACGAAGAGATTCAGATTCTGCGATGGCGCGAAATCCGGCTTCGCGCCCACTTCACATACCACCTCGTAGGCGTCTGCATGCGGCAATCGCGGAAGCTGCACCGGGGCCGAATTGACACGCTCACACAGCTCATCGATGCCTGCATCGTTCATCGAGACGTCCTCGCCACCGTTGGTCGCAATGTCGTGGATAGCCTCCGAGCGATTCGCAGGTTCGCCCATGCCGTGTTGCTGGTAGAAACGGAGTGCGGCGAGGATTGTGTTGCGATCCTGATCGGACCCGAAAACAAGAACCGGAGTGCCGCCGGCGCTGAGTTCCCGTTCGGCCATGGGAGATGGCTCCTCACCCAAAGCTAACTTGGCGGCCTGTACCGCTTTGATTCCACGAACGCCGAGCGGCGTGAACTCGACAGCCTGCACGAGATCGCGCGTAGCGTCGACAAGAGCTGGCTTCGAATTGAATTATCGAACGATGCGTCGCTTGATAGCCTCCGTTTCAGCAGGCGAGTCGCCGGGCTGATACATCTCTGCGACCTTGCGCCCCTCGTTGTCGGTAATGAAGCGCCCCGAAGGCACCAGGGTCATCGCCTTCGCATCAATCTCCGGCGGTTTCCGATCCGCGTTCGACTGCTCAACGACGCGTTCTATCACGGCCGCCGCGTGCATAGCGGAGAGCACATCGACAGCCGCCTCTCGCCGTCGAGCGATCCATTCCGGCGTCGGGTGCTCGTTCGACAGTCGCGTACCCTCACAGTTAGCGATCAGACATTCGCCGGTCTTCCGATCCCAGACGCCGAATACGCCGTGAGAATTGGTCACTACCTGCTGTCTCGACGACGACGTAACCTGGTACTCGCGTCCTGCCTCGTCGTATAGGGGACGAGCGGGATCAAGCGGAACGATTGGCCGCGGATCAGACTCCTGAAGAACCGCAGCGCTGCTCAGCTGCAGTTTTCTTCCAGCCTCTCCGCTAATCCCTTCCCCTTTCGACATAATTCCTCCGCAAAAAGATAGCCGCGTGCGCAACCGCGCGCGCCAGCAAATTCACCAGCGAATTGATCCTCGAACCACGCCACCACATCTGCATCACTGACCAGTTCATCGTCCCTAGACCGGTAGAACCGATCGGAAAACCTTTCGAATGCAGCCGTTCCGACTACTTGAGCCAATGCACCGATGTTTCCCTCCGCCCAGTCAGCCAATGTGCTGCCATTGACGGCGCTTCCGTCGACAAAACCGGGGAAGAACTCAATGAGACGAATGAGGAAGGCTTGCCGGCGCGAGACGCGCGCTTTGCCATACTGGTGATCCGACACGACGCACCCTCTGCACGTCATGGCCGCGGGGACGCGTCCGACGCACCCGCCCCGTCAGCGTCGATTTCGACTCCATACTCGGCCAGAACCGCCGCATCGCTTTCTCCTTCCGCCGCTGGATGGTTCGCGGCACCTGGCACACCATCCATAATCCGGTAGGAAGTGATCTGACATTCAGGGTTGTAGCCCGAATGATTCCAGCCGAAAGACTGTGCACATCCGACGTGCGTTTGCCCGTTCCGAAATATCACTTCAACGCGCGTGTCGTCTGTCACACCTTCCGGAAAGTGGCTTCCGGTGAACGGTGATCCGCCCCACTCCACAAAGTCCTTCGTTATGCTCCGAGGTGCTTCGTCCAGCGCAACCCAGTCCGGGAGCGAATCGATCGCGGCCAGGCCAAAGGCGTCCGGATCAGCGCTCACGTCGTTGGCGTCGAACAGCGATTCAGCGAGATCGGCTTGCTCCGCTGACGACAGCTTGATCCATTTCAGTCCGTCAAACGCCCGCGCTGCGACGAGCTTGTCGTTCGCGACGTCGACAACGATGCGACAGTCGGTTTCCATCCGACCGACGCCAAATAGATGCGACCACGTTCCGGCGAACAATTTCGAATCAGAATGCTTCTTGACCATATGCCGTCTTTCCACGAGCGTGACTCGACCCGGCAGGAAGCCGGGGCAGAAATTCCTCAGCCTCGACACCCGGGCGCGTCGAGATGAACGCCATCCTCCTCGAGCACCGCTTCGAAAAATCCCTCGTCAGCCTCGCTGACCGGGACCATTTGCTCGTCGGCTAGCGGCGGCGCCTCCAGCGACAACGTTGCCTCGTAGCGCTGCACCGATTCGATGTATTCACCGAGCGGGCGGACCGTCATCTGCCCATCGCCAGGCAGATGCGCTTCGATTTGCTCGATCGCGTAAGCGGCGCTCTGCTTATCCGCGAACTGAAGCGCGGCAATTCCACGCGCCGGACGGCCCATGAAGAAACGGTCATCTGCCGACATGCACAGCGCACGCCCGTGGCGATCGACCACGACGAAGCGGGCGAGCAGGTCACAAGCACCAGCGCGAGTGGCCGGACCATCCCGCTGCTCATTGGCCTTGAACAGGCGCAAGAATTCGCGAAGCAGCGTCCGCCCCGCCATGATGATTTCGACCGTCTCGGCGGCCGCATGAATGATTTCCATCGACGATCCTTTACCAAGGCTGAATCTCTGCCACCGCTACGGCGCACAATGCGCAGATTGATACTCTTCTTCCTCGCCATCGCGATCTGCTTCGCCCATGTGAGCGTCAACATCCGCGCTTCTCGCCCTCTCGGCCGGCAGACACTGGGAGTAAGCGTTGCTCAACGCCTCGAGCGCCACGCGCGCGACGGCGGGACCTAACCCAGCTACTTCGGCCAGCGTCGCCGATCGACCCAGCACCGCCCGCACCTGCAGCTGCGCCCGCTCTTCGACCAGTTTCGCGATCTGCCCATCGATCTCACTGATCCTTCGGCGCCCAGCTGCTTCTGCGCCAGGCCCAACGATCAAGCGTCGACGCTCGCCCACAAAACACACCTCGACTTCAGTCAGCGCCTGGGAAAAATGTTCGGCGAACTCCTGCACGTTCTCGGTCACGGCGGCCGCTACATCCGCACCGATCAACCCGGACGCGCTGAATCTCAGGCCGGCCATGCCGTGATTCGGCATCGCGTTGGCCGCTCCCGACTCTCGTGCGACATGCGTCGACTCCAGGTAGCGATGCAACAGCGCTGCCAATTTTTCCTGCGCGACGCCAATACTCGACACATCGACCGAGATACGTCCGAATATTTCGTAAGGTGCACTCATCATCCCCTCCAGACCAATCGCCGGCTAATGCTGCGACATGCCCGTCCACCCCCTTAACGAGTCGAAACCATCGAACTCAGTGCGCACTCGTCCAAGTCGGCGGCACAATTACCTCGGGCGGATCCAACGAGATCGGCGCGGCCGATTCAACCTCCATCCGCTGTTCCACCAAGTGGGTCTCGAGCATCGCGAGGCTCAGTGCGCGGCCATAAAGCTCACCGAGCGCGCAACTCTCCTCGACACTCGCGCCAAACGGGAGCCAATCGGTGCCAATCGCATTCAGCGGTGCGCGTGCGCGAACCGTGACCAGGCGCTCGAACATCGAGGGAGTGATTGCGTGGGTGCTGACGAGCGCGCTGCACGCTTCGCGTTGCGTGTCCGTCAGATCGCATCGCCTACGGAGCCGCCGCCGCTCGATTTCTGTCCGGAGGTCCTCCGGCACTTCGGGCGCCCGCGTCGCCCAGTTCAGATACGCATCGCGCGCGACAATCTGGCTGCGCGAGGTGTCAATGGGTTCGTTGAAATTCGCAATCCCGAAATCAGCAATGCACCACGGAATCTCGCGCTGAGTGCCAGCCTCGTCGATCATCAATCGACCGACGCTCATGACCATGCTGATTGCAATACTTGCCGGGCTACGCCGCGAATCGATGTCGTGCGCGCGATCGACCAGCGCCACGCGCATCGCGCGCGGCGTCGCGTTCGCGAGATCGGAAAACACCCCTATCAGTGCACCGTGGGCCGGCGTGCCTTTCTCATCCCTAAAACACACGGCCACCAATTCGAACAAGTCAGGGTCGAGGTCGGCTGGCGCGCGAAACACGGGGAGGGTCGCCTTTGCAAACAGTCCGAAAGGCCCCGGCGACGGCGAGACGTGCTGAGACGTGCCATCGATTGCCTCGAATATCACTTCGTCCAGTCGCACCTCGCACCCTCCAACGCCGTTCTTACGACGATTGTAGGCGTGCGTCAGATGAAGTGCAATTTATATTGCGCAATGTATTTATATTGCACGAGACGCTGCTCGCGGCCCGGTCGCACCTCCTGCGGAGTAAGTGCGAAGTTACCCCCGGGGCGCATCCGACTCGAAGATCTCGTTATCGCCCGGACCTTTCGGACGGTTCAAGCTCGCTTCGTATGCCTTTTGTCGGTCCGCAATGGAGCGAAAACGCTCCCGGTGCTCATTGAGACGCTGCTCCTCGACGGGCCAGCCTTCGTTGAGGAACCGTTGTATCTGTGGGTCGCCTGCTTGCCTCAAGGCGTCCAGTGGAACCGCCGCTGTCGTGTCGATATCGAAGTGATACCAAGCATACTTCGCCTCGTCGCCGTCACTGAATCGGATCACCCGCTTGAGCATGTTGAGCGTCTGTCGTGGTTCTACCTGACCCACGGTGTTCACGAGGAACCGCTTCGCGACCTCGACGGCTAGCTTTGCCTGGCTTTGGCCTGCAAAGCCGCGTTTCTCGGGAATCTGCTTGAGATTCGAAATCTTGCTTTCCAGCAGCAGCAAGGGATGGATCACGTTGATGGTGACGCCATCGATTTGCATCGGAACCGCCTTCTCCAACACTTCCATGCTGCCGAGGCCGGCCACCAGGTAAAGAAAGTCAATCTCGCAGGCGTCCTCCAGTCCCGGAAGGTCGACGGCGATTTTCCCGCTATTGGGCGTCGCGTCATCGAGCGATGCGATGTAGACGCGGGGGTTCATCGCCGCCAGCTTCTCCGACGCCGCGATGACAGCCTCTTTGCCGCCATAGAAGTCGATGTCTCGGGTGAGCGCCGGCCCAGGCAAGGGAATGTCGAATCGCTCGCACCAGAACACGACAGCCTGACCACCCACCAGCACCGTCTCTTCCGTACTGGCCTCGCGGATGATCAGCGCTGCCTGATCACGCGTCAGTGCGGGCTTCTCCTCAGAACTCACCTAGCTCTCCAAATGCCGGGTAATGCGCGACGCGGGCGCTTCGGACGTCAAGCGGCGCAAGGACAAACGCCTCACGGCGGTTTTGCTCCGCTGACTTCGCGGCCTGCATTTGCGCCTCCAGACGCTCCCGCGATGACCGGACGATTGGCCCCCAATCGTCAACCACTTGCCAATTGGCGGGCCACGAGGACGCGGGCGCGCGGTCCTCGCACAGGCTCAACGCGCATTTGAGTTCGGCGAGCACCGCCATTGCAATGTAGAGCCCGACGTTCTTTCCAGACTCGAGGTCTGCAATCGTCTGACGACGCACGCCGACGGCGTTGGCCAAGTCAGACTGACTTTTGCCCAATCGCGCACGCTGCAGGCGGATCTCGGCACCGAGCGCCCCTGCCGAACGAAGTAGTTTAAGGTCCATGTTCGGTTTATAGAACATCGCCATCTAGTCCGCAAGACAATGTTCGCTTAATCGGACATTTTCTTGCCGCACCCGTCGCAACCCGCTACCACGTCCATCAGCAGAACATCCGCTAACCGCGCGGTGCAACTGGCTCGAGAGACTCGTCACCCACTCCCGCATCGTCCGACTCGACCGCACGCTGGGTCATTAGATGCTCACTGAGACGCCTCTGGAACCCGGCAAGCGTCGCGAGAGCGTGTTCCAATTCGGCCAGCAACTCTTCGCCGGCGCCATCACGAATCGCAGCCCCCCAATCCTCCCAATTCGAAACGAATTCGCAAACGGTCCGCTGCGCGACCGCACCAACGAGGTCGACCGGCAAATTCTTGACAATGGAGGCGGGAGACTCATCGGCGTCCTGCAGTGTCCGGGTGCTTTCGCCCACCGGCGTCGAACAAAATTCAGGGCTCTCCGACAGTATCTCCGCCAACGCTCGCGCTTGCGAGACTTGCGTCGCGGCGTGCCGGTCGGTCAGCACCTTCCCAGCGGCCGCCTGGCGCAAATGAGCGATCAGTTGCGGATTCTCGAGGGCCCATTGGCGCCACAACTGCTTATAGGCCTGCCAGATCTCTTCGTGCGTCATGGGCTGACGCGGAGGTTTGCCCTTACCCAAGCGCCAGTCGTTCCCCAGCGCCCGATAACCCTTCACGTCGAGCTGATAGGCCTCCTCGATGGTCCGACCATCTGACAGACGAGCATACAGCGCGCTGAAGCGGCTATCGCCAGCGCTCGACACCTCGTAACCTTCATCGCCACCACCGACAAATTGTGCCCACGCAAAGACCGCACCGCCGGGCTCCCCCGATTTCTGATCCGGAATCGCCCGTGCTGCGGTGTTCTTCGCGATATCGTTCTCAGATCGCTTTTCGGATATCGGGGCCGCGGCGAACTGCCTCAACGCCGCGAAACCTGACGACAGTGTGGCTTGCGCCTCTGGCATCCGTTCCGACGTACAACGGTTGGCGATATCTCCAAGCCATTTTTCCTGTGGCTCGGTGAGATGCTGGAATGTGTTCAATCGGTGCCTGCAGGATCGTACAAACTCGCGTTCCCGTTCCGACAGCTGATCGTAGTGGTCCAGCGCGGAATCGATCCAGCCCCGGAGCTTCTTTTCATGTTCCTCGGCTTGTTGCGCCCGTGCCTCGCGTTCGCGGCGCATCTCGTCCTGAAACGCTGGGTCGTTCAATTTCTTGAAATCAATTGGCATTTGTTTGCCCCGGGGACGTTCTAGATCAGACGCTCGGCGACGGCGCCCTGGTCGCGTCGTTCTCGCCATCCTGCGCAGCGATCATCTCGGCCATTCGATCCAACTCCGGACGCCTACACGCGTGACAATGATGGTGACGATGAGGTGGGAGTCGAAGCTTCGATCTCGTACCCCTTCCCACGAAGGTAGTCTCGCGACTCATCGGGATTCCAGGTCTCCGGACGACTGCAGAACGCCGCATCTGCTTGGCCGGCATTCATCTCCCAGATTCGCTCTTCGGAGACGCCAAGCAATTGCGCAGCACGCGAAGCATCCCCATCCGCAAGCCAGACGGCATGCATGACGGCCACAAATTCTTCGTGCGGCAGACCAGTGTGATACTCGGCGATGACACGCGGCGTAAGCCCCTGCGCCGAAGGCTGCGTTCCCATTGGCGCCCACTGGTCTCCCTCAAACTCGGCGAAATACCGAATCAGAGATGTCTCGCGATACTGTAGGAAACGGACGCTCCCGAATAAACCTTCAATGAAGTGCGTGCACCCTTCCGGCACACCATACTTGTCAAATTTCAGAGCGACTCCGTTGACCACCCGCGCCTTCCCATCGATCGGCTCAATACCGATCGACGCGAACGCGCGATCATATGCACGGCACTCGTGTTCCCAGTACGAGCGATCGTCGACATCGGGCGGCCGCACAATTGCCCGATCGCGCGCGATCACCAGTGCTTCGCGCCATGCCGCATGGTGCGTTCGAAAATCGTCGGGAATCGCGCCAGGTGCATACGCGGAAAAGGCCTCGTCATACGCACGGATCTCGCGATCCCAGTAGGCCTTTTCATCCACATCCGGCGCGACGACGCGCGCCTGATCCCGTGCGATGACCAATGCCTCGCGCCACGAACCGCGGTGCGAGACGAAATCGTCATCCTTGCGCACCGCTGTTGCACACGCACGCTTTTCGACACTTTCCGATTGCGACATGATTTTTCTCCTATGCGCGTCTGGAAACGCGGGAATCACCCGCGAGGAGCAGCCGACTCGAAGTCCTCGTGAGCTTCGTCGCTATCGTCCGGCTGATGGCCGGCAAGCTCGTCCTCCGTCGCAGCGAATTGCCGCAACGCACCGAAGCCAGTTGACGAAGTGCCCAGCACCGCGTGCGACGCCTGCTGTGCCGCGGCCTCCTTGCCATCGATCACGCGCAGATTGCCCACGCCGAAGGCACGAAGCTCGGACACGGTCGAGGATGTCGGCGACGACGTCGCAGCCGGCGGCGCAGCGGCCGCCGGCGACGGCTCCGGTGCCTTCATCACGTACGTCGGATCGGCACGTCGCATATACGCCTCATGCGCGTCACCGAGACCGTGTCGAATCAGGTGATCCCTCAGAACTTGATCCGGCATGTTGTTCTTGGCTAGAACATCGCTCACGACGTCTTCCGGCACACCCGCGCGGCTCGCCATGTGCAGGTTGAAGGCGCTCGCTTCGAGAAAGGTCTTTTGCAGGTCCTGCAGGCGCTCGAAGCGCGTCGTAAGCGCGGTAAGTTTGCCGTCTGGATCCGCCATCTTGACGAGCGGGTGATCCGGATGGGTACGCGTCAGGTTCAGCAGCGCTGCGCCGACCTGCTCCGGCGGATATACCTTCAGATCTGCGGCCAAGGGGGAAGCCTTCAGGCCATTGACCAGTTCGTCGATCACGCGCTCGCTCATGGCGCCCAGTTCGCCGTAGCGATGCAGCGTCATGTTGGCCTGTGCCGCCGCCAGCGCGGCCACCGTGCCCTCGCCGAGGCCTTTCGGCAGGTCAGTGGCCTTGAGTCCGTCCGGCGGAACCACGCTGTCGAGAAACGCATCGAGACTGTCGACCATCGTCGGCGCGACCTTTTCCGGCACGACCGCCTTCAGGGCCTGCTCATCGAACTTCGCTTCGTCCTTCGCGTCCCCGGTCTTGACCGGCGCATCTGCGCCCGCGGCCTTCGCTTGCTGTGCCGGGCCATGCGCGACCCCGGAAAAGAAGTGGGTCACGCGCTGGAACATGCGCTTCAGCCACTCGTACACGCTGTCTTTCCATTCCGCCAGGAATGCCAGTTTGGGCGCAGTCTTTTCGTGCGCACCGCGGATGGCACGCGCGACACCGCGCATGGCCACTCCCGGCGCATCGACCACGTCTTTCGCGGTCTGGCTGACTGCAAACCCGGCATACGCGAAGGCCGACTGAATGCGCGGCCAATTCACGGAAACCGTCACCCAGCCATCTTTCGCGCGCGACTGGTTGACCCGCCCCGAATTGCCCGGGCCGATGCCAAAAAAGTCCCGATAGTTGAATGATTCGTTCGACATTGCACACTCCCCGGTTGTATAGCCCTGTTTTTGAATCCCGCCGCACCGCGACGGGAGAAATCACGCCCGCTCCATCGGCCGATCGATGATTTCTTCCTCGACCTGCTCGATCTTGTGCATGTCGCCGGGGCTCAGATCAAGCTGCCCCGGCTGAGCAATCCGGTTCAGCGTGCGAGCGGCGGCCACCCGTTCGCCCGGACGCATCACTGCCGACTCTTCCTCGAGCGTCGCCACCAGGCGCATCAGGCGATCGCGGCGGTCACGTGCGAGACGGGCATGCAGGCCGACGTCGCCATCGCCGCTCTCTGCTGCCGCAGGACTGGCCATGCCAGGCACATCCCCATCCGCGGCCGTCGCCAGTACGGCGCGCTGAATAGCATCTTTCCCCGAGTCCTTGCGCTCGCCGCGTTGCTCAGCCCGGAAGCCATCCATGCCACGCACGATGTCCGTGGTGCCCAACCCAAGCTGAATCGGACCGTCTTTGTCGGGTGTCATGCGATTGGTCACCCCCTCGGCAAGACGCTCCCCGAAGCGGTCCGACCAACGCTCGATCTGCGTGAGCAGTCGCTCGCCCAGCTCACGAGCCTTGGCCAGATGCGCGTCGAACGCCGTCGCAGCCTCCCGCCGACGGATTAGCCGATCCGCGTCGTCGCCCAACCCCATTTGCTCGCCGCGACCATCGAACGCCGCCTGGGCCGCCAGCTCGTCGCGCAGCGCAGACACCGACCGGCCCAGCCCGAGCGATACGAACTCCAGCATTTCCTCGCGACGCTTCCGCACCACGCGTGATACCGGATCCTCCATCCGTTCGTTCTGCGACTCGATCTGCGTGAGGATCACCTCGGTGTCCGAAAGCAGGTCCTCGCTGCGACGCGCCGTGTGGCTCATACGGCCCAGCTCAAAGCGGCGGAGCAGCGCATCGTAATCGTTGCCAACCTTGAACAGCTTGGCGCCCTGGGGCAGTACCGCGAGCGTCGGATTTTGAAAGGCCAGTCGTTTCGAAAACACGTTCCCCCCCCATCTATTGGGCGTTGATCTGCTTGTCCTGTGTGCGATATCGAATCAGAGTCGATGACTCATCAGGGCCGCAGCCTCGCCGACGCCACCGTCGTCCGCATCGCTGCACCCGTCGAACACTGCCGGCGGAGGCACATCGATGTCGTGCGCCTCATACCCTGCCTCGCGTACTCGCCATCCGGCCGCCGCGAATTGCTCGATCGAACCATCCAGCCCGTTCGTGACCACGCCGACCTGCCCGAAAAAATGCCGTACATCAGCTTCCTGCTGACTCGGCTCGTCGAGCGACAACCGCAACCAGTGCTGGCCGCCATTCGGCGATAGGAAATGCATGCCAGCCGAATGCGCCTGCACGATCGGCGAGCGGCCGCCGGCATTTGTGTCTGCTTGGTGCACGTCCACACCCTGAATCAGGCCGAAGACCGCGCCCATATCCATCGGGCCCAGCGCAACCGAACGCCAGCCTTCGATCGGCTCCTCGGCACTATCGAACGCGTCATAGTCGCCCCGCTCGGTCAGCGGACGGGCGCCCGGCACGTTGTACAGGCGCGGATGCGCAAACATCGACAGCAAGTCGTGACGGATAACCAGGCGCTGCCCGCACGCAAAATCCTCCACATCGGCACGCGCGGCATGCGTTGCGCGCGAAAGCACCGCCGGCACGTCACCGGCCGCAAAGCGGTAGGCGCCATAGACGCGGTCGGCCAGCACCGACTGCATCCGCTGGCGCTCGATCTCGAGCGTGCCGCGCACGTCGAAGGGTGAGACCAACCCCTCCAGAAGCGCGGCAACCTGCGCGCGGGCCTTGAAGTAGGGAGAG
This sequence comes from Burkholderia sp. BCC1996, assembly GCF_905339955.1. Taxonomy (NCBI): domain Bacteria; kingdom Pseudomonadati; phylum Pseudomonadota; class Betaproteobacteria; order Burkholderiales; family Burkholderiaceae; genus Burkholderia; species Burkholderia sp. BCC1996. The sequence goes on from NZ_CAJPHM010000013.1 coordinate 176,152, forward strand.
AGGTCCTGAAAGGTCGCGCGGGAACTGACCAACACCTTGCGATGTGCGTCCCACCGCGACACTGTCCAGCCGTCGGCGATCGCGCCATCGCGCTCGACGTTTAGCGAGTGACGTGCTTCCCAGATGGGCGGGCCCTGGCGCGCGAGCGCCGGCTCTTCCATCGCCCGGAACGCGGATGCCAGGACAGATGCCATGACTACCTCAACCTAGGAATGAATATGTCGCGAAGCGATCTCATTCTAGGCTCGCCTCGACGCTTCATGCAACATAAAATTATTTGGCTATTATGTTTCATGATGTGCCGAATGCCGCGTCCTGCTGGGCTGATGGGCATCACGTCGTCTCGCGCAGTCGTCGATCCTGCGGAAGGCTCCCCTCGTCTCCGCAGCGCACGCGCTCCTCGCCTATACTGAACGGCGCGAATAGACAGAGCGGAGTTTCAATGGCGAAGGTAATTCGAGAACCGGTCGACGGCTGGCTAATACGGATGAACGATGAGGTCGGAAAGCGCGCCGTGTCGGGATGCGTGTTCCGATTTGGCCGCATGTCGATGGACGGCAGGTATCCGCTAGTCGAAATGCGTCAACCGGGATGGTCGGCCGGCGCCCAGCATTTTCATCCCTTCAAGGATGAGGCCGCCGTGCGCGAGTTTCTGTTGGGGTTGGGCTTTGCGGAAATGCCGCGCGTGCCGCCAGGCGAAGACACGCCGCGTTGGAGGCTCGATAGCGACGAGTAGACGAGGAGTAAAGCGACGCCCGCCCCGCTCCTCTTACCCTTTGCGATCGAACGTGCGGCCGGGGCAAATGAGGATCAGCGTGACACTTCCTCACCATCACCAGGCGCGGCGCCACCCGACTTCCCGCCAACTTCACCCGTGCGCCGCCGCTCGCGTGCCAGCAACATGCGCAGCGCATGAATGGCCACAAGCCCGCCGCCAACCTCTCGCGTCCACTCCCCGCGGATTGTCTCGCATAGGCCGGCAATATCGCCGATGACGCGCCGCACACGGACAATTTCGAGGATCGCACGATGCACGTCAGGATCGGGGACGCGCCACCATAGCTCGCGAAGCTCGCCGTCCTGCGGTGAATCAAACGAGGGAAGGGCCCTGAGTCCGCTCGGCTTCCCCTTGATCTTCTCGCGCCATTCCGGCGGCCCGACGCGCTCCCGGCGCGTATGCTTCAGGCGTCGCGCCTCGTTCTCGATAAGCGTCATCGAGTACCCAGCCTCGGCCACCGTCAGCCAAAACGGATACAGCTTCACCTGGCCGTCGTCGAGGTCGGTGTACTCCCACTGATACTCCCAAACTGGCCCCATTTTCGACACCGATACCTGTATGAATGTACAGTATAGCGAACCGGATACAGATGCCACCAATATCGGATATGGGATACCTCGCCGCGCAAACACGAAGGGAATATGGAAAAGACAATGCCCACCGCCGAACCGGATGAAGAAGCACGGACCACCTCGATCGGCCTCGCACGCTATGCGTACGAGTACATCGAGGCAGCCATGCTGATTGACGACGTCCACACGGACAAGAACCCGGGGACGCAGATTTCGCCCGTGCCGGCTTACTTCTTAGCCCATCACGGTATCGAGCTTACGCTCAAGTCCTATCTGCGCCATGCCGGCATGACCGTGCGCGAGTTGCGCAAGAAGCAGTACGGGCACGATTTGCACGCCTGCTACCGCAAATCGAAGGAGCTAGGCTTGCTCAGCATTTTCAAGGAAACGGACCGCGACGTGACCGCAATGGAACTGCTGGTCCGATTGAACCTTGACCACGGCTTGCGCTATATCCAGACCGGCATGAAACACTTCCCGCTATGGAGCATCGTCGAGCCGCTTGCTGTCCGGCTCCATCAGGCCATCGCTCCGGCGGTCGGCTTCCACTCCTTCACGAAAACCTACGGGGGTTACTGACCGATGTGCACCAACTACCGCGCACCGAACGAAGATCCGGGAATCAGCGAGCTGAAGCTCGGCATCGGCGACCTTTATCAGCGCACGCCGTGGGAGCCAGAAATATGGCCGGACTATGCAGCGCCGATCGTGCGGGCTGGCGGTGACTGCGCGGAAGCCGTTATCGCCAACTTCGGGATGATCCCCAAGGACCACCAGCCGCCCGGCAAGAAATACATGACCGTCAACGCCCGGTCCGAGACGGTCGGCGAGAAGCCGGCGTACCGCACTGCCTGGCGCGCAGGCCATCGCTGTCTCATTCCAGCCCGCTGGATCTACGAGCCGAACTGGGAGACGGGGAAGCACGTGCGGTACCGGATTGGAGTCGCCGACTGGCAGCCGTACTGCGTCGCCGGGATCTGGCGAGCGTGGAAGGGGCCGGACGGCGCCGAGACGCTCGCGATGGCGATGCTCACGCTCAATGCCGACGAGCACCCGGTCATGAAACACATGCACAAGCCCGGCGACGAAAAGCGGTCCGTCGTCATTCTGCGCCCGTCAGACTACGACGAATGGCTGCACACGAAGAACGTTGAGGCCGCGCGCGCATTGCTGCAACTGTTCCCAGCGGACGAAATGGTGGCAGCAGAAGCACCGAAGGAACGCGCTAGCCCGAAATCGAGTTAGCTGACGATCAATGTGGTCGATGGCGACCTACACACGCGGCGAAGGGTGATCCAATTCGGAATCGACTTCCGGCTCATTGAGACTCTCCTCGTCCACCACAACGCGCCGACCATGCTCCACGGCTTCACCATGGTGATCCGTCTGCCCGAGATCGGTCCAGCCGGACGGAGAGCACAAGTGCGCGACGCCGCGCTCGTCGACTATGATGTCGCCCACGCTCGTCGAGCGGCAGCCCGAACCGCTGAACTTGGGATCGACGCCCGGGTTGTTCCACCACTCCCGCTCGATGGTGTTGGTCCGCTCGAACACGTCCTCGAGATCGCGTGCGTCGAGTTCGGCCACCAGCCGATACTCGCAGTCTTGCGCCGGCGCGAGATACAAGGCGCGCGCCTTATCAGCGTCCCTTTGTGCATCCAACACGGTGTTGTTGTGCGACAACTGGCGCGCAAGCTCATCGCGCGTGTCAGAAAGGTGGTACACACGAAACGTCATGATCGTCTCCTCAATGTGGGTGGCTTGTCGCATCTGAACATCGGTTACCCGCGAGGCGCCGGAAGGTCCACCGGCGCGATCTCAGCCTTGATCGCTTCCCAGCGCTGGTCGGCGCGATCGAACAGCGCATTGACGTCGTCGACGGAAAGATCCATCGATTCGGCGAGCGCCGGCAGATCGAGTTCCTGCGTCGCCACGATCTCCGCGATCAGCCGCGGGAACTGAATGTCGTCGCGTTCCCAAGGCTCACCATGCCCGGCCTGAGCCCGGTGGACGCTATGGGCATCGTGATCCCCGGGCTGCTCCCTCCGTCCCGGATCTGCGGGCTCGTCCGAATCTCCGAGCGCCATTTCCAGAGCGGCACATTCGGCGCGCAGCCAGTCGGGCACATTGCCACCGTACGCATCCAGCAACGCTCTCGCCGCAGTTCGCAACTTCCCATCGCCGCGGCCAACACCTCCGACAGGAGCCTCGGCCGAAGCGGTCGACGACATCGAAGGCGAACCAGGATGCGAAATCGGATGCAAGTCGTCCAGCGTCAGACACCGCATGTTCTCGTGCGATTCGAACAGCTGCAGCGACACTGCCTGGCCGCAGTCGTCCGCACACTTGAACGTCTTGCCGTCCCACTGCCCTTGCGCGATCCCCCCTTCCGTCAGATCCAGCACCGACTCATAGCGACCGTCGTCCCAGACGAACCTCACAACCACGTGCGCAGGATCTCCCGTCGGATCCATCACGCTCCACTCATCCATCACGGGACTGCTTCCATCGTCGCCCTCGTCTGCGAGCCCGCTCGTGCTGCCCAGAATTTCCGCGACACCGGCCGCTCTCAGCAGCCTCACGAAATCGGCGACCTTCGGATCGACACTCCTTGAACCACAGTCGGCTCCATCGTTATACGGCATGGTCCACTCCTTCGTTTCATCAATGATCACGGCCACAATCACGCACGCATGCCCGGCGACGCGCCTGCGTCCGTATCCTCGCCCTGGGCCCCGTGCTCACAGTCATCCTCGACACCCGTTCCGTGCGTATACGCCCGATTCGCACGCGCAAGCTCAGTCTCGAATGACACGCCAACGCGATCGCAGTAGTACTGCAGGCTACATAGCAACTCCGCCACCGCGCTCTCCTGGCCGACGCCATGTTTGCGGCACGACTGCAGGGCCGTCGCTGCCATGTGAACGCGATCGTCGCTCAGCGTTTCGGGATCCAGGTCCCGGTTCAGCAACAGAGAAGCATTCGGCCTGTATCCCTCTTCGAGGGCCCGGACGACGGCATCACGCAACGTTGGCGCTTCTGCGTGCCCATACGGTCCGCTTTCATCAAGCCACGTGACACGAAAGAATCCAGGCTTCGACGGATCTCGACCGGCGATGGCCGTGCGACCATCGCGTTTCTCAAAAGCAACAGCGCCATCCGCACCGCTCGCTTGAACTAGCTGGTCAGCGAGCGCTTCACGCTCCTTCTTTGCTCGCAGCGCCTTTGCCAGCAAATCGTTGAGCGATTCGCCCAGCGGTAATTTCGGTTGAGGGTTGTGGAGTGGTTCGTCACGGATGAAGTCCCACTCGCCCACTTCGTAGCCGCGGGTATCGTGAACCTTACAGTAGTAATGCAGCCCGCCGCGTTCCATGTAGATGTTCTCGGTGCCAACCGAAGAGATGCGTGCCGTGCCGAGCCCCGGCAGTTGCTCGATCTCCAGATCGATCGGATTGTGCTCAGTTCCGTCGCGGAACCGTGTTGGACGAGGCAGATCCGGCAGCATCTGCCCCATCTGTTGCGCGGACCGGATCACCCGGGCCCGTTCCACCTGCGCGTCGGCTTCAGACGCGTAGAAGAGATCGGCACTGCCCCATCCATTGCGGCCCTCGGCATCGATAAAGCTCAGAGACGGACCCGTTGCCCCGACCTCCGACCGTACGCCGTGCCAGACGACCGTGACCGGCCGCACCTGGACGTCGACCAACACGTCATTCCGGAATACCTGGTGGCTCTCGTAAAGATAGAGCGGCAGCGCCTTGCCCTCGAGATCCGCATGGCTCGCGCGCGGCGGGCCATCGTTCAGCAGAGCTTGCACGTCGGCCATCGCGCGCTCGAGGTACTCCCCAACTGCCATCTGGCCTGCGCGCTTCACCTCCTCCCGAAGCAGCCGCAGCGCCAGCGCCGGGTCGTTCCGCTCGATGATGTCAGCGATCGCGGGCGCCGAGCTGCTCCAGACGTGCGAGCCGCACTCAGCTTCGGTTCGCCATTGCTCGATCAACTCGCCTCGGGTCTTGCTCTGCTTGAGTGGCATCTCTCGCTCCTGGAATATCCTGCTTGCTTTCTACGCCAGCCGCGCATCCGCACACCTACGCGAATGACGTTGGCCTGACTCGCATTCCTAACGAATAAACAAAAAAATGGTATCCGCATTTCGCGGTTGATGGGTTCGTTCGGTACTGCGCCGAACAACTACTTTCTCACGCAAATGCTGCGCACCGTGATTTTGGTTCCGGCTTCTAGACTGGCCGCCTCAAATGTCTTGGCAGCATCTGACGCAGCGGCACTGCATGCCCGCTTAGACGTGAATTCCTGCGTTGCGGTTGCGGGAGCGGTTGCAGTGACGATGCTCAAGATTAGTACCCACATGAATAATTCACTCCTATTGATTTCGTACTTTTAGAGCGTGAAGAGCATGCTCTTGCTGGGCCGCAGCACATCAAATCAACCGCAAAATCCGGACACCCCAATCGGCATAGGGGGAAGCCAACAGGCTTCGCCCCTGCCACACCACCCGGCATGCGGGTCCGCACCGGGCGGTTCGAGGAGTTGAGGTCAGGAGAGACGGGGTAGGCCCAGACGGTCAAACCATGCGATGGGCAGCACGCCGTTGAGCAACTGCCCGCTGTTGCGCCACCAGCGACGGCCGTTGGCCGCCACTTGGCGCGCAGCATCATGCGCTGCGCCGAGTGCGCGCAGTTCACGGTACATGGTCGTGCCGCGCCTCCAGTGCTTCAGTTGGATCGCGCGCAGGCGATGGCGCAACCATTCGTCCAGTTCCCGCATCACGCCCGGCGTCTGCGCCAGACGGAAGTAGCCCTTCCAGCCCAGCAGGTAGGGCCTCAGCCTCTCCACCACCTGTTGCAGGCTGCTCCCACCTCGACGCGTCAGTTCCCGCACGCGTTGCCGGAACGTGGCCAACGGTTTGACTGCCACCTTGCGCTTGACCACACGGCCTGCGGCTACCCAGAAGCTGTAGCCCAGGAACTTGCGGCCAAACACGCTTGCCACGGCGCTTTTGGCTTCATTGATCTTCAGGCGTAGCCGCCCGTACTGCCGCTGCAACAGCGCCATTACCCGTTCGCCCGCACGGCGTGAGCGAACGTACACGTTCGCATCGTCGGCATAGCGCACGAAGCAATGACCCCTTCGCTCCAGTTCCTTGTCCACTTCATCGAGCAGCACGTTCGCCAGCAGCGGTGAGAGTGGTCCACCTTGCGGCGTACCCTCCTCCCGCCCCTGCACCACGCCATCGCTCATCACACCCGCGTTCAGGTACGCCCGGATCAGCCGGATGACACCAGCGTCCCCGATGCGCTTCTGCAAGCGGTCAATGAGAATGTCGTGATTGACCCGGTCAAAGAATCTTTCCAGATCGACGTCCACCACGATCCGCCGGCCCGATTGTACGTACGACTGCGCGGCTAACACCGCATCGTGCGCACGCCGCCCCGGTCGGAAGCCGTAGCTGTGCTCGCTAAACGTGGGATCTAGAATCGGTTGCAGCACTTGCAGCAACGCTTGCTGGATCAGGCGATCCGTCACCGTCGGGATGCCAAGCTCGCGCTCACCTCCATCCGGCTTCGGGATCGCCACCCGCCGTACCAGCATGGGCCGGTACGTCCCCCGCAGCAGTTGCTCACGTATTGCCGGCCAGGCTGTCACCAGATGCCGCGCGGTCTGGTCAATGTCCAGCCCGTCAACGCCCGACGCACCCTTGTTGGCTCGCACCCGTTTGAACGCCTGCCGCAGGTTCTCTCTCGTCAGCGCCGCTTCCAGCAACGCCGACCCTGTGCTCCTCGTCTCATGCCGCGAGCCGCAGGCTTCGTCGCTCACGGCTTCACGCACAGCTTCACCGCGCGCTGCCACCGCTCGCCCCGCTCGCGCGGGCATCTGACGCCTTGCCTGTTGCGTCGGCATGTCGTTGAACACTCCTCCTCGTTTGGTCCTTCGCCACTAGCCTCGGCCTTCCCGGCCTATCCTGCGGCTACTACGACCTCGGCTGACTCCTCGCTCCGGCTCGACGCCGTTGCCCTTTCAGGCATGAGGCGAGGCCTCCCCAGGTAAGAACGCACTCCTTCATCGCACAACCGCCGCATCTACGCCGCTTCGCCTTGATCACGAGAGCTTCGCGGTTTCTGGCCCGCTCGCCCTGCTCAGCAGCGCCTTCTATGCAGTTCTTGTTCATCGGCTCGCGATTTACGCTCCACGCTTCCTCCCCACGCTCGGTCGCCCTCACGCAGTTGCGCTTCACTTCATTCGCCGTGACCAGCTTATGGCGGGACTTCCACCCGCAGGAGTGCGCCCATGCTGGGCGCACCAAAAAAAAACCCGGTCTCACGGGGTAGAGACCGGGCTGCGCATTCATCCGACTACCGGGCAGAGAGGACCCCGAATGGTATCGCGCAATTGCCGCTACGAATCTGATCTACCCCATCCATTCCAGATCTACTTGCCTCCAGTGGCCGCGCGGTGCGCCGCCATCAGCTGCGGCTGGAATTCCTGGCGCTCGGTCGCAGCCAGCACCTGACCGAGCATCACGTTCGTCTTTTGCTGCGCGAACAGCAGTTGCGTCAACAGATAGTTCTGCGCCGCGCCGATCATCACGCTTTCGCGTGCAACTGCGTCAGGAGAAGCTTGTGCGATCGAGTTGTACCATTGGCCGTTCAAGTAGCGACGCTGCCCCTCGAGATCCAGCAGCTGATGAACCGAGATACCGTCGCTGCCCCACGACGGAAAGCTGTCGCTCAGGTAGTTCTGGACGAACGTCGCCGTGCCATTGCTCGGATCGTTCTGCATCATCTGATTGATCACATTCACCAGACGCTGGTCGGCCGTACTATCGCCGACCCAGTCTCGAGCCGGTTTGTTTGCCATCGACATGCGTGCCGCATACATGTCGTGCAGCGCGAGGTAGCGTGCGCCTGCATTCGTCTGCAATTCAGACTTCGACAGGTCGCGCAGCTCGAGCGGCTGATCGAGATTGTGCAGGTACATCTCGATCGCGGCGTATTCCTTCGTGTTCTGCTTGATCGTCAAGTGCTGCTTCATCTTGGTGATGTCGGTCGTATTCTGCGGACCGTCGAACAGCGTCTCAGCAGAGACGTCCGCGTCGATGTAGGTCGCGCCGGCCGGATTGAATCCAGCCATCTGGCACATCACCCCGCGCATGTTGGTCGTCGACGCATAGCCCTGACACGCGCCCTGCGCCTGCGTCTGGGTCATGGCCTCCGGCGTCGGACGGCGCACCTGCCCTTTGTCGACCTTGATCAGGTTGGTGAGCTGGTCGTTCGGTTGCGGCGCCGGCGGGGTTCCGCCACCCGGAGCGCCACCGCCCGCACCGCCGCGTGCCGGCGAGCCCGACATCACGCTGCTCACCCCCTGCGTAATCGCGGCATTCGCGCACGCCGTCGGCGCGATCTCATACTTCATGTTCATGCCGTTCTTGATCTGCTCGGCCTGCGCGGTATTCGCCTGGTTGACCTGGTTGTTCGACGAATTCGTGATTGCGGAGGCATTGATCGTGCCAAGTTGCGCAATCGCGGCAACAATCGCCTGCGAACCAGCCTGCACTGCCGCGACGACACAGCCGTCGCAAATGGCGAATGCCGAATGCGAAAACGACAGGCCCGCGAACACCATACTGATGCGAACCACGCTGCCTACGCTTCGCAGCCGGCTGAAAAACGGAATCTTGCGCATCGCTGCCACCTTAAAACGACAGGAAATTGGAGACGCTGTTCCAGAAGCCGCTCGACTGTGCGGTCGACGACGTCGTGGACAACAGGGGCACCGAGCCGACGCCCGGAACCTGCACCGGCGGGATCGTCGCCTGTACGCCATTCAAGCCGATCGATCCGTAGCCTCCCGGCAGCGTATAACGCTGGTTCGCGAGTTCTGTCACGGGCGCCGTCGCCACCTGACAGGCAGCGTTCAACATGGTATTGAGCGCGCTGTTCAGCAGGCTCGAGATGTTCGGCACGGCGAAGCCGCCGGTCAGAATCTTCTCCATGTTCGTCAGGCATGCGTTCGCCGCCTTCTGCGCCTGACCGAGCCAATTGTTCACGGCGTCCACCGACTGCTTCTGGTTGTTCAGTGCGTTCAGCGACGCCTGCTGGATGTTCGAACAGTTCGTCGCAGCAAACTGTGCATGAGCCACACCCATACCCCCCACGCCGAAGGCCATTGCCAGAACGCCGGCTTCCAGGAATTTGCGCATGCGCACGCTTTGCCTCTTGCGCAACACGTCCCGCGTGGCGAGACCCACGCCCGAATCGAAATCCTTACGCCATCTTTTCATGGTGCTCTTCCCGAGAAAGGACGCGCTCATACGCGGCAACCGCGAGCGCCTCAATCTGCTGATACCCTTGACTGGCGTGTGCCCAGCAGACATCCAGCCTCGCGGCCCACGCCGCTTCGCTGATGGTGTTGCCAGTGGTCTCCCCCGCGACGGCACGCTCACCCTGATCCGCCGCAGCGTGGATCTCGGCCGACAGAAGCGCCGCGACGCTACTCAGCATGTCCCGAATGTGTTGCTCGCGCAGTGCCTCGGGCACGCGCGAGGTCAAGCTGGACATCAGCACCTCATCGAGCGCTGCATTCGTCAGCCGACCGGCGGCCGCCGCGGCCGGCGCACCGCGCAGACCCGCCTGCGCCAGTGCCTCGGCAAGCGAGAACGCGACGCGTGCCGCGACAACCAGAAAACGGCCCGGCGCCTCAGTGACGTCAGCGACGTCAACGACCGATGCGGCCGACGCCCGCGCATCACCACCGGCCACGGCAGTCACCCGCCCAACACGCCCCACGCGCCCTTCGACGATCGCGTCGACTAGCGCATTCGCGCTGTCGACGAGCGGATCAACCTCCGCCTCCCCGCCCGCTTCCCACTGCCTCGCCAACAGACCGGCGGCCAACTCCTGCCATTCCGTTTGTGCCTGCGCCTGCATGGCGCTCGTTGCACTAGACACGGACCGCGCCGTCAGTGCCTGCGCAAAGGCCTGCGCCCCCAGCACCAGTCGCTCGAGCGTCGCACGCTTGGCTCCCGGATCGGCTTGCGATCCAGGGCGGTACGCCACGGCGGCCACCAACCGGGAAAGGCTGCGCACGACGTGCGTGACGGCCGGATCGGTCGCATCGATCCGATCGACGTCGCCTTCGGTCGACGCTCGCACAGCCACCTCGCCTTCCAGCCGCCCCGCCGATTCCGAAGCCCGCTGATCACGCTGGGCAGCAACGTGCGGACCATCGACAGCCAGCACAACAGGCGCGGCGGGGGCACGCGGCTCATCGGCATCCGCGCCCGCCGGGTTCAACAACGCAGAGAAGACCGAGCGCCCCGCGGACGCTGCAGCCATCTCCGACGCCGCGGCCCCCGCCGACGATCCACCCTCTCCACCTTCGGCTCGTTCACCGCCACGCCCCGCCTCCCCAGCCGGGAACACCAATTCCACGGGTCCCGACGGCAAAACCGGTGCATCAGGAAGCACGCCTGGCGGATGGAACACGGGCAGCCCGGGATTTGTCACCGACGTCGACATGCTCGATGGCGCGGTGTCAGGCGGTGCCATCGAGACGAGTCCCGCTGACGCACTGGGCAACGATCCGGACGGCGGCGATTCAGGGGGCGCAGGCTGTGTGACCGCGGCTGGTGCCGGCGCAGACGCAGACGCCTTACTGGATGGCTTGCGCGCGCCCTGCTTGAGCGCGGCGAAGCCTGCGCCGCCCGGAAGGGTTTCCCGCGGGGCCGCGCCCGATTTAACAGTGCTTGCCTCGCTCATCGCGGTGTAGGCGTTTTCGTTAGCGGCCATTTAAAGAGCCCTGCGCGGCCGCCGCCGGCGCCGCCCATCAGTTTGGCCAAGCGCGATCCCAGCAACCCGGTTGGGGAATCGTCAGCTGATCCCCCAGACTGCCCGCCTTCAGCGCCCGTGGCTTCAGAAAAGAACTCGAGGACCGGCATGATGTCGACTTCGGCATCGTCGTCGAGGCCGAGCACCGTATCGGCCGCTTCAATCAGATACAGCATGCGCACCGATGCCCAGCTGTCTGCCCGTCCATCCAGCGGCGCGAGCCGCGCGACCTGCCCAAGCATCGCAGATTCGGACGGCTCCAATTCCATCGCCAGTCCTTGCGACAAGCCGAACTGGCGTGAGCCGTCCGGGTGAACGGCATGCTCGATCATTCGCTCATGCGCGCGCAGCGCGATCAGCGGCAGCAACCCTTCCGGCGCGAACACGTCCTCAGCCGGAAACTCCAACGGCCCGAAGCGGAAACTGACGTTCATCGATCGCGCGTACGCCGCCAGTACCCGATAGGCCTCGGGCACGAACAATTCAAACAGGGAATCCGCGTGGGAACCCGCATCGCTTCGCGCATCCCACCCCGCCACTTGCGGATTCGACTTCAGTCCGGGATTCAATGCGGACTGGCGCAGATCGGCCCGGTTCATGGTCGACTCCATCCGTCACCCCGCCCTGTCACGCGCCCGGCGTCATACCGGCCCACGCTTCGCCCTGGTCAGCCGTTGATTCACCCGCCTCGTCGCCATCGCCGTTTGCTTCCAGATCATCGGCGCGATGCATCGCTTCATCGCTCACGTCGAGCGGTTCGAGCGCGATATCGTTCGCGTAACCGCGCTCGTAATCCCGGAAGATCTCACCCATCTCGCCCGGGCGCGCGAGGATTTCCGCACGGAGGCGGTCGCACCAGTCCTCCATGTTCAACTCTTCCACGCAACGCAGGAAGGTCAGGGTGCCGGGTTGAGTGCCAAGCACCCAGTCGCGCGCGCGCTCGGCGTGCCTTTGCACAATGCGCGGCGCGTCTGCCTGCCCACGCTGAATATCCCGGATCGCCAGCGAAATCATGTTCGAGCACAAGCGGCGGCGACCGCCCATGTCGAATCCATCGAACACATCGACTTGCGCATCGACTTTCGCATCGATTTGCGCGTGGACTTGCGTGGACGGTGCCGGCGTATTCGCAGCCGACCGCGCCCCGTGCCGCACCAATGCATGATTAAGCGACATCGCTCACCTCCGGCTCGGCAACCTCCGCCGCTCCTCCCTCGCGCAAACCGCGCAGCATTCCGACGTTGACCGAGTCAAACTCGACCCTCGTCCAGCCATGGCGCCGACAGATCTCTTCCGGAGAATGCCCGGCGACATAGAACTCGCGAAACACCGTCCGCTGAGGCTCGGACATGCGTTCCTGCGCACCTACCAGATCCATTGTTCGCATCCGTCTCACCCCGCTCACCAATCTGTTCATTGCGTCGCCACGCGCCACGCACTGTCCGCACCCCCCAGACAAGCCGCACCATAAATGATTCAAGCTTGATACATTGCATTCTAAAGCGAATTTCCACGAACGACATATCTGGCATGGATTTTTTGTTGCACGCCACGGCCGCACAGGCTAAAAGTGGAGCAGGAAACGGTCGGATCGGTGAAATAGTCGGCCTTACGCCCGAGGTTTCCCTGATCGAGAATGGCTGGCACCCCGCCACGGCGGAACAAGGAAAGGCATGAAAGCGGCTTGGGATCGCGTGAAATTGCGGTTCGACTACTGGGAGGGCGATGGCCCTGTCGGCGGAGATGAACTCCGCACGCGCACCGGGCGGCGGTACCAGATCGTTTCGGTGAATCGTCGAACGCTCGACTGCCTCGTGTTACCCGCCGACGCAGAAGTGCAAGGGCGCGTATTCCGCTGGGAATGGCGCACGCGGTACAGAACGAAGTAGCCGAAAGCGGAGGGAGATCTCAATGCAAGATGAGGGAAGATCGCATGCGAGTCGAGTTCAACCAGAAAGGCACGTGGGCCGCGCTCGACGCGGCTCGGAGATGGTGTCGTGAGAACGGCATCTCTGTCGGACAGTCCTGCGCCTCGGGGCCATCCGGACTGCTTTTTGGAAAAATCGACTGGATTGCCAAATGGCGCAACCTTACGCAAGACGAACGGGATGCGCTGCACGGGACCATGAGCGGCGATTTTCGCGAGGGGCCGGTTGTGATCGTTCTCAAAGATGAAGCGGTCGCCGCGCAGATGGCCTGTATGAAGGCTAAGCAGCCTGCATCGGCGTAGAGGAAAACGCAAGCTCGCGTCGGAAGATACGCGAGTTGGCGTGACCAACGAGAAGTCCACAGGCGTAGTGAAGCTTTCATTCCAGCCGACCGGTCCTGACAAATCGAACAACGGCGACGCGCGAGTCGGCGGAGCCGCAAGATATTCTTGACATGCCATTTCAGAGAAACCCGTGAACGACCACATCAACGCCAATAACAACTACCGAATCAACGCGTGCGAGATGTCCATTGCTCGCGGCCCGTTTTCCTACGAATTGATTCGGACACGCCAAACTGGCAGATGGAGACTGCAAGATTCCAATGACAACGCCGTGGGCAGCGCCGAAGACGAGGCGGCAGCGATCGAGGCGGTTCGAGTTTTGAATGCCTGCAACCTTTGACACCACGGAAAAGCGTGATGAAGGGCATCACCGGGTGTCGCCTTCGGGGGACGACGTCAAAGGGCCGCGGAGATCGCCGAGATGACCGGTGTGTATCAGGGTGCGTGGCGAACCTTTTCGCTAATGGCGGCACATTCGACTCTTACAGTGGCCGGACACGCCTTTGGCAAACACCTGCTCGATCTGCAATTTGGGCCGTCCTTCGAGCATGTCGAGGCGGCGCTCGGTCTGGCGCGGGACTGCCTTCGACTCGGTCTCGAGTCTGTAGCGCCACTTTTCGCTGTCGACGCTTGATGACAATGAGCGGGCCATGTCCTACGCCGATTGAAACGTTCCAGTCGCGTGGGCCCTGACCTGACGAGTCACGCAGCTTTCCGTTTCTTCGACTCCTCGACCATGCTCGAGACGAACGCGCGCTCTTTCTGCAACACGTCCTCGAGCGTGACCTGGCCGCGCTCGATCATGCCGAAGACCATCTCCCACTTGGCCGTCAGCGCCGGGCTGCACATCCATTCCGGCAGCTGATAGCCCGACCCTCCGCCCGTGACGAGGTCGCGCAGCTCCTGTGCCGAGAGGATCTCGTGACGCTTGCCCTTCTTCTCAGTGACAAAGGCGCCGCGCGTGATCAGGCCTTCGATCATCGGGGTTCGGGTACGAGACGTCCCGAGCCCACCCGTTTCCTTCAGCATGTCGCGATCGGCCTGATTCGTCGCAAAACGGTAGGCGCCGACCATGTCGTCCATCAAGGTCGCCTGCGTATAACGCTCGGGCGGGGTCGTCGTGTGTTCCTCAAGCCTCGCAGCCTTGCCCCGCACGACCTGCCCGACCTGATAACTCAAGGCCTTTACCGATTCGTCGCTCATATCCTGACATCCTCCTGCACCTGATTCCTGAACATCGCATCTGCGCCGCCGCCGCACTGCGCAACACCCATCACCGCGGGCGGTGCCCCACCAGTTCGGCCTCCGCTTCGGCCTGCTGCTCGGCGGCCTCGTCTTCCTCGCGTTCGTCCTCTTCGGACAGGCCCTCGGCCTCCTTCCAGCCGCGCTGCACCGTCTGTCGCGCGCTGGCGCGGAACTCATCTTCACCAAACATCGCGGCCAGAGTCGTCTTGAGGTACTGAAACGGCGGGTAGAATTGCGCCGTGTAGCGCCGCATGACGACGTCGAACACCTTGGTTTCCCTGTCCGAGAGGCCGGCTGCGACCGTGCCCATCGGGATGATGGCAAAGTGCTCGTCGATCTTCCCGTCATTCCATGCGCGAGACTTCAACGCCGGGTTCGCACCCGCCGCCACCTTCGCGTTGAAGTCCCCGAGCTTCTTCAGGATGCCTGGCGCCTCGGCGAGCTTCGATTCCGGCAGGAACCGACAGTCGGTACCCACGTACGAGATCATCTTGCGCTTCTCGTACAGCTCCTGCGCGGTATCCGCCACTTCCTTCAGCGTCATGCCGAAGCGCTTGCTGCACGCGACCTGCAGATCCGCGAGCGAGAACGGCAGCGGCGGCCCCTCGCTTTTTTTCGTCTGGTCCGCCAACGTGATTGTGCCGGTCTGGCCGCGGTTGATCGCGTCAACCACCGCCTGCGCCAGCCGCCGATCGACAATACGCCCCTTCTCGTCAAAACCCGGTTGGCCTTCGGAACCTTTGCGCTGATACCAGCGCATCTGCGTGCCATCAATCAGCGTCACGACCGGCACGTAATACTGGACCGGCTTGAAGGTCTCGATATCGAGGTCGCGCTTTACGACCATCCAGCACACCGGGCTCTGCACGCGCCCCGCCGACGCGCGCCGGCGCTGCAGCAGCTTCTGCAACGCCATCGACACGCTCATGCCGAGCCAGAAGTCAAAAAACTGCCGCGCTTGCGCCGCCAAACGCTTGCGCACCCAGCGCGGATCGCCATTCGATTCCGGATTCTGGAACGCACGCCGGATATCGTCGTGCTGGTTCGAACTCAGATCGACCCGCAGAATCTTCTTCTGGCTGCCGGCCGGGTCCACGCCTGCGTGCTCGAGCAACTCGTCCACGATCAGTTGCCCCTCGCGATCCGTGTCGCCCGCATTGATGATCGTCTTCGCCGACTTCATCATCGCGATGACCTTCTTGTACTGCTCGTTCGGCACCGGCTTGCCGTCCCGCATTTTCGGCTTCCCCTTGGCGTCGCGCTCCGGCTTTGGTACCGCACGCAGCGGATAGGGCATGAACGGCTCAACGTTCGTCGGGTGAGGACGCTCACCCTCCGGATACTCGTCGGGCTTGATCGTCTCGAGCAGGTGGCCAAAGAGATGCGCCACTGCCCATCCGTTCTCAAGCAAAAGGCAGCCGTCATCCCGAGAACTCGCCCGGTTCACCACCTTGTAACCGAGCGCATCGACCACATCGCGCGCCACGCTCGGCTTTTCCGTCAACACCAGGGTATCGAATTTCACGCTCATGCAGCCTCCCGCTGATTCAATTCATCGCCATCCCGTTCGTCATCGTCCGGTCCGGTCGTAACAGCACCTGCTGCATCCGCCGCCACGGCCGCGACGGCCGCGTGTGCCTCCGCCGCCGCACGCGCATCCTCGTCCGCCATACGCGCCAGTTCGACTTGACGCTCGCGCAGCATCGCGTCGCGCACAACAATCTGCTCGGCACGGTACTCGTCCTCATATACGTCGAGCACGGCATGCAGCGGGTCGTAGTCGCGACGCGTCAGGTAGACCGTTTCCACATCCTTCGCGCGCAGCACGATCGGCAGCGTCGTAATGTCGCCCGAGAAGATAGCGGTCCTGCCGCGGCCATTGCGCTTCGAGCCAATACGATTTCCGAGGACCTCGTCATCACCCGCCATGCGAAGCTTCTCGCGCAAACGCCTGGCCTCGGGCGTCGATGTCTGAAGCTGCCAGATGAAACTGCCATCGCGCATCGCGAAGTACAGGACATCCTCACCATTGCGCTTGATTGCGTCGTGCAGGCTCAGATGGAACGGGATAGTGGTGGTCTGTCCGAACTGAGAAAAATCGCGCCCGATGCGCACGAGCAACTCGTGGCGGCTGATTGCACGCGGCAGCGAGCGCAGATCGAAGCCTTGCAGGTTCGCCTTGACCATGATGGCCCGGCGCCGCACGCCCTTTTCGTCCGTGAACAGCACACCCGAGCCCAGCTTGTTCTCGGCCGCAATCTCGCTTGCCGCATACAGGTTGCCGTCCAGCACGGTGCGCGTACGAATCAGGCGCCCGCCAGGCGATTCCTCGAAGCTCTCGGCAAGCACCGAACGCACCATCGACAGCGGCCTGACCACTTCGTCCACGCCCTCGGCGGCCTCGACAAGCCTGACTTCCGCTCCCTGCGGATCGAACACGTCCGGCGACAGCACGCGGACGTCGTCGCCGTAGGACATCATGGCCGCAAGCGACATTTCGAACGGGCTGCGATCGCCCGCCTTGATCATCTGGACCTTGTGCTGATCCAGATTCAGTTCACGGTTATGCGCCGGCATCGTCCAGCCCGTGACCACGTACGCCTCGCCCTCGTCACCAAATACCGACCAGTTGACGAGCGCGCCCGGTGTGAGGTTCGGCACGTTTTCCCGGAACCAAGTGCCGCGCGCAACGCAGCGCTCGACCGCGTTCAGGTTGCGAGCAGCCAGCGCGGCTTCCACCGTCTGGTAGTTCGTCGCCTGCAACGCAATCCGGCTCATTGCCTCGAACATCTGACCGACGCGGTTCACGTAGCGCGACACGTCGAGACCGCCCGCCGAGACCGGTTGCGCGTAGCGATTGTCGAAATCGCCCACGCCCTGCTCGACCAGACGCCCTCGCCCCCCCTTCACCAGGTCCGTCACGGCGCCCCAGCGCGCCGGCTGGACTTCCTCTTCCCACTGGATTTCCGATACGTACACGGGCGAATCGAACACGGACTGGCCCGGGATCTCGATGCCCGACAGAACGGTGCGCTCGACCTGACGGACCTTGTGCGGGATCTCCTGCGCATTGAGCGGGTTCTCGCCGCGCATCTCTGCGCGCAGCACGATATCGTCGAAACGGCCCAGCAACTCCTCGTACACGCGCTTTTGCTCCGCGACGCGCAGAAGCGGCACGCGCTTGATCACGGTGTCCGCAAAGGTGATCGGCGGCGTTACATCGCTCGACATGATGCTCTCGTCGAGGCCGAGACGCAGCAGCATGCCGGGGTTGTCGCGCAGGAACTCGATCGCGGCGTCGCGGCCGACTCCGTTCACGAGGTCCGGGATCCGGTTATCCTCGAACACGTTGTTGCGCGAGCTGCGCATGTTCGCCGACAGGCGGCGCAACTTGCCGTTCTGCATCATCAGCAGACGCAGCGACGCATAGAGGCCGCTCGAAACGCACGTGATGATCGGCGGCGTAACCTGATCGTAGCGATTCACGCGCCCGAACAACTGGATGCGGTCCGACACGTTGTTCGGGATCTGCGTCTCGAAGAGTTCGCGCTGGCGCGTGTCCGCGAAACGCGGGGAGGCGTGCAACGAAATACCGGCGGCACCCGCACGATTGATCAGCGTGACGTCCAAATCGCCGTCGTTGAACGCGTTCACCGAAGCCGTCACCTTCTTCTTCGAATTGTTGCGGCCCCCGAGCACCGATCGACCGCCGCCGATGTCATGCGCGACGGTCACGCGTCCCGACACCTCACCGACCCGATAACCGCCATGGGTCAGGCGCGCTGTCAGGATGTCGGGAACTGACATCGCCAGGTCCGGCAACGCATCGATCGATTCCATGATGCGCTGCATGCCTGCGCGATATTTCTCCCTGAATGCCGGATCGAGTCCCTCGATATCGTCAATGAACTGGAGGCGGCTGTCGTCCGCGGCCCCATCGTCATCGTCGCCGTCGTCCTCGCCATGCACGCCGGCGCGCGCCGTTGCATCGGTCGCCATTGCCCGGTTCCCATCCGCTTCGGCGCGCTCGATATCGGCAAGCATATCCTCGCCAGATCTCCACGACACCACGCCGAGCGACGCCGCCAGATGCCGCAGCATATGCTTGACGTTCGGCGTCTCGATCTCGGAGACCTTCGGCACCTGATCCTCAGGAATGCCCTCGCGGCGGGCCGCGGCGTGCATCCGAACCGTGGCCTCATGCGCCACGCGTTGTGTGAGCTTTTCGTTCGTGTCCTCGAACACGATCACCGGCTTGCGGCCCTCCTGAAGCGCCTCGATCACGAGGTCCGCCGTGTATTCTGCGGTCATCGCAGCTTCGACCCGGCGAATCGTCTGGTACAGGTTCGTGCCGAGGTTGAACTGCAGACGCGCGACCCGCATGCGACGCAAGGCACGACGGGCCTCAGCCTGATCGTCGGCAGACTCGTCGGCGTTCAGCGCACGCGTGCGCAACTGCCCCTGGATCATCTCGACGATCTCCGTGCGCTGCGTGCGCGCGCGATCGAAGACACCCAGCGTCTCGCTGTTCAGCTTCGTGAACATGCGGTTCGTCTCGCCGGCCACGAACGCCATCGCTCCCAGGACCTCCGCGATTTGGTCCGACACGGCTTCGTTTTGTGCGCGCCGACCCTCGTCGATCTTGATCTGCACGACGAGCCTGCTCATGTCATGTTCACGCCGGATCAGCGCACCCTCACGCGCCAACATCGTCGACAGTGTCTCGAGGAACCCTTCCCCGCCGCGTTGCATCGTCTGGCGCAAGCCGTCCACATTGATCTGCGGCGGCAGCGCGCGGCGGTAGATGCCAATGTTCTCAACGCTCTTGGCCCACGTCGCCGACGAATACACGACACCCCATGCGCGCGACGTCAGCGTTTCGACGAAGTTCGCGATGTTCGAAGACGCGCCGGCGGCTTCATGCGCCTCGTCAACCACCACAAATGCATCCTTGCACTGGCTGAGCAACCATTTCGCCTTGGCCGACTGCTTCCCGCTGAACTGCGAGTAGGTCGCGAACACCATGTTGCAGTCAAGTTCCCCGAGCGACATGCCCGTGTCGGCAATCTTGCGCATCTGGTCGACCGACGTGCCCTTCGCGAGCACCGATCGATCGCCCATGATGTCGATCAGCGCGCTTTCCGCATTCACCAGGAACGGTTTGACGCTGTCCCAGACCTTGATGTCCTTCATGTCCCGGACGAGGTCCGAGAAGAGGTTCGTGCCCTTCGTCAGGAAAATGACCGGGTGCCCTTGCTGCAGCGCCCAGCTGCACAGGCCGCCAATCGTGCGACCCTTGCCGATACCCGTCTCGTCGCAGACGATCAGGCTGCGCGACTCCTTCTCATTGCGCACGATCCCGAGTGCAATCGCGTCCAACTGCTCAGGCGAAAATCGCTCCGCCAGCTCGGCCGGCGACAGGTGCAGGCCGCGACCTACGATCTGTTCCGGCGATCCGTACAGGCTCGCGATCTCGGCAAACTTCTCGTTGAGCGCGCCGAACATGTTCTTCGGCACCATCGTGCGCGCCTCGCCGAGTTGCGACGCGGCCTGGTACGGCACCTGCAGCACGTTCTCGGCCGTCTCGCGATCGAGGTTGATGCCCTCCGGCAGGGCTTCCTCGATGCCGCGCTCGCGAATCGCATCGCGCACCGCATCACGCACATCGTCCCAGTCGTGCAGCACCTTGAAGCGGCGGATGCGTTGGCCGGACTCGTGTGCGTTGACGGTCGAATCGGACTCGACCGCGGCCGTGACCGGCTGCTGAACCTTCTTGATCGCTACCAGCCGCAGACCGCTCGCGGTACCCGCCCGGCGCTGCAGCTCGACCCCGGTCTCGAACGCAGCGTCGATCGTTGTCCTGGCAGCCAGCCAGTCATAGAACGTGCGCGAATCACCGTCGGCGATCACGCCCGGCGACAACGAATCATCGCCCGCGAGAACCAGCACCGCGCGACCGCCGTCATCCAGTCGCAACACCTGCTCGACGGCTTCGACGTAATCCGCGCGCTGCAGCGTCACGCCACTCGAGCCGCCAATGGTGCGCACCGCACCGTAGACCGGATCCGCATTAAACAGCAACGCCTGCGCGTCAAGCGCGTACACCGCGCCGTACCACTTCACATCCTCGGACAGGTCCGCCGGCGATGCCGCGCCCGGCAGCGCCTCATTGCGACCGGCGCGAATCTCGCTACCCTTGGGCAGCACGGCCGCCAGCGCGCCATCCTGCCCGTGCGGCACCGCCACGCGCTTGTCACGCGTGTCACCCACGAGCCACTGAGCTGCCACCGCGAGCGGCAACGGCAAAGCCGCGTGACCGCGATTGCGCACCAGCGCCTCGGGCAGACGCTCGTAGAGATGCACCGCAGTGTCGTACGCGTCGTGCGGCACCTCGAATTCGCGGCGCAGATATCGCGTCATGGCCGCCTCGACCGCGGCCCGCGCTCGCGCGACCTCGCCCTCGACACGTGTGCCGGTCATTGCTTCCGCAAGGCGTTCGAGATCCTCCTGATACTGGACCTCGCCCGCCAACATGGCCTGCACGAAGCCATCCGCGCAGGCCATCGCATCGCCGTCGCTCGAGGCGCGCAGGAAATAGACCGGCACGGGCAGCTCGGCCTCGGTCACCTGCACACCGTCCTTCTCGCGCTCGATATAGCGCCCGAACGCGCCTTCGAAGACCTTGTCGCCGTTCTGATTGCGCCCCCAGTAGCGCGACGCACCGTCCTCGGTCGACAGCGCACGCGTATCCGAGTCCGCGGACGACACGGGGGAAACATCGCCCGAATCCTCCCCGTCTTCCCCGCCGAACTCGCCGTCATCTTCGGCACTGCCCGCGCCCACGTCATCCGACGCCCCGTCGGGCCGCGACGCGGCCGGACGCCGTGCGCCAGCCGAGGCGCGCAGACGCGCCTCACGTGGTTCGCGCGGCTCGCGATGCTGACGCTGCTGGTTCTCACGCAGGTTCTCACGCGAAGAATCCGCAGATGCTTGGCTCGCAGGCTCGGACTCAGAAGTCGGACCGTGCGACACCGCACCTTCCACCGGATGCGCGTTCGCCCGTTCGACAGGCCCACCCGGCTCGGCCGGCTCGGCCGGCGACCCAGCATGATCCGGTGCCTGCGCATCTTGCGCAGTTTGCTCGCGCCGCGCATGCAACTGCTCCCGCGCGGCCGCGTCGCGTGCCGCCTGTTCGCGCGCCATCGCCGACAGGCGCGCAAACGGGGAAGCCGGTGCAGGTGTTGGTGCAGACGCGGGTGTAGAGGCCGGTTCAGCCGCGGGCGCCGGCGCAGCCGCAGCAGGAACCTGAGCAGGCTGGACCGGATGTCCGACGCGACCTGGATCCGCGGACGGCCGGGGCCGGGAACCGGCGGGAGCGGTAGCGGCAGGAGCAGTAGCGGCGGGGGTAGCTGCCGGCGCCGAGGCCGGAGCCTGCCGGCTCAACGACTTCACCTCGACGTCTTCACGCGCCATCTCCGCCACGCGAGCGTTCGGGAAGATTTGCCGGTAGTCGCGGATCGAGAGCTTGCCACTCGCTTCGCGCAGCAGGTACTTGCCGCTGCCGCCCGCTCGATACCCCAGCTGTCTGATCGCCTGCTGCCACTCGGAACGTGCCGAGTCCAGTCCGAAAATGAGCAGGTACGTCTTGCCCTTGTTCACCGCGAAGCGCAGGCGTGCGCCGCGCTCGTCACTCAGGTCGAACCACTGCATGACCCCACTCCCGATTCTGGCAATCCATCCATGCACATCCGGGCCACTTCGTATTCCTTCAACGACCTCTCATCGCCCGGCACGATTTCCCTTCCAAGACAGCAAAAAGGGAGAGCTGACGCCCTCCCTTTTCACTGTCACGCACCGGGAGAGATAGACCGACCGATCCCGACCCCGGTGCTCGGCGTCGCCCGTCCGATCAGCCGCGCGGCGCGCCGGCCCCTTCCGTCTCGGGTTCGCGTTCGTCTTCGCCCGGGATGTCGTCGAGGTCGACGTGATCGCCCGGCTCCGCGGGCACCGCGCCCTCGGTCTCGCCCGGCGACTTGAGCTTGTCGACGATCTTCTGGAACAGCCCCGACACGATGTCGTTGATCTCGGCGCGGTCGTACAGGGTCTTGCCGTTCAGTTTCACTTCCTTCGCACGGGGCAGATTGCCGTCCGGCGTGTCGTACTTCGGCTTCAGCGTCGCTTGCGCGCCTTCCTGACGGGCCGACAGGTGATGAATGTCCTTGCTCGCGATCTCGTCGTTGAGCAGCTTTTCCCCTTCCTTGGTCGTCGTCAGGTTGAAGCGGACCGGCGTGTCCGGCTTGTCCGCCGCTGCGTTGAGCAGGCCGATCATGCGCGCGCCCATGTTGGTGTCGAGACGGAACGACACGATCACGCGCGAGCCGTCCTCGACGCCCTCGAGATGGAGTTGACCCTTCGGGATCGGCTCGCCCTTGTATTCGTCCTCGCGAAACGACAGCTTGCGCACGAAGGCGTAGTCGATCTGGTCGAACGTCATCCTCGCCTTCGCATCGCCCGTGCCCTCGGAGTGCACGAACTTGCCTTCCTTGCCGTTCAGGTTCACGAACACCGCAGCCGGCCCGGACTGGCGATTCTTCAGAATTGCGCTCATCACTTGTTCCTTCGCGAGCGGAAGTGAGGAATGCCGCCGTTGCCCGCTCATCCGCATCGGCCGCCGCACGAGGATCGCTCCTCGCGCAAATCACCCAGAAGCAAAGCGCACATAAGGGCGCGCCGCACCTGAATCGTGGACCATCATGCAACATATTTTCATCATTATCAATACATTGCGATTGAGAAAATTATGGTGTTATACATCTCACGCAACGGATCACAAGTGAACCGACCACCCACTGATGACGAGCCGAATGGAAGGAATTCGTGATCGAAGCACCGAAAGGAGGATCGCGTCGTAAACGGTGCCCAGAGGTACGGGGTGCCCAAGCGAACATCTCGCCACACGGCATGACTTGCCAAAATGCACACGACGCCCACGGGAAAGCGCGCCCGGAGGGAGGCGCGCGGAGGCGTAGCCGCAGCGCGGCGACCGCAGGGCGCGCGGGGTTGCCTCTCGCAACTCCGGGGTTCGGGGTTTGCAATCCCTCTCCATCACCCAAACCCACACAACACAGCCCCGCGCCAGCGGCTTTCATCAAGCACGTCGCCAGATGATCACGCGCCCTCCAGCACATGCACCCGATGGCACTGCCAGCCCCACGGTCAGTCGCGCCAAATCGCACTACCTCTCCCGAAACCACTCACCTAACGAATCAACATTCCATATTGAATAGGACACCATATCGACCAAACACAACAGAGAAAATAAGCCTCGACCTACTGCCCTAATGCAAGTGGTATCTCCGCGGTTTGTCGCCCCCTCTGATCGCATGCCAATCCGTTCCGCTGCTGCCGACTATTTCCCAACCTATTGCTCGATACCATCAGGCCGACGGCGAACGCCCGTCACCTCTTCCCGAAAACGTCACCCTGGTAAGCTATCGCGATCAACTCTGACCCGTGCTCTTGCCCAGTCCACACTGCGTATACACGCGACTCGTCACGTGTTGACTCCGAGAGAGCCAGCGCAATCGCCGGCCCGACCTCGGCGAATTCTGGATCCGCTGGATCGATGCGCAGCAGATCGCCAACCTGGTACGTGATTGCTTGCGTCTTGCCTGCGCGTCCTTCCGCCTGGCGCTCGAGCACTGTCAGGTTGAAGAGAGCCGATACACCCGGCGCAAGCTTGCCCATAGCACCTCCAGTGCGTGATCTGATTGCTTGAAAATTGAGGCCCATTTAGTACGCGTTCACAACCTCAAGACGAACAACGTCGCCCGCGGCAAGGCGCTCCTTGATCTTTTCTTCCGCCCTACGAATATCGGCATGCGTCGCGGTTTCTATCTGCTGATCGTGAACCTCCAGAGCAGGACAGATGGCGCGATACGCTTCCTCACTGACGTGCCACCGGCGCCCCTGCCTGCCACCGACCACCGCGTGCTCGAGGAATTCCTGCGCCCGATGAATACGCGCTTCCTGTTCGGGGCCGAATCCAAGTTCACATAGGACGAGGGCAAGGTTCAGCGCGTATGCAAGCTGATTCATCGCTGCATCCGTTCCCCGCCCCCTCCTCATCTCCTCCAGAGCGAGGTGATAGGCGAGACCGACCTTTCTTGCGTGACTCTCGGGGATCAGCGAGCGATTTTCAAAGAGGCGAACGAACGCCGTTGCATCTCGTCTCGTGTTGTGAATGCGATTGCCCCGCTTCCGCATGATGGTCTCCATCCGTATCCAAAGGCTTGCACAGCCGACCGCGCCACGCGACACGTGACCGCCGGCGGACCTAGCTAAGCGCCGATCTCGACGGCACCTCCACATAGACGTGCGCCAGAACCGCCGCGGACACCAGAGCCCCAAGGAACAATCCCCCCGTCCCCCAACCCGCTTCACGACCGAGGAATAATCGTCCAATCGGAGCGTGCAGCAGGTATGCCGGATAGGAAATACGCCCGAGCCACGTCATCACATAGGCCACACCGCCCGAAGCCGCTTTCTCCCGGAGAAAGCACAAGGTCAATGTGCTGCCAATGGCCACCGCCGAATCGCAGAGGCCAGGCGCTCGGGCTGCCAGCAGCATGCATCCGACCACGAATGCTTCAAAAAGCGCCACGCCACTGATCCACGAGATGCGCTCGAGTCGTACGAGTCCATAATGGCGATAGCGCGTCAGCAACGTGCCAATGAAGAAATCACCCATCGCCCGGACCACGCCCATGCCCATCTCGCCGGCATCGCTCTGCCACCCGAAATTCAGTGATCCGTCGTGCACCGCAATCGCAACTGCAGACCCGACGATCATCATCGACGCGATGATTAGAAAGCTACGCCCCCTTGCCCTCCACAAGCACACGACCCAGACGAAATTCACGACCAGTTCGTCGAAGAGACTCCACAGCGGGCCGTTCGCCGGGAATGCACTGTCCTGGCCCGGGCCGCTTTCTCCCGTCGTTATGAGCGTCGGCATCAGCAACAATGCGCGCAACAACGCCGGGAACGAATTCACCGAGACGTCCGAACTGCCGAACCCAGTCAAATTGACCAGACCGACCACCGCTGCACCTATCCATACCATCGGGAGCAATCGCCGCAACCGCTCAACCGAGAACACCAGGACACAGGTCACCCTCTCCCGGATACGCTCACCGTAATTGGCCTCGAGCACCATGCCGCTGAGCACAAAAAACATGTCGACCGCCAGATACCCCTTGGACAGAAACGGGGAAGCGGCAAACAGCCCATGGCAATGAAACACGGCAACAGTCAACGCCGCCACGCCGCGCACGCCATCGAGATACGCCCACCGTTCGCCTTTCACCGCAGCCCCTAATCAAAGTGACCTACTGATCAATGGCATTACCGATCGACGTCGACTGTCGGGTTCTGGATCACAATGCCACCACTCTCGAAATTCTTGAGTGCTACCAAATTCCTCGGCGCCGAATTGCTGGCATTGGCTTCACCGCAGATCTGCTTCACGGTGGTCGAAATCTTGCCATCCGTGTCACGCGAAACTTCTGCAACGTAACTGATACAAATCGTGCCATCGGCGTTCCGAATCGTCGGCAGCGCCACAGCAATATTCCCCTCGTTCATGTATTGCATGGAGAGAAGTTCAGGTTGAGGCTTCGTATCGGCATTAGCTTGTGCGGCCGCACAAGCTAGTGCGATGTAGGTTATCGTCAGAGTCTTTCTCATTTCGATTCTCCACTGGTTTCAGTGACTGATCGCGGGCACAAATTCAAGATTGTTCCGCCAGTGACTCGTCATAGACAGAAGGCTGACCGCGGTTCGCCCAATGGCGGCACACCAGGCTAGTTGCCACGCCGATTAGGACGCCGATCCATAGGCAAACAAGATGTGAGACGACCATGTTCAAGATTGCACCTCGCTGATTTTGGGAAGCCCACGCATTGAGCGGGCTTCCACACCAATTTCTTGCTACGTGTCGTCTCCGCCTCTGTCTTCGATCTGCCTTCGACGTTCAGCCTTCCACCGCTTCAGGCTGCGCCTTCATGTGTTCAACCGCCTCCTCCAGCAGTCGCTCGACCACCACATCGAATAGCTGCCGTTCTTCGTTAGCGTTATCGCCAGACATCTTGAGCTTCTCGGCCTCGATGTACCGCCGAGCATCGCCGTCGTTCGGGAATTTGCTCGCCAGAAATTCGATGGCCCGCCGCAGCCCGAGCTTTGCTTCCAGCCTGGACCGCAAGGTGTCGTCCATGCCCGATGAGGTGTAAGACCACAGTTCAATCGGCCCCATCGAGTTGTAGAGCAGCTGCGAAAGCTGCCCGCGATTAGTCTTGAAATACGCAAACAGCGGCGCGCCCAGAACCGGGCTTGGGCCCGTCAGCCGGTTTGCGATCACGGCTGCCTCAGAGTCCGTGAATCCGAAGGTTTCCTGAATCTGTTTGCCTGATCCAGCCGATCCCGTACCGAGAATGAAGTAGGTGTTGGCCGCCTCCACCACCGCTGGCGGGAAGTCCTTGAGGTACTGGCTCGACAACATCGCCACGACCTGATACTTCCGGCCCTGCCGCAGATCCGTTTCCACCAGATTGAGAAGTGAAGGAATGCCCGACGCGTTGTGGAACTCGTCGTACGCGAGGAATTTCAGCTGCTGCCACATTTGCTGCACACGGCGTTGGTGATACTCCTCGTAAAGCGGCGGGACAACCGCCCTCATTTCCTCCCAACGCAGGAAATAGTTGCCGGCGCCGAGCTGGCGGGCGAACAAGTACATCACGGCAACGCGACGCTTTCCTTCTTCCGACTTCGCGCCGGCCGCGATCTCCTCCAGGTCGATCACCACGACGCGCGCATCTCCGATGTCGTAGCGCGTTGTGGTCGAGATCATTTGGAACTCACTCAGCGCCGTGTTGATGTTCCGTTTGAACACCTCAGTCAGCGACTCACCAGATGGCGTCTTCGCGCTCCCGTAAACGTTCACAACCGTCGGCATGCTCACGATCGGAATCAGCTTGCCGAGCGTCGGCATCGCATAGCGGTGCGCAATCCACGCCTCGTTGACCTTTCCGGCCTTGAACAGCGCGTCCTCGACCTCCCAAACGGTGGTGTGCTGGTCGGGCACGAAGCCAATCTCGTTGATAGCCTCGTTGATCTGCTCATTCAGGGAACGCTGAAAGCGCACCGCGCTCGGTGCACCGCGACCGAATGCTTTGTAGGTCTCGTCGACTACGAGACCGTAAAAACGCGAGGCTTCCTCGCCGAGGTTCGAGCAGATCGTGCCGAGCACCGCTACGATAAAGTCGCGTTGATTTTCTGTCGGCAGCTCGCAACCCAGTTGCGTATCGAACGGGTTGACCGCATAG
Organism: Burkholderia sp. BCC1996; assembly: GCF_905339955.1. Taxonomy (NCBI): domain Bacteria; kingdom Pseudomonadati; phylum Pseudomonadota; class Betaproteobacteria; order Burkholderiales; family Burkholderiaceae; genus Burkholderia; species Burkholderia sp. BCC1996. The sequence continues at coordinate 204,246 of NZ_CAJPHM010000013.1, forward strand.
TCGATGTGGTTGCGCACCCGGATCGACACTGCCTGGCGTGCCAAATGCGCCGGCAAATAGCTCTTGAGCATTCTGATCACACCGGTACCCGACATACCGACGTCGACCAGCGTGATGTAGGGCAAAGACTCAAGCCCCGGAGAAAAAACATTGCCGCGATTCAGGCAGTTCAGCAGCGCCGACTTGCCGTAGCCCGGCGGAGCAAACACCAGAACGCCCCAGTATGTCTGCAGCGTCGAGCCAAACTGGATCGGATAGGGCTGACCGTACTCGGTGCGAAGGATCACCCCTCCGGTCTTCCAGATCGACGCCGGCCGGTTGAGCGGCATCATGCGCATTACCTGCGATAGCGGCGCGCCCATGTACGGCGCGACCGACCGTTTGGCGAAACCCGGAACAGAGGCCAAATAGGCAAGACCGGGCGCACCGGTTTCATTCGTGGCAACCGACGAACCCCAGCCTTGAACCGCAAGACGAAGGAACGACAGGCGATCGGTCACCTCCTCCTTCGTACGCCCCCATGTCCGGAACACTGCGCGCAGCGCGACGATGTACTCGCCTGCGGCCTTCATGGCCTTCAATTCGTCGAAGGCCTGCTTGATGCCCTTGTTGTTATCGCCGAACGCGCCGAACACAGAAGACAGCATCTGCTCGGCACCGTTGTACTCCATGCCATTCGGCAACAGTTCGAAATTCACCGACCATGGAATCTGCAGGCCAATACGCTCATCTAGTTCCGCAAATGTCGGCGTGGGCTCCTGCTCGGGCGGCATCTCCATGACGACGGAGGCGTAATACCACTTGCTGAACCTTGCGCTTTCGACTTCGTCGAAGTGTTCTGTCACGGCCGAATGAATTAGCTGCCGCCCCAAGCGCATAGGCATCAGCGGGCTCAGGTCGCCCTGGCGCGCCGGCATGGTTGCCGGCGCTACCGAGCCGACGTAACGCAACCCCCACTTTGGCGGGGCCGGGTCGCGATCGAGGAAGCGGCGCATCATGCGTCCCACTTCGTCCACGGTCAGCACGTCGGCCAGAATCCGGATCTTGCCGTTCGCATTCTCGAGATCCTGCTTGAGCATCTCGACGAGCTGACGATGACGAGGAATCAGCGCCGGACCGTTGATATACGGTGTTTGCGTCAGGTTCTCATCAAACATCCCGTGCTTCGCATATTTGCGCGCGGTCTTCAGCCGCCACTCAGTCATGCGTCGGCGCTCGTCGCCCGTCAACCCATCGGGCAATGTCGCCACCACGAGCACCGTGTAGTCCTCGATCGCGCGGGCCGATACCGCCCCATGGATATCGGCGAACAACATCTTCGAGCGCATGCCATAACGCTCGCCGGTCGCGGCCAGCGGCTGAATCAGGCTGGCCGTGTACTGGCGAGCCGAATCGGGATCGGTAAGGCAACCGAAGCCGAACATGTGTTGCGACCCGGTGCCCAGCTTGTAGTAGCTCTTCAGCTTGCTCGTGAGTGCCTCGCATGTATCCTCAAACTCGCTCGGCCCCACGATCTTGCGATTGCCCATCAGTCGGATGAACGACACCAGCCCGTCAACTGTCGTGACGAAGGTCGTGTCGTCGAGCGGCGCGCGCAACTGGCATTGCTGCTCAGCATCCGCATTCATCAGCCCGTTTTGGCCGATCCAGTAGAAAAACTTGTCGAGTGCCGCGAATACTTTCATTCGTCCCTCTCTTTTTCTTAGCTCAACTTTCCGGGCAACTCAGCGCTGCCCCTGCGTCGGACCGCCAGCGGCAGATCCGCGCGCTCCGGGATACATCGTCTCGCGTGGCATGGGTGAGCCTTGCGGGACGCCCTCGCTCTTCGCGCGCAGGCGCGCGCGGGCCTCGCCTTCGAGTGAGGCCATCAGGTTCGTAACCTCGATCAGCCGCAACACGTCGGGATTTGTGCGCGAGACCTGCGCGATCGCGCGACCGATCACCATGACTCGCGCTACCGGGTCACCGTGCACCAACTCGTCCATCAACCACGCTGCGTCGGACACGAGGCAGATGCGGCGCAGTACGTCCAGTTCCGTCGGGCCGAGCATCAGAGGTCCTCCAGCAAATCAGGCAGCGTGGCGTCGTGTTCCAGAAAAATGGCGGGGAACGATGGATGCATGAAGCCTTCGCGCATCGCGAACCGCAGCAGACGGCGCAACTCATCCCGCGGCACACGCAGCAGCAGCGAACCGTTGCCATAACCCTTCACGACAAACCCCTCGTTGAAGGCCATCAGCGCCTTCTCGAAACATGCGGCCCGATCGTAGGCCCGCTGCCATACATTGATGGGAAAGGTCTCCGTCTCGCGACGCTGCCTCGACCAAGGCGGATTGGCGAGTGCGTGCCAGTGGCATTCCGCGATCAGCCCAGCCGAATACACCATGCTCAGCGCGGGATCCGTAGCTGGCTGCAAGGCCATCGGCAGCTGGTACGACTCCGGCAATGCGTGCGGATGCCGGCAGCAAAAGGCCGCCTTCACATAGACCTCGGCATGCTTCACCAGCACCTCGAGTTCCGGCTGCGATACCCAGGTTCGCAGGCCCGCGCGCTTGCCTGGTTGCGCGCCATAGGCAATCAGTTCGCCGATCTCGTCCTGCAGTACCACTTGCACCTCGACAAGCGACGGCCGCGCAGGATCGAGCCACGGATCGATCGCGCCCTTCACCGCCTCTTCGGGCACGTAGTGCCAGGCCTCATCCGGCACCGGCTTCGACAACAGGGCGTTGGCATAATCGACCCGGTTCAATCGCAGCAGAACCGAAACCAGATCCCCGACAAGGTCGCGCCGATCGCTCCAGATCGGCGTCGAGTAGCTCTGATAGGCCGCAGCCAGCGGTTGACGCAAGTAATCGGCGCCCGTCAGCCCACTCATCGCCGGCATCGTGCGTCGGATGTCCTCGGCGAGCGTGCCCTCGCGCGGCGCAAGCGGTAGGCCATTGCGGCCATACAGCGTGACGGCTTGCGTGAATGTACGGTGTACGATTTCCCCGAGCTTTTGCACCGTCGTTCGAGCGTACTCGCCCTCGATCCGCATACCGAGATCGGCCGCGATATGTGCGAGCGTCGCGCGAAAATAGTCGTCTCGACGCAGGTGATGAAGGCGACTCTGCTGCAGCTGGAACGTGTTGTATTCCGCATTGCAGACCCAAATCACGTCGTTCGGTAGGTGCGACGGATTGCGGATGCGAAACGGCTCCCCTCCGTGCGCGCACGCCCAGCCATCGGTCATATCGTCCCGGTTGTCGAACAACACGGCGCCCCCCGTCAGCGGCCGCAGCTTGAAGTTCTGTGCCGCTACCGAGGACTCGCCTGACGCCGCCGCCTTGGGGCGCGTGTTACTGAGAATGGCCGACATGGTTGCGCGCCACGGACGACCATGAACTGACAGGCAAAACTTGCCACCGCGTCTCCTCCTGGAGGCGCGCGGCAAGATCCTTCAAGAAAGCAAAGTTGAAGACGAGGCGCAGATCCTCGAGCGGCTCCGCGCGTGACTCGTACTCGGCGTCATCGAGATGAGACATTGCCGCGGCGAAATCCAACGGATAGAAGCTTCCCCACACGTCCTTTACCGGCAGGGCACGCTTGATCAAATGATCTGCGATTTCCTCTGCCACGCTCTTCTCGTCGGGGTCGCGCAGCGCGATTCCCATCACGCGCTGCAAGTTGTTCACGTCTACCGCGGACAATTCCGGCACATAGGCGATCAGCGACTTCCCCCCAAGCGTCTCAGCCTGTACATCCCCCGTCTTCGTCGTCTCGCCGACATGATGGTAGGCATGGCACAGGATGCAGGCGACCTTCAGCATTTCGTACCGATTGTCGTCATGCTTGCCCACATGGTGGACTTCATTGTTCGTGGCCGCCTTGTTCGCGCCCCGCTGAAACTTAGACACTAGCCGGCAGAACGCGCAACGATAGCCCTGCTGTTCGAGCACGCGAGGCCGCAGCGCGCGATACTCCGCATCAGCTGCTGCTGCGCGGGAATCGTTCGCGCGAAATGTGTAGCGCTTGATCGAAAGTACAAGACTAGCCAGCATCGACGATGTCTCCGGAGCCGGAAGGCAGGAACGTCCGCGGGATGCGAAGTTGGCGAGAGGTCAGCGATGGCCTGCCGATCTCTCGCACAACCGCTCACAACGGATCAATAGCCGTTGCCGTTATAGACCGAGCGGCGGCCGACATCCGACGAAGAGCCACCAACCGTTTGCACCGAATTGCGGACGACCAGCGCGATCGACAGACAGAACACCCCCCCGGCCACCGCCATCAGGATGTGCGAGGTTTTCACTTCGCTCGACGTTTCGCGATTGGCCTTCTTCCAGAACAGCATGCCCGCGTACAACAGCGCAATCACGCCGATCAGCGACGCCACCGCCATGACCAGCGTCTGGCCGGCGTCGGACAGGTTGGTGAGGTTCGTCACGCTCGTCCCCCAGCCCGGTACGTCCGCGACGGCCGAGGTCGAGATCAGCGTGAGACCGATCAATGCCGAAATTGTCGCCCCGGCGCCACGCACACGCAAACGCGCCTCGGCCAGCCAGTCACCGACCCACGTCGTAAGACGCGACATCGGACGAGCACCCAGGACAGCCATGCAAATGCTCATCGAGGCCTGGGCGATGCGAAGAATGGATTTCATGATGGCTCCCTGCTTATGCAAAAACGTTTTGAAGAAAAACTGCGATGTTGATGGCGAACACGCCCCCGATTAAATGCGTCGCACCACGCCAGACTTCATCACCTTGCGCGCTACGCCCGTTGGTTGCCTTTTTCCACAGCAACAAACCCCGAAAGCAGCCCGCCCAGCCCATTGCACTAACCCACGCGAAACACGCGAGCAGGACTGACTGCCAAAATGAACTCTGATTGGCGATCGGAACGTACTGCATGGCATTCGTGTACGACGTGACGCCCGATCCCGTAACCACTTGCGCCGTGTTGTCGACACTGCGCACGAACTGCATGAGCATCGTGCCAATCATCACGGCACCCGCCACGCGGCCCCACTCCACCGGCTCCCGGCCATTGCTGCCCTTGATCAGCATGATTCCGGCCGACAGGAAGAACACAAGCCCCACCGGCGCCGAGATCACCATGATCAGGGTCGACAAACCATTAGCCAGCGCCGTGAAGTTGTTCACGAATCCGCTGATGTCTGGCAAGTTCGGCATACCGCTCTGGCTCCCCTCGAGGTCTTCTCGCCTGTCGCGCACGTCCTCATGGAACGTTGCGCGACAGGACCCGCTAACGACCGGTTACTGGATGTCTCCTGCCGTCGTGTGGACGACACCGCCATCGGCGTCGACGCCTGTCACGCGTGCGTTGGCGATCGTGCTGCCCACGTGCACTTTCACCGCGTCACCCGACGGAGTCAGCACCGTTGCGACGTCCCCATGGCTGCCCGGATAGATGTCGCGCAACGCGTAACCATCCACGCCACCGGATGTCGCCGATGCCTTGCCCCCCGAGGTGGCTCCACGATGCTTCGCATGCGAGCCGGCTTTGTGAGGCCGGGTGTGCGATGCTCCAACCTGCGAACCGGTCGTGTCCGCGACCTCAGCATCCCCAGAATCAGGATCCGCGCTTGAGACAGCTGCCGAGGCGGATGCCGCCGGCGCAACGTGACGCACCGTACGATGCGCACGCGCGTGATGCACAGCGGCATGCGCGCCAGTGCCATCTGCAGTGCCGCCCACGCGCCCTTGAAGCGCTGCCACTTGTGCCTTCAGCGCATTGACCTGCTGCTGAAGATCGGCCGGAGCACCAGTTGAAGCCGCGGCCGACGTCGCATTCGTGGTCGCCGGCGCAACGGTCTGTACAGCCGGCGCCACGGCACTGGGGGCGCTCGGCACAGCCGATACTCCCGCGGTAGGCACCGAGGGAGCTTCGGTCGGAGTCGGTGCCGCCGCAGTGGCAGCAGGCAGTGCGAGCGCAGTCAGAGGCGTGCTGCCTGCAAGAGGCGCAACCGCATTCGTCGGTGTCGTGGCGGCCGCGGCTTGCGTCACTTCGGACGTACCAGGCGTCGCAGGCGGTACCGTCGGCGCAGCCGCACCCGAGTCGCCGCCCATCAGCGCTGTGGCGCCGGCCGACTTCGGCACGCCCCCACCGAGACTCGAGGCGGCGGCCAAATCGTTGGCCGGTTGTGCCTTATGCAGCATCGGCCCGATCATGAGGTAGCCAACGCCACCGACCAACGCCACGCCCAGGGCACCGAGCACCGCCCCCAAGATCTTGCGGTTGTTGCGCTTCGGATCGACCAGCACATCGTCCTGATGTACGTCGTGCGTGCCAGGCCCATGCGTGTCGTCTTCCCCCGAGTGATGAAACTCCCGTGCGTCGTCTGTGTGATGGACCGCATCCTCGCCCTTGAGGAAACTTGTTGCTTCGGTCAATTCGCTCATCGAGCTTCTCCCTGATGGAATGCCTTGCGGACTCCGTCCGCGAATTCGATGCGATTCATGGGAGTGGGTGACCGAGGTGAATCACCGCGGATCCCCACTCGCTGCTTATTGCGCAAAAACGGGTGCCGTGAACATCACACCAATGTTCAAGCCTTGCGGCAACGACACGTCAACTGGCTCGTTGGCCAGCTTCGAAATGTTCTGGTTTGCGATCTGCAGGCCTGCAGCGATACCGGCATTGATCGCCTGCGAGGTCGACGATGGTGGGGTCGCGATTCCCGAGTTCGTGATCAGCGTGCCGGCGCCCGTGCTTACCGACGGATACGCCGCGTAGCTACCCGGATTGGCCGCCGCGGTCGCGAAGCCCTGCAGGCCGGCAAACAGCACCGGCATCACGTAGCGCGTCAGGATCTTGTGATCGATCTTTCCGTCGAGCGCGTCCTCGGCCGTTTTCTCGTCGAGCGCAATTGCTTCGATCTCGAATTGCTGCCCGTTGAAGCGCATCGACGTGAATTTCGTGTTGAGGTAGTCGCTGTTGTAGATCGTCGAACGACCTTGGAGCAGCGCCCCCTGGAACGGCCCGGAAGTTATCTCCGCAAAGCTCAGCCCACCGCGATCACTGCTCGGCATGTTCTTGATCTGCGCCGGGTAGATGTCTTCCTTCTTGATCAACTGTCTGCGCGATACCGGCGCGCTGGAAGCGTCGTTCGCAGATACCGACGAACCAGCCGACGACGCGACATGCTCACCAGTCGCTGCGAGCGCAGCCTTGTCGATCTTTGCATCGAGCGCTTGCGGCGCCATCGGCGCCATCGACGCGACGATACGATCGAGCTGGCGCTTCAAACCGTCTGGCACCTGCTGATCCACGCCCCCGCCCGTCGGCTGGACATAGCTCACCTGTTGGGTCGCCGCCGATGTGACCGGTTGGATCGGCTGAATCGGCTGCACGCCGTCGTTGCTTGGCGCAGGCACATAGCTCTTGCCCTGATCCAGGGCCGCTACCGATTCACGGGATTCGACGCGGTTGAGCTTGTCCTGATACGGCTTCGGCATCGCCTGCTCATTCGGAACCACAGAGCCGGCCATCCGCACATCCGATCGATCGGCGTTTGCGTGGTTCGTCCCCGAGAAGACAATCAGGCCGATGATGACGATCGCAAAGCCCCCCAACGCGAAGCCGATGATTTTCAGGTTGCGCTTGAAGCCTGGATCCAGTGGCTTCTTCAGGTTCTCACGCAGATTTGGCTCGCCGGCCGCGCCCGCACCCAACGTGGGGTCGATCTTTCCGCTCACATCGCTCATTTGGCTGGGCTCCCATTCACCGGCGCGATCGACGAAATCTTGCTCACGCTGTCGTACCCCGAGATCTGCACGTACACGAGTCGGCCGTCGGTGTCGGCAACCGTCACGAGAGGCGTGACCGGCAGCTTGTAGACATGAGTGCCGTCCGCCGCTGACCCGCTCTTGATCCAGGCGGGCGACCGCAGCGAAGCCGAGGTACGTAGAATCAGCGCGCCATCCGCGGTCTGCCACGCCTGCGAGTCCACAAGCCCGACGACGCGCAAGGACTTGGCACTGTCCGGGGGCGTGCGAAGCAGATACGAGGTCAACTCATCGCTGAAACTCGCCACTGCATCAGACTGCCCGCCGGCCAGATAGGACTCGCGCTTGTCGGGCAGTACACGCGGCACAACGAGGTCGGTCCGATCGTTGGCCACATTCGCACTGGCATCCGGCGGCGCCACCAGAAAACTCACCGGTGAAGCCAGGCCCTTCAGGACAACCGCCACGTTGCCCGTCATGTAGGGATTCACACCCCAGACCGAGATCGTGTTCCCACTCGGCAGAGAGACCTGGAAGCCCTTCGCACCGAAATTGTCGACATGCTCGATCGGCCACGGATTGCCGGCAATGTCGATGAAGCTGACGGTCCCGCCAATGTTCTGCGCGATGTGAATAACCGGGCGTTGCCCAGACGGTGACAGGTCAAGGTGCAGCAGCTGGCTACGCACGCTCGGCACGCGATCGGCCCTGTACATTGCACTATCACGGTCCACCAGCGTGCGTTTGAGCTTTTGAACCTGCTTCACATCGAGCGGCGCAACCTGATCCACCGCCAGCGCGACCGGATCCTTGATCAGCGGTGACGGCAGCGGCACCCCCGAAGTCGGTACGCTGTTGGCACCAACCGATTGTGGGGCTGATGCCGGGGCTGCTGCGCCGGTTGGCGTCAGCAAGCCGGCCGCATTCGACGCTTCGGCCGGTGCACCGCCCGGCGGGCCGTTGTACACCTGACCCTGCACGCCAGCTACCGCTTGGGCGGAGGCCGGCGCAGCGCCGGTCGCCGCGGCAACCGGCGTATTCGATGCCACCGGCACCGCCTGTTGGGCAAGCGCCACCGCCGGACCAAGTAATGTTGGTCCAAGCAGCGCCACCATCATGCGAGTTCGCTTCATCATGGGATCAGGTCGCAGGAGAAAGGTTGACCGACGTCGTGGAGATGCCCCGCAGGTTCTCGGCCAGCGGTATGCGGGTCACCACCATGACTGCGGTGTACTTGGTCGGAGGCATCCGGTCCTCCGAGCCCTGTCGGTTGACGTAGACCATCGATTGCAACGTCCACGTGTACGCCCCGTTTCTATCGACGCCATGTTCGACAACCACCGGAGGACGGTCGATCGACAGGCTCATCACGTAGCGCTTCTGCTTCATCTGCATGATGAACGGCGCCATTGCTTCCTTGAACGACTCGAACCCGCTCGGCGTATACCGATCGGACAACGCGTTCATCGTGTAGGGGTAATTCTCGAAGTCATGTGCAAACGACACGCGCAAAGTTTCGTCGGCAAACCCCGCCACGCGGTTGTCGTCGAGGTAGGCGACATCGAGCCGTACCAGCGGGATCACGTTGCCGTGCGGATCAATGCCCACCGGATCAGGATGCTTGTGTGTGACAAACCAGGCGAGGATCGCGACCGCGATCGCCAACCCGGCGAGCCCGATGACTGCGGCAACCAACATCTTCGAGAGACGATCGACAGTCATCACGATCGCGTCCAGCCCATCATTCATGGTCGAACCGTCTTGGATACTGCCCGCCTTGCTCGCGTTTCGGGGTGGTTGCTGTGCCATGGTGCTCTGAATCCTCTTGATCTCATTGCTGGCAGTAGATTTGCCTGACCGCGTCAAGCCGAAAGTTGGCGAAGCGCCTGAATACCTGCATGACCTCCGTCACCCGGGCGTTTGAGCGCCAACGCCCGGGTCGCACTGGTACGCATGGCGAGCTGCGTAGACACCGGCTCGTACAGCGCCTCAACGCGCCGTCGGTACGACTCGAACGCGGCTGCATTCGCCGGCAGCGGCATTTCGCTACATACGCTCTGCCACCCGCCCAGTCGCGCGACAATCTCCTGGGTTTCCGCCTGCTGAAACCGCGGCGTACGCCACGGCCCACGCTGCATCACCTCTCGCTGCAACTCCTCGAACACCAGTGCACTCGACTTCGGCGCGAGCAGCCTCAGGATGTCGTTAAACCGTGGGCAAAAGCCGCTGCGATCGCTATGCACATCGAACGCTGCGGCAATATCTTCGATAGAGAACGACGCGAGCTTCGCGTGCCAGAGCATGATTTCGAAGTCACGTAATTCCTGCCGGTAAATGCCATACACCTCGACCAACACTGCATTGATGCTCTGAAAGCGGGCCTCCTCCGTCAGCGCATCGCGCTCCGGGCCCCGATTCATGGTCGAGTGTATGGAGGTCATTGCGCGCGCCCTCGCAGTGCGCTGACCCGTGCAACAGCTGCGTGATTCTGTTGGTCCAGTGCCGCATTCTTCGACGGCGCCGCCCGCAACCCTGGCGTCACTCCGTACGAGCCCGCAGAGGCGGTGTGCTGCATCAACGACGCCTCGGGAACAATTCCATTCATGCGCGGTGCGTTCTTCGCGAATAGCGCAAACGCATCACTCCAGTTGACGTACTGCCACGCCTTGGCACGCGCATTCATACAGAACAGGTCGAACACTTGGCGGATCTGCTCGTCGCTGAAACCCATCCGACGCGCCGCATCCCACATTGGCGACGTCAGGGAAAAATTCGGCGGCAGCGGGTGCTTGCGCTTCGCCCTCGACTTCCCTCCCGCCGCGCCTTCCGACGGCGCGGCCGGTGCGGTCAGGCAAAACGCCTCAGGCTCGATCGACACAGCCATGGCACGTGCGGCACGCTCGCGCAGAGCGTCGCCATGCACAGCCCAGATAGCCTCGGCGCGCGCCACCAGACCCGGATGAGCCCACCGACCAGTCGCCATCCTCTGCCAGCCACTCAGCAACAACGTCTTCGCTTCCTCGAACTCCGCGCGCGACAGCCCGGCGATTCCGGCCAGAACGGCATCGTCATCCAGCAACGTTCCGGCGGGCACTGCCTGCCACGCTCCCCGCATCAGGCGCAAGTGCGCACGCACAAC